>NZ_JAAHBU010000083.1 GCF_010671725.1 Pseudomonas brassicae | reverse complement strand
GGCTTGCCAGCGAAGCGGTGTGCCCAGCACACCGCCGGTAACTGGCCTCAGACCTTCTGGTACAGCTGGCTGCCTTCCTGGCGGAACCGCTCGGCCTGCTCGCGCATGCCCTCTTCAACCGCAGCCTCGACCGGTTGGTTGGCGGCGTATTCACGCACTTCCTGGGTGATTTTCATCGAACAGAACTTCGGCCCGCACATCGAGCAGAAATGCGCGACCTTGGCCGAGTCCTTGGGCAACGTCTCGTCGTGGTAGGCCCGCGCAGTGTCCGGGTCCAGGCCCAGGTTGAACTGGTCTTCCCAACGGAACTCGAAGCGCGCCTTGCTCAACGCATTGTCGCGAACCTGCGCGCCCGGGTGCCCCTTGGCCAGGTCCGCCGCATGCGCGGCGATCTTGTAGGTGATGATGCCGGTCTTGACGTCATCCTTGTTCGGCAGGCCCAGGTGTTCCTTGGGCGTCACGTAGCACAGCATGGCGCACCCGAACCAGCCGATCATCGCCGCGCCGATGCCCGAGGTGATGTGGTCGTAGCCTGGCGCAATGTCGGTGGTCAACGGGCCGAGGGTGTAGAACGGCGCCTCGTCGCAGCACGCCAGCTGCTTGTCCATGTTCTCTTTGATCAACTGCATCGGCACGTGGCCCGGGCCCTCGATCATGCACTGCACGTCATGCTTCCAGGCGATCTTGGTCAGCTCGCCGAGGGTTTCCAGCTCGCCGAACTGCGCCGCGTCGTTGGCATCGGCAATCGAGCCCGGGCGCAGGCCATCGCCGAGCGAGAAGCTGACGTCGTAGGCCTTCATGATTTCGCAGATTTCGTCGAAGTGGGTGTAGAGGAAGTTTTCCTTGTGATGCGCCAGGCACCACTTGGCCATGATCGAACCGCCGCGGCTGACGATGCCGGTGACGCGCTTGGCAGTCAGCGGCACATAGCGCAGCAGCACGCCGGCATGGATGGTGAAGTAGTCCACGCCCTGCTCGGCCTGTTCGATCAGGGTGTCGCGGAACAGCTCCCAGGTCAGGTCTTCGGCCACGCCGTTGACCTTTTCCAGTGCCTGGTAGATCGGCACGGTACCGATCGGCACCGGCGAGTTGCGGATGATCCACTCGCGGGTTTCATGGATGTGCTTGCCGGTGGACAGGTCCATCACCGTGTCCGAGCCCCAGCGAATGCCCCAGGTCAGCTTGGCCACTTCCTCTTCGATGGACGAGCCCAGCGCACTGTTGCCGATGTTGCCATTGATCTTCACCAGGAAGTTGCGGCCGATGATCATCGGCTCCAGCTCCACGTGGTTTATGTTGGCCGGGATGATCGCGCGCCCGCGGGCGATCTCTTCACGCACGAACTCCGCGGTGATCTCTTTCGGGATGCTGGCGCCAAAGCTGTGGCCAGCGTGCTGCTGGTCGAGCAGTCCGGCGGCGCGGGCTTCCTGCAGTTTCATGTTCTCGCGGATGGCGACGTATTCCATCTCGGCGGTGATGATGCCCTGGCGTGCGTAGTGCATCTGGCTGACGTTGGCCCCGGCCCTGGCCCGGCGCGGGTTGCGCACGTGGGCAAAGCGCAGCTTGGTCAGTTCGACGTCGTTCAGGCGCATCTGTCCGAAGTTCGATGACAGGCCGCCCAGGCGTTCGGTGTCGCCACGCGCGTCGATCCAGGCCGAACGTACATCGCCCAGGCCCTTGCGCACGTCGATCTGCACAGCGGGGTCGGTGTAAGGGCCGGAGGTGTCGTAGACCAGCACCGGCGCATTGGCCTCGCCGCCGAAGTCGGTGGGGGTGTCGTCCAGGCTGATCTCGCGCATCGGCACCTGGATGTCCGGGCGCGAGCCTTCGACATAGATCTTGCGCGAACGGGTAAACGGCTGAACGGATTGCTCATCGACCTTGGCCGACTCACTCAGGTGCGCGGGGTATTTTTGTTTTTGGCTCATCACAGGCTCTCCAGACGGGTTGGCAGTCGGAGTGAACCTGAAAGGCACGGGCGCACCATGGCGGGTGCTGTGCCGAAAACGGAAGGTGCCACTGCAGCCACACTGGCTGACATGACAATCCCGGAGCCGACACAAGAGGGCTCGCGGGAAGACGAGCAATCTTGTTCCCTACGCAGGCGCTAACCTGATCAGGTTCAACGGGATCCGGAATTATCCGATCTCAGCCTCAACGCAAGGCACCCCGACAAGAACGCGCCCAGCATAGACTGAGCCGGCACGAAACGCCAACAGTGCAAAGCGCACTACGATAAAAGGCGCAAATAGCCGATTGTTGCAAAATGCCTGCGCTACTACACTCACCAGTTCAGAAATACTCAATCGCTCAAGGATCGCCCTATGCTGCGCAAACTTTCACTGGCCCTTGCCGTGTCTTGTGCTTCCAACGGAATGGCCTGGGCAGCAGAAGCGCCCCTCTCGGCCAAGACCGACCTGGTCAGCGTGTACCAGGAGGCGGTGAACAACAACGCCGACCTGGCCGCTGCCCGCGCCGACTACGGCGCACGCAAGGAAGTGGTGCCCCAGGCCCGCGCCGGCCTGCTGCCCAACCTCTCGGCGGGTGCCGAGATGATGAACAGCCGTACGAAGATCGACCAGCCCTCGGTTACCTCCAACCGCAGCGGCAATTCGTGGCAGGCGACCCTGTCGCAGCCGATCTTCCGTGCCGACCGCTGGTTCCAGTTGCAGGCGGCCGAAGCGGTCAATGAACAGGCAGCGCTGGAGCTGTCGGCCACCGAGCAGAACCTGATCCTGCAAACCGCCGAAAACTACTTTGCGGTGCTGCGCGCCCAGGACACCCTGGCCTCGACCAAGGCCGAGGAAGCGGCCTTCAAGCGCCAGCTCGACCAGAGCAACGAGCGTTTCGATGTGGGCCTGTCGGACAAGACCGACGTGCTGCAGTCCCAGGCCAGCTACGACACCGCGCGAGCCAACCGCATCGTCGCGCAGCGCCAGGTGGATGACGCCTTCGAAGCGCTGGTGACCCTGACCAACCGTGACTACAACGCGGTGCAGGGCGTGGTACACACCTTGCCTGTTCAGGTGCCCTCGCCCAATGACGCCAAGGCCTGGGTGGACACCGCCGCGCAGCAGAACCTGAACCTGCAGGCCACCAACTATGCCGTCAGCGCTGCCGAAGAAACCTTGCGCCAGCGCAAGGCCGGGCATGCGCCCACCGTGGATGCGGTGGCGCGCTACCAGAAAGGCGACAACGACAGTTTGGGCTTCAGCAACCCCAACCTGACCGGGCAGAACTACCGCGGCGACGTGGAGCAGAGCAGCATCGGCCTGCAACTGAACATCCCGATCTACAGCGGCGGTTTGACCAGCTCGCAGGTGCGCGAGGCGTATCAGCGCCTGAGCCAGAGCGAGCAGCAGCGCGAGAGCCTGCGCCGCCAGGTGGTGGAAAACACGCGCAACCTGCACCGTGCAGTGAACACCGATGTGGAGCAGGTGCAGCGCGCAAGCAGTCGATCATCTCCAACCAGAGTGCGCTGGAGGCGACCGAAATCGGTTACCAGGTGGGTACGCGCAACATCGTCGACGTGCTGGATGCGCAGCGTCAGCTGTACACCTCGGTGCGCGACTACAACAACACCCGGTATGACTACATTCTCGACAACCTGCGCCTCAAGCAGGCAGCGGGCACGCTGAGCCCGCAAGACCTGAGCGACCTGGGACGCTACCTGAAGCCGGACTACAACCCGGACAAGGACTTCCTGCCGCCCGACCTGGCCAAGGCCGCGCAAGCCAATTTCGAAAGGCCCTGAAAAGCTTCGCTGGCAAGCCAGCTCCCACAGGGGATCACTGAACGTGAGGACAGTGGAGTACCTGTGGGAGCTGGCT
>NZ_JAAHBU010000082.1 GCF_010671725.1 Pseudomonas brassicae | reverse complement strand
GGTGCCGGCAGGCGGTGCAGCCGCCGGCGCCGGGGCAAACAGGTGGGCCAGTTCGGCGATTTGCCCGGCGCTCAGCCAGGCGGCCATGCCGTCGCGCCACAGCAGGCTGTCGCGGGTAACCTGGCCGGTCTGCACGTACTGCTGCAGCTGGCTGGTGGTGTACGGGCCATAGTTGGTGCCGGCCACACTGAGGTGGTAGCTGAACTGCGGTGCGGCCACCGGCGGCGGTGCCATACCCGGTGCGCCGGGTGGTGGCGGTGCCATGCCGGGCATTGGCGCTGTTGCCGGCGCAGCGCTGGCGGCCGGCTGGAACAGGGCGTCGAGCCAGCCGCTGGTGAAGAAGTCCTTGAGCAGGGTGCGTTTCTCGCTGTGCTCGTCGTGTACCTCGTCGCGGTAGACGTCGGCGCGCGAGCCACTGACCGGCTCGGTGAACTGCTGCAGCAGGGTGCGGGCCTGCTCCAGCAGGCGCTCGGCGTTGTCCGGGGCCTGGCGCTTGAGGCGGTTGTCGTACTCGTTCTTGAGCAGCTCGGCGATCTTGTACGGGAAGGTCTGGTACAGCGACGATACGCCGATTTCGTCCTGGCGCATCTGTGGCTTGTAGGCGCCACGGCGCAGGTCTTCGAACAGCGCCACCATGGCGGCCAGCTGTTGCGGGCTGCGCAGTTGCTCGTAGCGCTGGCGCAACTGGTCTTCGATGTCCTTGCGCTGGACATGGTTCAGGCCCTTCTGGCGAATCGCGAACTCGTCGCCGATGCTGAAGTAGTCCTGGTCGATCATCAGTTCGTAGCGCTCCGACAGGTTGCGTCGCAACACCCCGAACACCACTGCGTGCAGGTACAGCTTGAAGTCCTCGGCGAACTGGCGGTACTGCTCCTGGGTGAACTGGATCGGCTGCACGAACTGGCTGATGCGCTTGTGGCTGTGCAGCGGGATCGTGGCGCTTTCCTTGTTGTAGCTGGCCAGGTAGGTCGGCAGCGGGGTCAGCGCCGGCAGCGGGAAACCGCTGAGTTCGGTGAAGCAGATCAGCTTGCCAGGGGTGCCCGACTCGACGAACTGGATCTGCCCGGCGGTCATGCCGGTGCCTTGCGGCAGGCACTGGCCGAGCATGGCGCCATAGGTGCGCTTGAATTCGCTGGCGTCCTGCACGCCGACCAGGCAGGTATAGCGGTCCTTGCCGATGCCGAAGCCGCCGTTGAGGTTGAGCGGGGTCCACGGCATGGCGCGTTGCAGCAGTTGGCGGAACTTCTCGCGCTGTTCGTCCGGGGTCAGTGCGGCCAGGGCGCTGAGCAGCGGGTCGGTGCCCGGGGCCTGCTTGGGCAGTTGCTGCACTGCCTTGGCGCGCAGTTTGGACAGCAGTTCTTCCTGGCCCTCCTCGTCCTGCAGTTTGCCGAACAGGGTCTTGGAGCCGCCGAAGTCCTTGAACGCGTCCTTGGCCCATTCGCGCACCTGCGCGCTGTCCACCGCCTGTTCCTCGTTGTTCTGCACCAGTGCCAGAGGGATCAGCGTGGCGTGCTTCTCCTTGATGCTGGCGTCGATCTTGCTGATGTCGGTTTCGGTCCGGCGCAGCAGCTGGTCGACCGCATTGCGTCCGTCCTGCAGGCGCCCGACAAAGCCGTTCCACACCGCGCGACCGCTCTGGTCGACCGATTCCTTGCGGCCCAGCCAGTCGGACAACTCACGCAGCAGCTGCGCTGCTTCGCGCGCGGCCACATGGCGCACGTAGAACAACAGGCTGTCGCGCAGGGTGTCCTTGACCTGGGTAAGCACGGTTTCGGCCTGCTTGTCCTTGCCGCTCAGGCGCGCCATCAGGCCGCCACCGGTGGTTTCCTTGAGGCGTTCGAACTCGCGGGCCAGCTCCGAGGACTCCAGCTTCTCGGCCAGTTCCTTGAAGCGTGCAGCGTTCTTCTCCAGCGCCGGGATGATCCCGCTGCCTTCGTTTTCCAGGCGGTCCTTGAGCATCTCGACCAGCGCCAGGGTGTAATCCAGGCCGCCGCGCTCGTCGTCGTCCAGGCGGCGGAAGAGTTTTTCCGGCAGGGCGTCTTCGCGTACCAGCTCGGCCAGGCGGCGCTGGCGGTTTTCCTTGATGCGCACCTCGTGGTTGCGCTCGGCGCTGTCGATGTTGCTGCCCTTGGTGTCGCGTTCCAGTTGCTGCTGGATCTCGCGCACGTGGGTGAGCCACTGGTCCTTGTCGGCGCCGCCGCTTTGCAGGCGCTCGAACAGGGCCTCGACCTTCTGCTCGATCTGCGCGGTGACGCTGTTGTCACCTTCCACCAGCAGCAGGTCGTCGGCGATCTGGTAGTGGGTGAATTCGCCCGTAGCCAGGGTCAGCTCGACCTTGGAGAGGAAGTCCGGCAGTTCGGTGAAGGTGCGCGGGGTGACGTTCAACTGTTCACGCAGGAAGTCGTCGCGCTCGCGATCGGTGGGCCGATTGTCGTTGGCCGAGGCGTTGGCGATGCCGAAGAACGCCTTGAGCATGTGTTGCACCTGGCGGCTCAGGCGCACGTTCTGGCGCGCGTCGATCTGGGTGTCGAGCACCGCCTGGCCGAGCGAGGAGTATGAGCACGGGAAGCGCAGCTCGGTGTCGTCGCCGTAGTCCTGCGGCAGGCGCACGGTGTAGGAGCGGATCTTGTGCTGGTTCTGGTTGACCGCGATCGAACGCTTCTTGTTGGCGAAGTCCTGCGAGGTGAAGTCGGTGAACAGCACGTCCGAAAGCATCTCGTAGACGTCTTCCTGGTCGCTGGTCTTGGCCTGGGCGACGTTGCTGTTGTCGATGATGTAGACGTCATCGTACGGACGGTTGTCGATGAACAGGTTGTCGGTGGCATCCCAGTGCTTGACCAGGCGGTTGCCGCGCATGCTGGTTTCCAGCTCCATCAGCGCCGCGTAGCCGTTGGCCTGCACGCGCTCGGTGTTGTAGGCGTGGAAACCGCCAGGCAGCACGAAGAACAGGTCGACCTTGCCGGCGATGTTGTGTTCCTTGAGGATCGCCTTGGCCAGGTAGCCCATGTCCAGGAACGAACCCGAGCCGGTGCCGCCGGCGGCCGAGCCGCTGATGACGATGCGGATCTTGCCCGGGTCGATTTCCAGGCCGAGCTTCTTCAGCTTGTCGGCATTGCCACCGATGTTGGCCAGCAGGCGGCCGACCTTGTCGCGCAGCTTGTCACGGATGACCGGGTACTTGTCGTAGAAGTACAGGCGCGACAGCGCGCGGATCTGGCCGGCGCCCTTGGACGGGTCGATGCCCAGGGCACGGATCTTGTCCGGCGTCAGCGGGAACCACTCGGCCACTTCACGGTGACGGTTGAGTTCGTCCATCGAGTGGGTGTACTTGCTCAGGTTGAGCGGCTCGATGATTTTTTCTTCGGAGGTGAAGGCGACCTGCTCGGCGAGCACGTCGGTCTTGATCGATTTGCCGTCCTGGGTGACTTCGCCAGCGTCCAGGTCGAAGTTGATGAACTGCACCAGGGGGAAGTCGGCGATCTGCTGCACCTGGTTGTTGCCGCCCCAGATCGCATTGAGAATACGCCGGCGCAGACGAATGTTGACCTTCATGCCGGTGCCGCCCAGGGCGATGAACAGCGTCGGGTGGATTTTCTCGCTGACCGTGTTCAGCGCTGCCGGGCCGGAAGGTTGTGCATGCTCGTTCATCTGAAACTCCATGAGCCCTGGCTGGGCTGGCCGAATCGGGTCGGCGTGTTGAATCCGTGGATCTGAGGTGGAACGTCAGGCCGGGCGGGGCCTGACGCAGGTGCAGCGGGTCGGGCTCAGCGCTTGGCCGAGAAGGTCATCAGCCAGGCCACCAGCGAAATGCCGGCCACGCCCGCCAGGGGGGCCAGGTACAGCGGGGTGAGGAACTGACCGGCGTTGATCACCGCCAGTACAGCCATGGCCGACACCAGCAGCAGGCCCAGGAACAGGAACCAGCCCGAGGCGTTGGCGCGGCTGGGGGCCACGCGCTCACGTACGCGCCAGTTGGCGTAGGCGTTCTTGATCACGAAGAAGATCAGCGCCAGTACCACCAGCACGGCCACGCCGATCAGGGCGTCGCGGCTGTCGACCTTTTTCGGGCCCAGGTCCATCAGTGGCGTCGGCACGCTCAGGGTCGAGGTGGTGGTGGCCGGTGCGGCGTCGTTTTCTACGGGGGGCTGGCAGGGAGCTGGTCTGGGTCATGATGGGGTCCTGGGTTATTTGAGGCGCACGGCGACGTCGGGAGCGAGTTTTTCAAGGGTGGCGCCGAACAGGCCGCGCTTGACTGTCGCGACCTTGTTCTGCCGGGCGTCGTAGACGCTGGCGCTGCTGAACGGCTTGAGCGGGTACTGCTGGGCGATACCTTCGACCATCACCGTGACGGGCTTCTTGCCGCCGATCAGGCTCTTGGCCAGCAGCAGGCCGAGCAAGGCCAGCACGAACAGCGCCAGCAATAGCAGTACGGGGCCCAGCGGGTAGCTGATCTGCAGCACGATCGGCAGGCGGGTCGCCGAGGCGCTGGCTTCGCTGGACGGCAGGAACACGTCGGGCAGAGCATCGTTGGGGAACAGCTCGTTCATGCGCTCGATGAACTGCTGGGAAATCTGCAACTGCTGCTCGCTCAGGCGCACTTCGATGGCTCCGGCGCGCTGGTAGCCGCTGGACAGCAGCACTTCACTGGACCACTGCGAGGGCAGTGGCGGCAGTTGCAGGCTGATCGACAGTTCGTCCGAGCGTGCGCCGGGCTCGAGGTTGTCGATGCGGTCCAGCGAGATCGACGACTGCAGCGCTTCGCCCGGCATGTCCAGGCTCATCGCGACCTTGGCCGAGTGGATCTGGTACGGGTTGAACTGGTTCTCGAAGCGCCCCAGCAGCACGGCGGTCTTGGGCGAGCCGTCGACGTTGATGTTGAGCACCACGGTCTGCTGATCGGGGGCAAGCTCGGCACTGACGTCGGGGGTGTCCTTGACGCCGGTGGGGATGAAGCGCACGGCGGCCTGGGTCAGCGGCTTGAGGCGCACTCGCGCATCGTTGAGCAGCTTGGCCAGCGCAGGCTGGGCAAGCACCTGCTCCAGTGCGGCGCCGGCGTTGGCGCCGTAGGCCAGGGCATAGATCATCAGGCCGTTGGCTTCGAAGTTGCTGCTTTTGACCGGCATCTTCTGCGGGAAGGCGGCGATGCGGCTGATCACGTCTTCGTTGTGCAGCATGTCGTAGAACTCGCGGTTCTTGACCTGGGTTTCGCTGCTGTTGTTGGGGCTGTTCTTGTTGTTGGTAACGATCCAGATGATGCCTTCACGCCCTTCCAGGCCGGTCTTGATCGCGGCCAGCAAGGCTTCCTTGAAGTCGGTGTCGGCGTAGGCGCCGCTGGCCTTGCGGGCCAGGGTCAGGGCGTTGACGCTGTCACCGAGCTTGGCGTGCGTGCCAGGGCCACGGTAGGTCCACTGCGGCGAGGGGTGGCTGCTGTCGGCCTGGTTGAAGGCGCCGATCACCACTTCGCCGTTGCCGGCCGCGGTGGCTGCCAACTGCGTGACCAGGGGTTTGAAGCCCGAGGCCGGGTCGAGGTAGAACGGCTCCATCCAGCCGGAGTTCTGCACCAGCAACACCTGGCGCAGCGGTTGTGCCTGTGCGCCCAGGCACACCAGGCTCAGGGCCAGCAGCAGGCCGCGGCGCAGCAGGCGGTTCACACGTTCCATCGGTAGAGCGCTCCAGTCGAGTCGATGTACAGCCACAGGGCGTTGTCGTAGAAGAACCACTGGGCATTCCAGGGTTGCGCCACCTTGAGCAGCAGGCTCAGGGCCGGCTGGCCGATGCGTTCCAGGCAATACTCGGTGTCGACCGCCTGCTCGTTGCCGAAGAACTGCTGCAGGCTGGATGGCCAGCGCACCCGGCACGAGAGCAGGTGCTGGCTGTCGCTGAACTCGACGAAGGGGTACACCACTTCGCGGTCGGCGGGGTTGTTGTCGACGTCGTGCTCGCCCCAGGGCGCGTCCAGACGCACGTTGAACATGTAGTTCAGGTGCCCGGTGCTCAGGCGCGAGCCTTTGACTTCCTTGCGTTCGTCCGAGTCCAGGCGCAGGCAGTACTGCTCGCTGCCCTCGAACAGTTGCTGCCAGATGCCATAGCCATTGACGAACGGCGGGCCGTATTCGGGGCGGGCCTGGGCGCCGGTCGGCCAGCTCAGCCACTGGGCCTGCAGCTGTTCGCCGAGTTTGACGCTGAGGTAGCCGTGGGCGCCGATCCACAGCAGGCGGCGCGAGGCGGGGTCGCGCAGGGGCGCGGACAGGTCGCGCAGGTGCTCGGGGTTGGCGTTGGCAATGGGGTACTGGGCCCACTGTTCGTTGTGGCGGGCCACCAGGCTGAAACTGCGTCGGGCATCTGCTGCGGCAACAGCACCTGCTCATCGAGGTCGCCGGGGGCAGCGATGGCGCGGCCTGGGCAACGGTCGACATGGTAGCGGCCGTCGATCGGGTCGACGCGCACCTCGGTGGCACCCTCGTCGCAGGCCAGCAGCAGGCGCTGCTGTTCAGCCACTTCGCGCAGGCTCACACCCCACGCCCAGCTGTGCAGGCTGCTACGCCCGATCGGGGTGCTCTGGGGCAGCAGCGCGGTCCATTCCTGGGCGTTACGTTGCCAGCGGAACAGGCTGCCGTCGCGGGCCAGCGCGAACAGCGCCTCGCGGTGGCCACCCAGGTTGGCGACAAGGAAATTGAGGCCGTTCTTGCGCGGCAACTGGTCGTACTTGTGTGCCGCGTTCAGGTTGCGCGGGCTGGCGCCATCAAGCTTGCGGTACAGTGCGGCGACGGTCTGCTCGGCAGCGTCAAGCCGGCAACTGGCCTCCACCACGCGCCGGCCGCTGCCGTTACCGTAGGGCGGCAGCCAGCGCTGCTGGCGGTCGAAGCGCACAGGCGTCAGGGCCGCACCGGTCTGCGGGCAATGGCGGAAGCTGGCCGGTAGCCAGGCCTGTGCGCCGGGCGCCCGCTGTGCACCGACGAGAAAGTCCAGGTCTGGCTGCTCGCCTTCCAGTGCCTTGCCGGCAACGTGGGTCAGGGAGAACCTGCCATGGGCGTCCTGCAACCAGCGTTGCCCATCCAGCGACCACTCGTACTCGCGGTCGTCTCCGACTACGTCCATATAATCCCACCATGCCCACGGTCGTTCGTGCGCAGCCGCGCCTGCTTGAGGTCAGGCTGTCACGTCGATAGAAAGAGGTTTCACGAATGCCCGGAACACACCGCCAGCCGGGCGCAATGGCCATGAAAAGCCATTTTTCCAGCGGCGAAATAGTGGCACAGGCAGTTACAAAGTCAACCTCCAGCTCAGGGCAATTGCAGCCCGCCAGCGGCTTTGTGCAGGGCGCGCAGGTGCTCGCCGAGCTGCTTGAGGTTGGCTTCGACGGCCGCGATTTCGGCCGCGCGTACCGGGCCGAGCAAGGCGCGTACTTCCTTGTCGAGATCGCCGCTCAGGCGCTGCAGCTGTTGCTGGCGCGCGCTGCTGACTTTTTCCAGTTGCTGGCGTTCGCTGGCTTGCGGCAGGCCATAGCCCTTGTTGCCGAGCAGTTCTGCCGGTTTGCTGAGAAAGCCGCTGTTGGCGAGGATCTGCTGCAGCGTGCTGTTGGCCTTGGCCACGCTGCTGTCGTTGCGCTCACGGCCGCTGAGGTAGCGTTGCTTGACCTCGTCCTGGGCCAGCAGCAACTGGCGGCGCAGCCCGGCCTGTTCGAGCAGGAGCAAGGCGGCACTGGTGCGCAGGTCAGCGCGGGCAAACCACGGCTGGCGTTGCGCAGGCGGTTGCTCCAGCCAGGCTTCGACGCTGTCCTGGGGCACCGGCAAATGCTGCTTGAGTACCAGGAACATGGCCTGGTAGCGGTCGCGATAGGAGTCGAAGCGGTAACCCAGGCGCAACGCCTCGCGTGGGTCGTCGAGTACGCTCATGTCGGCCAGGCCGCGGCCTTGTAGCACTTCGAGCAGGCCGTTGGGCATGATGCTGTCCAGGCCGTTGAGGCGGGTGTTACCCGTGCCGCTGCGCAGCAGCTTGAGGGTTTCGACCGCACAGTTGTTGGACAGGAAGTAGTAGTTGCCGTCGTAGTTCCAGTGCATCTCTGCGGCCTGGCGTACCAGGCTTTCGAGCTCGTCGCGGTCGAACTTGAGCGGGATCGAGGCCAGGCTGCGCAGTTCGGTCTTGGTGTATTCGTCGATGACCTGGGCCAGCGGCAGCACGAACAGGCGTGAAGGGTAGGCGCCGGTCAGGCCGTCCCAGCTCGACAGCTGGAGGTCGTTGACGAAGGCGCGGTAGGACAGCACCAGGTGCTGGTCGAGGTCGAGCCGGCAGTCGGGGCCGCGTGGACGACCAGGGGCGCAGATGACCAGCCGCAGCATGCTGTGGCCCCAGCGGCTGACCCAGTTCTGGTTGGCTTCGGCCAGCAGGTAGTCGACGGCGTAGACCCGTTCGGGGTCGATCTGGCCCAGCGGCTGCCTGGCGAAGTCGTTGCCCGCATTGAGAAATGGCAGGCCCTGGGCGCAGGCCGCCTGTGGCGGCGCCCAGCCGAAGTGTTCGCGCAGGTACCTGTGCAGGGCCGGGCGGCGACAGGCGTAGCTCGGGTCGAGGAGAAAGTACTCCATGTTGACCGCGATGAATTCCTTGGGGCTGCTCAGCTCGTAGCTGTCGGGGCTGCGGGCGATCTGCCGGTTGTGCTGTTCGCGCTCGCCACGGCGCCCTACATATTGGGGCCAGCCGGCGAGGTCAAGCAGGCGCGGGTCGTCACTCAGGGTGAAGCGGCGTTCGGTCTGGCCGCGGCACTGGTCGGTCAGCCCCACCCTGCCCTGGCTGGCATTGTGGCGCGTGCACTGGGTGATCAGACGGCGCTCGGCGGCCGGCCACAGCGCGCGCGGTCATACAGGTGGGTGAGCTCGTGCAGCACTGTGGCCAGCAGTTCCTGGCGTACGGTGCCATGTGGGCGCTCGGTGCGGGTGGCGGCTGCACTGCCGTCGACCAGCGCGGGCAGCAGCGTGCGGTTGAGCTCCAGGCTCGACACCAGTGATGCCTGGCCATAGGCATCGGCCGGCATGCGCGTGCTCCATGACACCTCGACGCGGCGGTCCAGCTCGGCCTTGAAGCGCGGCGGCAGTGCCTGCAGCGCTTCGTCCAGCAGTGCCTGGCTGGCCCGCTGCTGCTGCGGGTCGAGGCCGTCTGCCTGCAGGTGCAGTTGCAGGCCGGCCAGCGCAGGGGTGCCGAGCAGCGTCAGTGTGCTACCCAGCAGCCAGGCACGCAAGGGGTTCACAGGGCCAGGATTGCTTCGGCCAGCACCTGGTCGCTCGCGTCACGGGCTTCAGGTACGCGCTGGCGCAGGGTGTCGAAGGCGGCTTGCAGCTGTGCGCCGCGGATATCACCGCGGCTGGCGACGAAGCTGGCGGCGTCGTCCCGGGCTTCACGCACGGCTTTGGCGTCGCGGATCGAGGTGGTGGTGTCGGAGGTGAAGTCGATCGAGCGACCAAAGGCGCGCACGATGATGTTGCTGGTGGCCACCAGGGTCTGCGCCTGGGCCACGTCTGCCAGCATGAGCAGGCCAAGGGTGGCGGCAATCAGCGGTTTGCGCATGGAGCATCTCCGGAAAACGGTTGTAGTCATTGGACGAGAATTGCCTGCGCCAGTTCAAGGTCGCTGGCATGAAGTTCTGGTGAGCCGTGGCGCAGCCGCACCAGGGCCGCCTCCAGATGTGCACCACGCAGTGCGCCGGCGCTGGCGACGAAGGCTGCCGCGTCGTCCTGGGCCGCCAGCAGCAGCTTGCGGTCGAAGGGCGCCGAGGTCACCTTGCTGGTGGCGTAGCCGCTGGCCACGGGCAATTGGGTTGTCAGATCGAAAGCCTGGGCGGCAGTCGAGGCGCAGAGTGCGAACAGCAGCGGTAGCAAATAACGCATGAGGTCTTTGTGGGCTGTGAAATCAGGCGGCAAAGGCTATCCCAATGCGCGGGTCGGGACCAGCGCAGGGTGCCCGGCTTTTACACGCGGTTACGTGTGCCGGGCTGCGCAGGGGTCAGATGGCCAGGATCGCCTGGGCCAGTTGGGCGTCGGTCGCCTGCAGGGTTGGGGCCTGCTGGCGGATATGGGCGAAGGCGCTTTCCAGTTTCACGCCACGGATATCGCCCTGGCTGGCCACGAAGCTGGCAGCATCGTCACGGGCCGCGCGCACGATCTTGTCGTCACGAAAGGAAGAGGACACGTCAGAGGTGGCATCGGTGGACGCGGCGACACCACGGACCACGGTGTCGGTGGTAACGACGAAGCTGGTGGCGTGGGCGGTCGAGGCCAGAGCCAATAGCAGCGCGGCGCCAAGCAAGCGAGTAGTGGACATGGTCGATCTCCTGGGTTGGGCTTGGGTGGTTCTAATGTCGGTCGCCATAAGGTTATCACGCAGACGTGAGGCCATCGAAAACAGCATCGAATGAAATTGTACTGCACGGTTTTAAAAATTACTAAACTGTACCGCTTATCGATGAAGCCGCTCTAGCCTGCACCTTCCAGACGAAAAAAAACCCGTCAGCAGTTACCTGCGACGGGTTTTTGAATTCGGGGTGCCGGCGTTGGCCGGCGGGCCCTGCATCAACGCCAGAAAGGCTTGCTCAGCTCTTCGTAACGTTGTGCTTCGCTGATACCGGCGTCAGCCAGCAGACGCGAGTCCAGGCGAGCCAGTTGGTGGCGGCTGGCAATGCGGCGTTGCCACAGCATCAGGTTGGCCAGCAGGCGCAGTGGCAGCGAAGCCTGGGATTGTTGAGCGTTGTTTTCGAAAACCAGATCGGAACTGAGTGTACGTTCCATGATGTCATCCTTCCGCTTGTGGCGGCATTAGGTAGTGATTTAACTGATGCCAATGATCCTCTTCTGTCGCGCATAACAGTAGATACAGTTCACCTGCATTGTGAGGGTTCAGTTAACTGTTTAAAGCGACTGTTGCACCCGAAATGAACGTAACTGTACTGGTGCGCACCATATAGGTGCGTTTTGATGTTGCGGAGGGGAATCGCGGTAGGAATGTAGCGCTATTTTACCGGTACAGTAGAACAGTTTGTTTAAGTTCTGCTGCGGCAACTGTACAGCCGGTGCGCATTGCGCGACACCGGCTGTGCGTCACTGGGCTCAGCTGGCCAGCATGCGCCCGGTTTCTTCCAGGTTTTCATGCCACTGCAGGGCTTCGCGCAGGATGTGCGGGGTGTGCCCGCCGCGCTCGCAGGCCCGGGTAAAGTAGTCGTTCAGTGCATCGCGATAGTCCGGGTGCACGCAGTTGTCGATGATCACCCGGGCGCGCTCGCGCGCGCCAGGCCACGCAGGTCGGCCAAGCCCTGCTCGGTCACCAGGATGTCGACATCATGCTCGGTGTGGTCGACGTGGCTGACCATCGGCACCACGCTGGAGATCGCGCCGCCTTTGGCGATCGACTTGGTAACGAAGATCGCCAGGTGCGCGTTGCGGGCGAAGTCGCCCGAACCGCCGATGCCGTTCATCATCCGCGTGCCGCACACGTGGGTGGAGTTGACGTTGCCGTACAGGTCGAACTCCAGCGCGGTATTGATACCGATGATGCCCAGGCGGCGCACCACTTCGGGGTGGTTGGAGATTTCCTGCGGGCGCAGCACCAGCTTGTCCTTGTAGCGCTCCAGGTTACCGAACACGTCGGCATTGCGCCGGGTCGACAGGGTGATCGAGCTGCCCGAGGCGAAGCTCAGCTTGCCCGCGTCGATCAGGTCGAAGGTCGAGTCCTGCAGTACTTCGGAGTACATGCTCAGGTCTTCGAACGGGGAGTCGATCAGGCCGCACATCACCGCGTTGGCAATGCTGCCGATACCGGCCTGCAGCGGGCCCAGCTTGTTGGTCATGCGCCCAGCGTCGACTTCCTGCTTGAGGAAGTTGATCAGGTGGTTGGCGATGCCCTGGGTTTCGTCGTCGGGTGGCAGCACGGTCGACGGCGAGTCGGGTTGCTCGGTGATGACGATGCCGACGATCTTGGCCGGGTCGATCGGGATGGCGGTGCTGCCGATGCGGTCGTCGACCTTCACCAGCGGGATCGGCGTGCGGGTCGGGCGGTAGGTCGGGATATAGATGTCGTGCAGACCTTCCAGGTTGGGGTTGTGCGCCAGGTTGATCTCGACGATGACCTGCTTGGCGAAAATCGCGAAGCTGGCCGAGTTGCCCACCGAGGTGGTCGGCACGATATGGCCTTGTTCGGTGATCGCGACCGCTTCGATGACCGCGATGTCCGGCAGCTTGAGCTGCTGGTTGCGCAGTTGCTCGACGGTCTCCGACAGGTGCTGGTCGATGAACATGACCTTGCCTTCGTTGATGGCCTTGCGCAGGGTGCTGTCGACCTGGAACGGCATGCGCCGGGCCAGCACGCCGGCCTCGGTCAGTTGCTTGTCGAGGTCGTTGCCCAGGCTGGCGCCGGTCATCAGGCTGATCTTCAGCGGCGACTGCTTGGCCCGCTCGGCCAGGGCGTGGGGCACGGCCTTGGCTTCACCGGCACGGGTGAAACCGCTCATGCCGACGGTCATGCCGTCCTCGATCAAGCCAGCGGCGTCGGCCGCACTCATTACCTTGCTGTGCAAAGAGGACAAGCGAATACGATCACGGTACATGGATTATTATCTCGGGCTGCTAAAGCTAGATGCGCAGTCTAGTGATTTCGCCTGCGGCCGTCCCACGACCAAGGTCGAATGCGAAGCCCTGAAATAGAGCCTTCTGTCGGCTGGCCGGGCACGAAAAAGCCCCAGCCGTGACCGCGCTGGGGCTTTTTGTCACAGCCTTTTCAAGGGCTTATTCCACGGCTTTGACCATGTCTTCGATGACTTTCTTGGCGTCACCGAACACCATCATGGTCTTGTCCAGGTAGAACAGTTCGTTGTCCAGGCCGGCGTAGCCGCTGGCCATCGAGCGCTTGTTGACGATGATGGTCTTGGCCTTGAAGGCTTCGAGGATCGGCATGCCGGCAATCGGCGACTTGGGATCGTTCTTGGCCGCCGGGTTGACCACGTCGTTGGCGCCCAGTACCAGCACCACGTCGGCCTGGCCGAACTCGGAGTTGATGTCGTCCATCTCGAACACCTGGTCGTACGGCACTTCGGCCTCGGCCAGCAGCACGTTCATGTGCCCGGGCATGCGCCCCGCCACCGGGTGGATCGCGTACTTCACGGTCACGCCGTTGTGGGTCAGCTTCTCGGTCAGTTCCTTGAGCGCATGCTGCGCGCGTGCCACCGCCAGCCCGTAGCCGGGCACGATGATCACGGTGTCGGCGTTGCTCAGCAGGAACGTGGCGTCGTCGGCCGAGCCGGACTTGACCGGCCGGGCTTCCTTGGCACCGGCGGCCGGCGGCCTCTGCCGCGCCGCCGAAGCCGCCGAGGATCACGTTGAAGAACGAACGGTTCATCGCCTTGCACATGATGTAGGACAGGATCGCACCGCTGGAGCCCACCAGAGAGCCGGCGATGATCAGCATCGAGTTGTTCAGCGAGAAGCCGATACCGGCCGCTGCCCAGCCCGAGTAGCTGTTGAGCATCGACACCACCACCGGCATGTCGGCGCCGCCGATGGGGATGATGATCAGCACGCCGAGCACGAAGGCCAGCGCCAGCATCAGCGCAAAGGCGCCGAGGTTGCCGGTGAAGGTGAACACCAAGCCCAGGCCCAGGGTGGCCAGGCCCAGCACCAGGTTGAGCGTGTGCTGGCCGCTGAACTGTACCGGTGCGCCCTGGAACAGGCGGAACTTGTACTTGCCCGAGAGCTTGCCGAACGCGATCACCGAACCCGAGAAGGTGATTGCACCGATCGCCGCGCCGAGGAACAGCTCCAGGCGGTTGCCGGCAGGGATCGGGTCGCTGATACTGGCCACGATGCCCAGCGATTGCGGCTCGACCACTGCGGCAATGGCGATGAACACCGCCGCCAGGCCGATCATGCTGTGCATGAAGGCGACCAGCTCCGGCATCTTGGTCATCTCGACGCGCTTGGCCATGATCGAGCCGGCGGTGCCGCCAACCAGCAGGCCGACGATCACATAGCCGATGCCGTCGGTGGCAAGCTCCGCGCCCAGCTTATAGATGAGGCCGATGGTGGTGACGACCGCCAGGGCCATGCCGAGCATGCCGAACAGATTGCCGCGCCGCGACGTGGTCGGGTGCGACAGGCCCTTGAGGGCCTGGATAAAGCACACCGAGGCGACAAGGTAGAGCAGTGTTACCAGGTTCATGCTCATGTTTACTTCTTCCCCTCAGCCTTGGCGGCCTTTTTCTTGAACATCTCCAGCATGCGCCGGGTGACGAGGAAACCGCCGAACACGTTGACCGCCGCCAGGGCCACCGCGAGGGTGCCCATGGTCTTGCCCAGCGGGGTCACGGTCAGCGCGGCGGCGAGCATGGCGCCGACAATGACGATGGCCGAGATGGCGTTGGTGACCGCCATCAGCGGGGTATGCAGCGCCGGGGTCACGTTCCAGACCACGTGGTAGCCCACGTAGATGGCCAGCACGAAGATGATCAGGTTGTAGACGCCGTGAGAGATCAGCATGTCTTCCATTGTCTGGCTCCTTATCCGTTCTTGCGGATGACCTGGCCGTCGCGGCACATCAGGCACGCGGCGACGATGTCGTCTTCGAGGTTGATCGTGAGTGCGCCGTCCTTGTCGAACAGCAGCTTCATGAAGTCGAGCAGGTTGCGTGCATACAGCGCCGAAGCGTCTGCGCCGACCTGGGCGGGCAGGTTGGTCGGGCCGACGATGGTCACGCCGTTCTCGATCACCACCTGGTCGGCCACGGTCAGTGGGCAGTTGCCGCCCTGGGCGGCGGCCAGGTCGATGACCACCGAGCCTGGCTTCATCTGGGCGACGGTCTCGGCGCTGAGCAGGGTGGGTGCCTTGCGCCCGGGGATCAGCGCCGTGGTGATGACGATGTCAGCCTGCCTTGCGCGCTCGTGCACGGCCTGGGCCTGGCGCTGCATCCAGCTGGCCGGCATCGGTCGCGCATAGCCGCCGACGCCTTCGGCGCACTCGCGTTCCTCGTCGGTCTCGTAGGGCACGTCGATGAACTTGGCCCCCAGCGACTCTATCTGCTCCTTGACCGCCGGGCGTACGTCCGAGGCCTCGATCACCGCACCCAGGCGCTTGGCCGTGGCGATGGCCTGCAGGCCGGCGACGCCTGCCCCCAGGATCAGCACGCGGGCGGCCTTCACGGTGCCAGCGGCAGTCATCAGCATGGGCATGAAGCGCGGGTAGTGATGCGCGGCCAGCAGCACGGCCTTGTAGCCGGCAATGTTGGCCTGCGACGAGAGTACGTCGAGGCTCTGCGCCCGCGAGGTGCGAGGCGCGGCCTCAAGGGCGAAGGCGGTAATGCCGCATTCGGCCATCTTGCCGATCACGTCGTTGTTGAACGGGTTGAGCATGCCCACCAGCACGCTGCCGCGCTTGATCTGGCCCAGTTCGCTGTCGCTGGGCGCCACAACCTTGAGAACAAGTTGTGCGCCAAACGCATCGGCTGCGCTGCCGATGGTCGCGCCGGCTGCTTCATAGGCACTGTCCGGCACGCTGGCATTGATGCCGGCACCGCGCTGCACAGTGACCTGATGACCCTGGCCAATCAGTTTCTTGATGGTTTCGGGGGTGGCAGCGACACGTGTCTCGCCCGTCTGCGTTTCGAGAGGAACACCAATGTGCACGTCAATTTCTCCTGCGTGATCTTTTGTTGGTAAACCAGCGCACTGCGATGGTGCGTCTGGGGCGGCCGATCAGCACGATCCCGCCCTGAATCCGGGCGGGGCGCGGCATTTTGCAGGTGATCCTGAATCGCTTCAACAGGTTATGGAGGGGGACGAAGATCAAACTACAAGTCACCCTGTGACCGAATGTCGCAATAACCAGGCTGAAGCCCGCGAACCGCGGGCTTCAGGGACATTACGCAAAATTTGAAATTTTTTCAGACAAATTTCTCGAAAGCCTGAATTCGACCTCGATTTATGTCGTGAAGCCCCGGTAAACAGCAGGGTTAAGGGGTGTTTTGACGGGTGCCGGAACAGTCTGCTCATATGCGACATTTCCGTATATCTGTAGGGTCTGCGATTTGCTGACTACGGGGTCAGTAATCAGTATTCATCCTTGTGCTGCGCGGCATAGCGCTGTGCTTCGCCTACCAGCCAGTCGCGAAAAGCCCGCAATGAGGCCGATTCAACCTTGCGCTCGGGGATCATCAGGTAATAAGCCTTGATACTCGACAGCGCATGGGGGTTGGCAATCACCAGCCTGCCCTCCCCCAGTTCGTGCTGAATCAGGAATGGCGGGATCAGTGCGACACCCATCTCATGCATGGCCGCCTGCGCCAACATCGAGAATAGCTCATAGCGGGGGCCGGTCATGTCGCGCGCAACGTTCATCTCCAGGCTATTGAACCACTGGCGCCAGGCATAAGGCCGGGTGGTCTGCTGCAGCAGTGGCAAGCGGGCGATGGCCTCTGCGCCGAGGCTGGGCTGCCCCTCCAGCAGCGCCGGGCTGCACACCGGCAGCGGGTTTTCGCCCATCAGGCGATGAGAGTGGGTGCCCGACCAATCGGCGTCGCCAAAATAGATGGCGGCGTCGAAGGAGGTATCGGCGAACAGGAATGGCCGCGTACGGTTGGTGAGGTTGACCGTGACGTCGGGGTGCAGGCGCTGAAAGTCCTTCAGGCGTGGCAGCAGCCACTGGGTGCCGAATGTCGGAACCAGTGCCAGTTCGATCACATTGGCGCCCTGCTGGCCCATCACCGACAGGGTATCGCGCTCTACGGCATCGAGCTGGGTGGCGACGCGGCGGCTGTAGGACAAGCCGGCCTCGGTCAGCTTGACCCCGCGTCGCGAGCGGCGAAACAGCTCGACATTGAGAAATGCCTCCAGACCACCTATCTGGCGACAGACGGCGCCCTGGGTCAGGGAAAGCTCCAGGGCCGCCTTGGTAAAGCTCTCGTGGCGTGCCGCGGCCTCGAAGCAGACCAGGGCCGTGGTGCTGGGGATCTTGCGCCGCATATACGTCAACCTCACTAATGGGGCGGTTAAAACGGCATTTGATGCCGTCTTGAAGTGAGAAATTATCACAAGACTATGCGCAATCCTCGTTTGTCGCGTGGCCGGATCAGGCCTAGGATCAGTCCACGACAACCCTGAACCCATTCCCGAGGACTCGCCCATGGCCGGCAAAGCAAGCTTCAACTGGATCGACCCGTTGCTGCTCGATCAGCAGCTCACCGAAGAAGAGCGCATGGTGCGCGAAAGCGCCTTTCACTTCGCCCAGGACAAGCTTGCGCCCCGTGTGCTGGAAGCCTTCCGCCACGAACAGACCGACCCGGCGATCTTTCGCGAAATGGGTGAGGTCGGCCTGCTGGGGGCGACCATCCCGGAGCAATACGGCGGCAGCGGCCTCAACTATGTGTGCTATGGGCTGATTGCCCGTGAGGTGGAGCGTATCGATTCCGGCTACCGCTCGATGATGAGCGTGCAGTCTTCGCTGGTGATGGTGCCGATCAACGAGTTCGGCACGAAGCGCAAAAGCAGAAGTACCTGCCCAAGCTCGCCAGCGGTGAGTGGATCGGTTGCTTCGGCCTGACCGAACCCAACCATGGCTCCGATCCTGGCTCGATGATCACCCGTGCGAAGAAGGTCGACGGTGGCTATCGCCTGAGCGGCAGCAAGATGTGGATCACCAACAGCCCGATTGCCGATGTGTTCGTTGTATGGGCCAAGGACGATGCCGGTGATATTCGTGGCTTTGTGCTGGAGAAGGGCTGGCAGGGCCTGAGTGCGCCGGTGATCCATGGCAAGGTTGGCCTGCGTGCATCGATCACCGGCGAGATCGTGATGGATAATGTGTTCGTCCCTGAAGACAACATCTTCCCCGATGTGCGCGGCCTCAAGGGCCCGTTCACCTGCCTGAACTCGGCGCGCTATGGCATCGCCTGGGGCGCGTTGGGTGCCGCCGAGGCCTGCTGGCACACCGCGCGCCAGTACACCCTGGACCGCCAGCAGTTCGGTCGCCCGCTGGCGGCCAACCAGTTGATCCAGAAGAAGCTGGCCGACATGCAGACCGAGATAACCCTTGCCTTGCAGGGCTGCCTGCGACTGGGGCGGATGAAGGACGAAGGCACGGCCGCCGTGGAAATCACCTCGATCATGAAGCGCAACTCCTGTGGCAAGGCGCTGGATATCGCGCGCATGGCGCGTGACATGCTCGGTGGCAATGGCATCTCCGACGAGTTCGGCGTGGCGCGGCATCTGGTCAACCTCGAGGTGGTCAACACCTATGAAGGTACGCATGACGTGCATGCGCTGATTCTGGGGCGTGCACAGACCGGCATCCAGGCCTTCTATTAATAGATAACAAGGAGCCAGCCCATGGGCGCGCTATCTCATCTGCGGGTGCTGGACCTGTCGCGGGTTCTGGCCGGGCCGTGGTCCGGGCAGATCCTCGCGGACCTGGGGGCCGAGGTGATCAAGGTCGAGCGTCCGGGGGCGGGTGACGATACGCGCGCCTGGGGGCCGCCGTTCCTCAAGGATGCCTACGGTGAGAACACCAGCGAGGCGGCCTACTACCTGTCGGCCAATCGCAACAAGCAGTCGGTGACCATCGACTTCACCCAGCCCGAGGGCCAGCAGTTGGTGCGGGAGCTGGCAGCCAGGTCGGACATCCTGATCGAGAACTTCAAGGTGGGCGGGCTGGCGGCCTACGGGCTGGACTACGACAGCCTGCGGGCGATCAATCCCCGGCTCATCTATTGCTCCATTACCGGCTTCGGCCAGACCGGGCCGTACGCCAAGCGCGCGGGCTACGATTTCATGATCCAGGGGCTGGGTGGGCTGATGAGCCTTACCGGTCGTCCTGAGGGTGAGGATGGTGCGGGGCCGGTGAAGGTGGGCGTGGCGCTGACCGACATCCTCACGGGGCTGTACTCGACGGTGGCGATACTGGCCGCCCTCGCCCACCGTGATCACGATGGCGGCGGCCAGCATATCGACATGGCGCTGCTCGACGTACAGGTGGCCTGCCTGGCGAACCAGGCCATGAACTACCTGACGACAGGGGTGGCGCCACGTCGCCTGGGTAATGCGCACCCGAATATCGTGCCCTACCAGGACTTCCCTACCGCCGATGGTGATTTCATTCTCACCGTGGGCAATGACGGGCAGTTCCGCAAGTTTGCCGAGGTGGCGGGCCAGCCGCAGTGGGCTGACGACCCGCGTTTTGCCACCAATAAGCTGAGGGTGGCCAATCGCGCCGAGCTGATTCCGCTGATTCGTCAGGCGACGGTGTTCAAGACCACGGCCGAGTGGGTCAGTCAGCTGGAGCAGGCGGGGGTGCCGTGTGGTCCGATCAACGACCTGGCGCAGATGTTCCAGGACCCGCAGGTGCAGGCGCGCGGCCTGGCCATCCAGATCCCCCACCCGTTGGCCGGTAGCGTGCCGCAGGTGGCCAGCCCCATTCGCCTGTCCGAGACCCCGGTGGAGTATCGCAATGCGCCGCCGTTGCTGGGTGAGCATACCGAGCAAGTACTGGCCCAGGTGTTGGGGCTGAGTGCCGAGGATGTGCAGCGCTTGCGGGGTAGGGGGGTGCTGTAAGTGCTCTCTTCTATATAGAGGGAGGCGGGGATTCGGGGTTGTTTGAGAAAGTTTGAAATTAGCCCTTGACGCCCCGTTTAATCTCTCTATAATTCGCACCTCTTCCGGCGTAGTCGGAACGAAAAACTCCTTGAATATCAACGAGTTGGACGTTTCAGGTAGTGCGGGAAGTGCTTCGATCGAAAGATCGGCAGCGGTGAAAAAGGTGGTTGACAGCGGTTTGAAACGCTGTAGAATTCGCCTCCCGCTAACGAGAGATCGAAG
>NZ_JAAHBU010000081.1 GCF_010671725.1 Pseudomonas brassicae | reverse complement strand
GAAGCGGCGCGTGCCGGTGAAGCCGGTCGCGGCTTTGCCGTGGTGGCTGACGAAGTGCGCGGGCTGGCGCAGCGCACGCAGAAGTCCACCGAAGAAATCGAAGTGCTGGTGGCGGGCCTGCAAAGCGGTACGCAGCAGGTGGCCAACGTGATGCACGGCAGCCGCGCGCTGACCGACAGCAGCGTGGAACTGACGCGCAAGGCCGGTGCCTCACTGGAGAACATCACCCGTGTGGTGTCGAACATCCAGTCGATGAACCAGCAGATTGCCGCGGCAGCCGAGCAGCAGAGCGCGGTGGCCGAAGAGATCAGCCGCAGCATCCTGAATGTGCGTGATGTGTCGGAACAGACCGCAGCAGCCAGCCAGGAAACAGCGGCCTCCAGCGTCGAGCTGCGCGCCTGGGCAACCAGCTGCAGATGATGGTCAGCCACTTCCGCGTCTGATGGGTTGCGGTGACTGAGCGGGCCTCTTCGCTGGCAAGCCAGCTCCCACAGGGATTGCCGTGATCCTGGAATCACCGCTACACCTGTGGGAGCTGGCTTGCCAGCAAAAAGGGGCAGCGCTTATTTGACGACCTGCCCCACCCCGCGACCGCGCGGGTCAGACGCAGTTTCCAGCGCCGTGCCCTTGACCCGGATCGCCTGGATATCGCCCATCTCCCAACCCTGGTCCTCCAGGGTGTAGCCCATCTTCTTGAGCGCCTCGGCGACCTTGCCATTGAGCGGCGCATAGGCGTCGTAATAGATCGTGTCCTTGGGCAGCAACTGATGATGCACGCGCTGCGCCGCCACGGCTTTGCCCAGTGGCAGGTCATAGTCGTACAGGTTGTTGAGCACCTGGAAGATCGAGGTGAAGATCCGCGAACCACCCGGCGTGCCCAGCACCAGCGTGACCTGCCCGTCGCGGGTCACCAGGCTGGGGCTCATCGACGACAGCATGCGCTTGCCCGGCTCGATGGCATTGGCATCGCCACCGACCACGCCGAACGCATTCGCCACCCCAGGCTTGGAACTGAAGTCATCCATTTCGTCGTTCAGCAGAAAGCCCGCGCCCTTGACCACCACGCCACTGCCGTAATCCCAGTTCAGCGTATAGGTGTTGCTGACCGCGTTGCCCTGCTTGTCGACGATGGAGAAGTGCGTGGTCTGGTGCGGCTCCAGCCCCGGGCGCACCTTGTCGGTGGCAGAAATCGCGTTCGGGTTGACCTCCTGTGCACGCTTGGCCAGGTAGTCCTTGGCGACCAGTTCGGCCACCGGCACCTTGGCGAACGCCGGGTCGCCCAGGTAGTCGGCGCGGTCGGCGAACACGCGCTTCTCGATTTCGGCCAGCAGGTGGATATAGCGCGCCGAGTTCAGCTCGACGCCCTTGAAGTCGGCTGCACGGTGCTCCTTGATGCCCAGCAACTGCGCCAGCGCAATCCCGCCCGAGCTGGGCAGCGGTGCGGTGTAGACCACATTGCCACGCCACTCGATGCCCATCGGCTCACGCCACACGGCCTTGTAGTCCTTGAGGTCGTCCTTGCTGATCAGGCCTTTGTCGGCCTGCATCTGCGCCACCAGCAGGTCGGCGGTCTTGCCCTGATAGAACTCGCTCACGCCTTTGTCGGCAATACGCTCCAGGGTCTGGGCAAGCTCCGGTTGCCTGAACGTCTCGCCGACCTTCATGGTGCCGAAATAGTCGTTGAAGTTGGTGCTGTCCTTGAACAGCCCCAGCGCGTCTTCGCGGTACTGGTACTGCTTGGCAGCGATCTTGAAGCCGTTTTTCGCGTAGCCCACCGCCGGGGTCAGCAACTCGGCCCAGGGCAGCTTGCCGAACTTCTGGTGCGCTTCCCACAACCCCATCACCGTGCCCGGCACACCGGCGGCGCGGGCGCCGACCAGGCTCAGGTTCTCGATGATCTCGCCCTTGTCGTCCAGGTACATGTTGCGGCTGGCAGCCTTGGGCGCCACTTCGCGGTAGTCGAGAAAGTACGGCTTGCCGTCCATGTACAGGGTCATGAAACCGCCACCGCCGATGTTGCCGGCTTCGGGGTAGGTCACGGCCAGGGTGAAGGCGGTGGCCACCGCGGCATCCACCGCGTTGCCGCCTTTCTTGAGAATGTCGGCGGCGACCTGTGCGCCATATTGATCGGGGGCGGCAACCGCGCCGCCCTCCAGCGTCACGGCGAAGGCCGATGAACTGGCGAGAATCGCGGTACTCAGGCTCAGGGTTCGGAACATCACAACGCGCATGAAAGCTTCCTTGGTGTTGTTTTCGTTGAACAGTCATTAAGGCGCATGCACCATGACTTTTCAAACACCCGCGAGGAAGAATTCAGCAGGCGTAGACCGACAGTTTTTGCTGGATGAAGTCCAGAAAGCACTGGATGCGCAGGGCCAACTGCGAGTTGCGGTAGTACACCGCATGGATCGGCTGGCGGTAACCGCTGGTGGCCTCGGCCAGCAGCACCTGCAGGCGGCCGGCCTGCACATCGTCGTGGGTCATGAAATGCGACAGGCAGGCAATGCCCTCGCCTGCTATCGCCAACTGGCGCAAGGTCTCGCCACTGGAGGCACTGAGGTCGGGGTGGATCGCCAGGCGATCGCCCTGGCTGTGGCGCAATGGCCAGTGATTGAGGCTGTCGGTCTGGGTGAACCCCAGCAATGTGTGCCCGGCCAGTTCCTGCACCTGCTGCGGGGTACCGTGGCGCGCCAGGTACGCCGGGCTGGCAAGGATATGCAGCGGGCTGCAGCCCAGCGAGCGCGCATGCAGGCTGGAGTCGGCCAGCTCGCCGATGCGGATGGCGATATCGGTGCGCTGTTCGAGCAGGTCGATGATCAGGTCGTCGGTGTTCAGCTCCAGCTGGATGTCCGGGTACAGCCGGCGAAACTCGCCTACCCACGGCACGATCGCATGCAGCATGAACGGCGCCGCCGCATTGATCCGCAAGCGCCCCGAAGGCGTCTGGCGATGCTGGCTGAGGCGCTCTTCGAGCGCGTCCATCTGCTGCAGGATGGCCTTGGCGTGCTCGAAGAAGTAGCGCCCCTCTTCGGTCAGGTCCATGCGTCGCGTGGTGCGGTTGATCAGCGTGGTGCCCAGCTTGGCCTCCAGCCGCGACAGGCTGCGGCTGATCGCCGACGGCGTCTGCCCACCCTGCTCGGCGGCGGCGGAAATCGAGCCGCACTCGATCACCGAGACGAACACCTGCAACTCATCGGACCTGGCTTTCACGGTTGTACCTTGCGCGGGCAATCAGCCGTGATAGATAGCCGCTTGGCGCCGCGCACGCAAGCCTTCTCAGGCCTGCACCTGGAAAACCTCGGCCAGATGCTGCCGGTACGCCGCCACGGCGGCCTCGACGTTGGGATTTTTCATCACGTCGGTGGCCAGGTACGTCGGCAGGCCGCGCATGCCCAGGAACTGGTTGGCCTTGTGGAACGGGAAGTACACCGCGTCGACCCCTTTGCCTTCGAAGAACTGGTCGGCCTCGTCAAACGCCTGCTGCGGTGCATTCCAGGTCAGCGACAGCATGTACTGCTTGCCCTGGATCAGGCCGCCGCTGCCGTACTTGTGCGACGCATCGGCACGGCTGCGGCCATCACTGGCATACAGGCTGCCATGGCCGGCGGTGAACACCTCGTCCAGGTACTGCTTGACGGTCCACGGCGCGCCCATCCACCACCCCGGCATCTGGTAGATGATCACGTCGGCCCAGAGGAACTTCTGCACTTCCTCGGCGTTGTCATAGCCGCCGTCGATGTAGGTGGTCTTGAGCTCGAAGCCGGCACGGTCCAGAAACGCCAGTGCCGTGTCGTGCAGGGTTTCGTTCAGGCGGCCATCGGAGTGGGCGAACTGCTTGCCGCCGTTGAGCAACAGGATCTTCTTCATGCTTTGCCTCATCTGGGTTCGGTAGCGGCCAGCGCTGGGCGTGGCGAGCATCCGGTTGAACTGGGATGACGGCAGGTTAAGCAGTTCAGTGCGCGGGAATAAGCCGTGGGCAGGCAAAAGGCTTTTGCCCATAAAGCACGAATCAGCACCTTATTGCTGAAATAAAATGGGCGCCACTTCTACAGGAGCCTCCCATGAGCGAACCCTACGGTTTCATCCTCAAAGCCAAGACCCGCGCGGAAAAAGCCGAAGCCTTCGAAGCACTGTTTCGCGCCTACGTGGAACCCAGCCGCGCGGAGCCTGGCTGCATCGAGTACCACATGCTGCGCGACCGGCAAGACCCGACGCTGTTCGTGTTCTACGAGGTCTGGGCCAGCAAGGCCGCGCTGGACGTGCATTCGGCGCTGCCGCACATGCAGCAGTTCAGCGAACAGCGCATGCAGTATCTGGAGCGCGACGTCGAGGTCCAGGAGGTCGAGATGCTCAGTGCCCCATCGGCTAGCCGTTGAGCAACAGGTGCGCGCCGAGCAGCCCCAGGCCGATGAAGAAGCAGCGCTTGAACAGCGCCGCGCTGATGCGCTGACGTAGCCACTGGCCCAGCAGCATGCCCAGCAGCGCCGGCGCCAGCACCAGCAGCGAAGCACCCAATGCGGCGCTGCCCAGCGCGCCCTGCCCGGCCAGTCCCACGGCCAGCGCCAGGGTCGAGACCGTGAACGACAGGCCCAGCGCCTGCACCATCTGGTCACGGTTCAGGCCCAGCGCCTGCAGGTACGGCACCGCCGGAATCACGAACACCCCGGTGGCCGCGGTGATCACCCCGGTCACCAGGCCGCACAACGGCCCCAGCCAACCCTCGTGGCGCCGGGCCAGGTGCAGGCCGGGGTGGTACAGGCCGTACACCGCGTAGGCCAGCAGCGCAGCGCCCAACGCATGGGCCGCCCACGCACCACTGTCGATGCCGAGCCAGACACTGCCCAGCAGCGTGCCGACGAAGATCAGCGCCAGCATCGGCCACAAGCGCTGCACCAATGTGCGCAGG
Organism: Pseudomonas brassicae; assembly: GCF_010671725.1. Lineage (GTDB taxonomy): Bacteria > Pseudomonadota > Gammaproteobacteria > Pseudomonadales > Pseudomonadaceae > Aquipseudomonas > Aquipseudomonas brassicae. The sequence goes on along the minus strand of NZ_JAAHBU010000081.1, from coordinate 23,266 downwards.
TGCCCACCGGCCGCCAGTTGCCACAGGTTGGTCAGCGTGGACGGCACGATCAGCAGCGCCGCAGCCTGTGCCGGTGGCAGAGCCAGGCCCAGCAGGCCCATGGCAACGGTCGGCAGGCCCAGGCCGATCACGCCCTTGACCGCCCCCGCCAGCACGAAGGTGATGATGACCAGCAATGACAGTGCCGGACCGATTTCCTGATAGAAGCCGAGAACGGTATTCATGGGCGCCATGCTGCCCGCTCGGTGCGCACCTGAACATCTGCCATATACTGAGCCAGACTATTGCCCAGGCAGAGGCTGATGCATTTCGATCTGATTGACCTTCGACTGTTCGTGCACACCGTGGAGTGCGGCAACATCACGGCGGGTGCCGAACGCAGCCACCTCTCGTTGCCCGCCGCGAGCGCGCGCATCCGCGCCATGGAAAGCTCGCTCGGCACGCCCTTGCTGGAGCGCAATCGACGTGGCGTGCAACCGACGGCGGCCGGCCAGGCACTGGTACAGCATGCACGCCAGATCGGCCAGCAGGTCGAGCGCTTGCAGTTCGACCTGGGGCAGTACGCCCAGGGCCTGCAAGGCCAGGTGCGCCTGCTGTGCAACACCGCTGCGCTGACCGAGTACCTGCCCGAGCTGCTGGCCACGTTCCTGACCCGGCATCCGGCCATCGCCGTCGATGTGGTCGAACTGCCCAGCCTGCGTATCGTGCAGGCGATCACCCAGGGCGAGGCCGACCTGGGCATCCTCTCCAGCGCCGTGGCCAGCGAACACCTGCAGAGCCTGGCGTTTCGCGATGACCCGCTGGTGCTGATCATGGCGCCGGACCACCCATTAGCCACGCGGCCCGCGCTGCGCTTTGCCGATACCCTGGCGCACGGCCACGTCGGCCTGCAGGCCAACAGTGCGCTGGCCCTGCACCTGGAGGAGCAGGCCCTGCACCTGGGGCGGCGCCTGCAGGTGCGGGTGCGCGCCGACGGCTTCGACGGGGTGATCCGCATGGTCGCGCATGGCGCCGGCCTGGGCATCGTGCCGCTGGCCGCCGTGCAGCGCTGGCAGGGCGTGCTGGCCTTGCACAGCCTGGCACTGCACGAACCCTGGGCCAAGCGCCAGTTGCAGCTGTGCAGCCGAGATTTTTCTGCCCTTCCCGGGCACACGCGCACACTTCTGGAAAGCTTATCCATGGGCGCTATTGCCCCGGCAGGGACAATCCACCCACAATCGCCCTGGCGCACGCATATGTAACAAGCAATGATCTGCAACCGAGCCGTAAAGGGAGTTTTACCGTGCCGTCGATCTACCAGCTCAAACCCCGCTTCCAGGCGCTGCTGCGCCCGATGGTCAAGCGCCTGTACGACCGCGGTGTGACCGCCAACCAGGTGACCCTGGCGGCGGCCGGCGTCAGCGTGCTGCTCGGCGTGCTGCTGGCCGCGACGCCACAGACCCGCTGGCTGTTTGCCCTGGTGCCGGCCTGGATGGTGCTGCGCATGGCCTTGAACGCCATCGACGGCATGCTCGCGCGCGAATTCGGCCAGCAGTCACGCCTGGGCGCTTACCTCAATGAACTCTGCGACCTGATCGCCGACGCCGCGTTGTTCCTGCCGTTTGCCCTGCTCCCTGGCGTGTGGCCAGGCCTTGTGGTGGGGGTGGTGCTGGCGGCGCTGATCAGCGAGTACGCCGGCGTGATGGGCCCGCTGGTGGGCGCCGAGCGCCGCTATGACGGGCCCATGGGCAAGAGTGACCGTGCCTTCGTGTTCGGCGTGCTGGGTGCCGGCGTGGCCGTCGGCCTGCTCAGTGCCGCCTGGCTCAACGGCGTACTGCTGGTGGTGCTGCTGCTGTCGCTCTATACCCTCTACAACCGGGTAAGCCGTGGTCTGGCACAAACCCGCTGAAACCCTCTGTGCCAGATAAGGATATTTGCCATGCGCACTGCGCAATCGCTGCACTTCACTACCCATGACGGCGTCGAACTGCACTATCGGCACTGGCCAGCCAGCCCGGCCGACGGCCAGCCACGGCGCGCCGTGGTGCTGTTCCATCGCGGCCACGAGCACGGTGGCCGCATGGCGCACCTGGTGGACGAGCTGGACCTGCCCGGCCACGATTTCTTTGCCTGGGATGCCCGCGGCCACGGCGAATCGCCAGGCGCACGCGGCGACAGCCCGAGCTTCGCCTGCAGCGTGCGCGACGTGCAGACCTTCATCGAGCACATTGCCCGTGAGCACGCCATCGACGAGCAGGACATGGCCGTGCTGGCCCAAAGCGTCGGCGCCGTGCTGATTTCTACCTGGGCGCACGACTACGCGCCCAGGATACGTTGCCTGGTGCTGGCCTCGCCGGCGTTCAAGGTCAAGCTGTATGTGCCGTTCGCGCGCCCAGGCCTGAAGCTGATGCGCGCCTGGCGCGGCAATTTCTTCGTCAACAGCTACGTCAAGCCGCGCCTGCTCAGCCACGACCCGCAACGCATCGCCTCGTACGAAAACGACCCGCTGATCAGTCGGCCGATTTCGGTGAACATGCTGCTGGGTCTGTACGAAGCTGCCGATCGCGTGGTAGCCGATGCACAGGCGATCCAGATACCGACTCAACTGCTGATTTCGGGTGCCGACTTTGTGGTCGAACGCCGCCCACAGGAGCAGTTCTTCGACCGCCTGGGCAGTGTGCACAAAGAAAAGCACGTGTTGCCCGGGTTCTTCCACGACACCCTCGGCGAACGCGACCGTGGCCATGCGCTGGCGCGCATCCATCGCTTCATCGAGCAGTGCTTCAGCCAGGCGCCACAGCGCCCCTCGTTGCTGGACGCCGACCGCCTGGGCGCCAGCTGCGCGGAGGCCGAAAGCCTTGCCGCGACCTTGCCACGCAATTCGCCCGCAGATCTCTACTGGCGCGCCACACGGGCAGGCCTGCGGCTGGGCAAGGGCCTGTCGGACGGGGTCAAGCTGGGCTTCGACACCGGCTTCGATTCGGGCAGTACCCTGGACTACATCTACCGCAACCAGCCTACCGGCAAGGGCGCGCTGGGCCGCATGATCGACCAGAACTACCTCAACGCCATCGGCTGGAAGGGTATTCGCCAGCGCAAGCTGCATGTCGAGGAGCTGCTGCGCCTGGCCATAGGGCGCCTGCGCGAGCAAGGTGTGCCGGTGCATATCGTCGATATCGCCGCCGGCCATGGCCGCTATATCCTCGAAGCCCTGCAGGGGCTGGAGCAGGCACCGGAGTCGATCCTGCTGCGCGACTACAGCGAACTGAACGTGCGCGAAGGCAACGCGCTGATCGCGCAGAAGGGGCTGACCGACATCGCCCGCTTCGTGCAGGGCGATGCCTTCGATGCGCAGAGCCTGGCCAGCCTGGACCCGCGCCCGAGCCTGGCAGTGGTTTCGGGCTTGTATGAGTTGTTCGCCTGCAACCAGATGGTCGGCGATTCGCTCGGTGGCCTGGCCCAGGCCGTGCCACCCGGCGGCTATCTGGTGTACACCGGCCAGCCGTGGCACCCACAACTGCAGATGATCGCGCGCGCGCTCACCAGCCACCGCGCCGGCCAGGCCTGGGTGATGCGTCGGCGCAGCCAGGTGGAGATGGACCAGTTGGTCGAAGCCGCAGGCTTTCGCAAGATCAGCCAGCGCATCGACGAATGGGGCATCTTCAGCGTCAGCCTGGCCCAGCGGATCGCCTGATGAGCACCCAACGCGAACCGGGGCTGATCAAGCGCGGCGTGCTGTGGCTGTTGCTGCTTGGCCCACTGTTTTTCATCAGTTATGGCCTGAGCAACACCTTTACCGCCGGGCGCAGCGACGTCGGTAGCCTGGTCTTCGCCTGGGAGCACAGCATGCCCCTGTGGCCGTGGACCATCCTGCCGTACTGGTCGATCGACCTGCTCTACGGGTTGTCCTTCCTGCTGCCGCTCAGCCGCCTGGAAATGGACCGCCACGCCCTGCGTCTGCTCAGCGCCCAACTGATCTGCGTCGCCGGTTTCCTGCTGTGGCCGCTGCGCTTCACGTTCGAGCGGCGGCGCTGGAAGGCCTGTTCGGCTGGCTGTTCGATGTGCTGATGGGCTTCGACAAGCCGTTCAACCAGGCGCCCTCGCTGCACATCGCGTTGCTGGTGATCATCTGGGCGATGTTTGCCCGCCACGTGCAGCGGCGCTACCGCGGCTGCTGGTGCATGGGTGGATGGCGCTGATCGGGCTGTCGGTACTGACCACCTGGCAGCACCACTTCATCGACGTGCCGAGCGGCGCCGTGGCCGGCTTGCTGTGCGTGTGGCTATGGCCGGTCGAAGGCCAGCCGGTGCTACGCCACCTGGGCCTGGCGCGCGACCCCAGGCGTGGCGCCTGGCACTGCGCTACGCGCTGGGCTGCGCGGTGTTCGCCGGGTTGGCATTGTATGGCGGCGGCCTGGCGCTGCTGTTGCTGTGGCCTGCGCTGGCACTGCTGCTGGTGGCGCTCAACTATGCGCTGCTGGGCGCACAGGGTTTCCAGAAAGGCGCTGATGGGCAGTTGTCATACGCCGCACGCTGGCTGCTGGCGCCTTACCTGATCGGCGCCTGGCTCAATTCACGGTGGTGGACGCGCCAGCACCCACAGGCTGACGAGGTGTGCGACGGGGTGTTCCTGGGGCGTATTCCTGGGCGCGGCCAGGCCGAGCGGTTCGCCGCCGTGGTTGACCTGTGTGCAGAGTTGCCGGCAACCGTCACGCCCGGCCAGGCCTATTGCAGCCTGCCCAGCCTGGACCTGATCGTGCCGACGGCCGAGCGCTGCCGCGAAGCCGCGCACACCATCGAAGACCTGCGTAGCCGCGGCCCGGTGCTGGTGTGCTGTGCCCTGGGCTACTCGCGCAGCGCCTGTGCGGTGGCGGCCTGGCTGGTGCTCAGTGGTCGCTGCAAGGACGCGGCCCAGGCCCAGCAGCGCATCAGCCAGGCGCGCCCCGGTGTGGTGCTGCACCCCGAGCACCGTCTGCGTATCGACCACTTGCACGCGGAGCCCGGCCTGTGAGTAGCGATACCGCCCTGGCCCTGACCGCCAGCCTGCTCAGGCGTGGGCGCCAGGTCGAACGGCTATCTGACGCAATCAGCCTGCTGGCGCTGGCCTATGGCCTGGCGCCACTGGCCGGTGCGCCCGCCCATATCCCTGGCGCGTTGCTGTGCGCCGGGTTGCTGGTGGCGGGCCTGATGCAGAAGTTCTGGGCCCTGCGCGTCGCCCTGGACGCCGAGTTGTTCGACCACCTGGCCGCACAGCCCGAACGGCTGGCGGCACGTACCCAAACATTGGACCACGCGCTGTTTGCCCTTGGCCTCAAGCCGACCCAGGCCGATGACCGCGACGGGCAGGCCCGCAGTCTCGCGGCGCTGGGCCTGCTGCGCCGGCAAATGCTGTGCTTCGCCGTGCAGGTGCTGCTGGCACTGGCCGGCCTCCTGCTGCTGCCCTGGCTTCCCTTCGCTGGATAAAGGATCTCGTCATGCTTGCCACCCTCACCGCTTTCGCCATCACCTCGGTCGCACGCCTGATCACCGGTGCGCGCGCGCTGTGGCTGGGCTGCACACCGCAACCGGTACAACGCCTGTACTACGCCAACCACAGCAGCCATGGCGACTTCGTATTGATCTGGGCGTCGCTGCCGGTGGAATTGCGCCGGCGCACCCGCCCCGTGGCGGGGGCCGATTACTGGCAGAAACCGGGCATTCGCCAGTTTCTGATCAAGCGCGTGTTCAACGGTGTACTGATCGACCGTCAGCACGCCGACGCGCAGAGCAACCCGCTGCAACCGGTGCACGACGCCCTGGCCCAAGGCGACTCGCTGATCTTCTTTCCCGAAGGCACACGTAACCTTGGCGACGAGCCGTTGCTGGCGTTCAAGAGCGGCCTGTTTCACCTGGCGGCCGCCAACCCGCAGGTGGAGCTGATACCGGTGTGGATCGCCAACCTCAACCGCGTCATGCCCAAGGGCCGCGCCCTGCCGCTGCCTTTGCTGTGCACCCTGAGCTTCGGCGAGCCGGTGCAACGCCATGCCGATGACAGCAAGCTCGCCTTTCTAGAACGGGCACGCCTTGCGCTGCTGGCCCTGGCCCCCAAGGAATCCTGAGATGGACCACAACACGCTTTTGCTGTTTGCCGGTATCGGTGGCCTGCTGCTGCTCGCCAGCCTGATCGGACGCCTCCTCAAATGGCGCGCCGGCCCGGCGCCCCACGCGGTGATCGACAACCTCAATGCACGCATCAACGCCTGGTGGGTGATGGTGCTGGTGATCGGCCTGGCCTTTGTGTTCGGCAAGCTGGGCGTGATCCTGCTGTTCTACTGCGTGTCGTTTTATGCGCTGCGTGAGTTCCTTACCCTCACACCCACCCGGCGCAGCGATTACCCGGCGCTGGTGGCGGCGTTCTATGTGGCGCTGCCGGTGCAGTACCTGCTGATCGCGATGGACTGGTACGGGCTGTTCAGTATCTTCATCCCGGTGTACCTGTTCTTGCTGCTGCCGATTCTGGCCAGCCTGGGGGGAGACACCACGCGCTTTCTGGAGCGGGCGTCGAAGGTGCAGTGGGGGCTGATGATCGCGGTGTACTGCCTGTCGTCGGTGCCGGCCCTGATGACGCTGGATATCCCGGGGTTCGAGGGGCGCAACCTGCTGCTGATTGCCTGGTTGATCCTGGTGGTGCAGATCTCGGATGTGCTGCAGTACGTGTGCGGCAAGCTGTTCGGCAAGCGCAAGGTGGCGCCGCGGCTATCGCCGTCCAAGACCCTTGAGGGGCTGGTGGGCGGTGTGGCGCTGGCCACATTGATCGGTGCCACCTTGTGCTGGATCACCCCGTTCACCTTCTGGCAGGCGGCGCTGATGGCGCTGACCGTCAACCTGATGGGCTTTGCCGGTGGGCTGGTGATGTCGGCGATCAAGCGTGACCGTGGCGTAAAGGACTGGGGGCACATGATCGAGGGCCATGGTGGCATGCTCGACCGGATGGACTCGGTGTGTTTTGCGGCACCGGTGTTCTTTCATTTTGTACGGTATTGGTGGGCGTGAAGGGGCTGGCGAGGCTTCAGAGCTCGGCAGCCCAGCGCAACCGGCGTGCGCAGACATCTGCAGGTCGACACCAGGCATCCCGCACCTGCGGATCAGCCCTATGGTGAAGCACCATTGAGCAACCGCTGGAGCCCGTAATGTCCGATTTCATCACCGTGCTGCGCGAAACCTGCCCCACCCCCGTGCTGGACGCAACCAAGTGGCAGCGCATCGGCGGCGACCCGCATACCGTCAACCTCAACGCCTATGTGTCTGCCGACGGCAGCAAGATCATGGGCACGTGGATCTGTACACCCGGCACGTTCCAGGTGCACTACGACAAATGGGAGTATTGCCATTTTCTCGATGGCTACTGCGTGATCACCCCTGAAGGCGAACAGCCGGTGCACCTGAAGGCGGGGGATGTGTTCGTGATCGAACCCGGGATGAAGGGCACCTGGGAAGTGGTGGAGACGGTGCGCAAGTACTTCGTGTTTGCCTGAAGCCTTCGCCGTCAAGGCTGGCTGCTACCAGAGCCAGGCTTGACGGCGAAGCGTTTACTCGGGCTTGCGGTAGCTTTCGACGATCGCCGAGAAGTCCTTGCCACCATCGCCACGCAAACTCATTGCCTGGTACAACTGCTGCGCCACCGCCCCCAGGATCACCGGCTGGTGCACCTGGCGTGCTGCTTCCGTCGCCAGCCCCAGGTCCTTGAGCATCAGCTCCGCGCCAAAGCCCCCGGTGTAGCCGCGCGAGGCCGGCGCCGTGTCGATGATCCCCGGCCAGGGGTTATAGGTGTCCGAACTCCAGCAGCGCCCGGTCGAACTGTTGATGATGCCGGCCAGCACCTGGGTATCGATGCCCAGCGCATTGCCCAGCGCCATGGCCTCGGACACGCCGACCATCGAGATACCCAGCAGCAGGTTGTTGCAGATCTTGGCAATCTGCCCGGTCCCCACCTCGCCGCAATGCACGATGTTGCGCCCCATCTGCGCCAGCACCGGCTGCAAGGTGGCAAACAGCGCGTCACTGCCCCCGACCATGAAGGTCAGCGTGCCAGCCGCCGCGCCCCCCGTGCCACCGGACACCGGCGCATCCGCCAGGTCCACACCCTGCTTGGCCGCCGCAGCATGCACCGCACGCACGGTCTGCGGGTCGATCGTGCTGCAGTCCACCACGGGTGTGCCAGCGCGCACACCCGCCAGCACACCGTCGTCATTGAGGTACACGCTGCGCACGTGCGCAGCCGCCGGCAGCATGGTGATCACCAGCTCGCTGGCGTTGGCGGCGTCCTTGGGCGAGGCACTGATCTGCCCGCCCAGTTCGGCCAGCTCCGCCAGCACGCTCTTGTTCAGGTCGAACAGGTTGAGCTGATGCCCGGCCTTGATCAGGTTGCGCGCCATCGGCGCGCCCATGTTGCCCAGCCCGATGAATGCAATACGCATGGTCGACTCCTTAACGCAGGCTGATGGTGGTGTTCACGCCGTCGTTGACGCTGTCATCGTCGAACCAGCGGGCCGTGACGGTCTTGGTCTGGGTGTAGAACTGCACCACCTGCTTGCCGTAGGGGCCCAAATCGCCCAGCTTGGAGCCGCGCGAACCGGTGAAGCTGAAGAACGGCACCGGCACCGGGATCGGGATGTTGATGCCGACCTGGCCCACGTCGATTTCGCTCTGGAACTTGCGCGCCGCCGCGCCGCTCTGGGTGAACAGGCCGGTGCCGTTGCCAAAGGGGTTGCGGTTGACCAGCGCGATGGCCTCGTCGAGGGTGTCGACTTCCACCACCACCAGCACCGGGCCGAAGATTTCCTGGGTGTAGATCTGCATGTCGGTGGTCACCCCGGAGAACAACGTGGGGCCGACGAAGTTGCCTTGCTCGTAACCCGGCACCTGCACGTCGCGGCCGTCGAGTTCGAGGGTGGCGCCTTGCTGGATGCCGCTTTCGATCAGCCCCAGCACCCGCTCCTTGGCACGCTTGGAGATCAGCGGGCGACGTCGGTGCCCGGCTCGCTGCCGGCATTCACCTTGAGGTTGGCGGCAAGCGCCTTGAGCTCGGGCAGCCACTCGCGGGCCTTGCCCACCAGCACCGCCACCGAGGTGGCCATGCAGCGCTGGCCAGCCGCACCAAAGCCGGCCCCGACCAGGGCATTGAGGGTTTGCGTACGGTTGGCGTCAGGCAGTACCACGGCGTGGTTCTTGGCCCCCCATCATCGACTGCACGCGCTTGCCGTGCTGGCCGGCCAGGTTGTAGACGTGAGTACCGACCTCGGTCGAACCGACGAACGAGACCGCCTTGATATCCTGGTGGGTGCACAGTGCATCCACCACCTGCTTGCCACCGTGCACCACGTTGAGCACACCGGCCGGCACCCCGGCTTCCAGCGCCAGCTCCACCAGCATCATGGTCGACAGCGGGTCCTGCTCGGAAGGCTTGAGCACGAAGGTGTTGCCGCACACGATGGCCATCGGGAACATCCACAGCGGGATCATCGCCGGGAAATTGAACGGGGTGATGCCGGCGCACACGCCGATGGGCTGGCGCAGGGTGTAGGTGTCGACGCGCCGGCGACGTTCTCGGCGAATTCGCCCATCTGCAGGCTGCCGATCGAACAGGCGTGCTCGACCACTTCAAGGCCACGGAAGATATCGCCTTCGGCATCGGCGATGGTCTTGCCCTGCTCGGCACTGAGGGTCACGGCGATACGCTTGGAGTGCTCGCGGATCAGCGCCTGCAGCTTGAGCATGATGCGCATGCGCGCGCCGATCGGGGTGTCGCGCCAGGTCTTGAACGCGCGCTGGCCGGCGGCGATGGCCGCATCGACTTCCTCGGCGGTGGCAAAGGGTACGCGCGCCAGCACCTGCTGGGTAGCCGGGTTGACCACATCGCGCCACTCGCTGGTTTTGGACTCGACCCACTGACCGTCGATCAGCAGCTTGACCTGCTCGACTTTGGTCTGGCCGGGCGTGAGGGATGCGTTCATGAAGGGTTCTCCTGGATTTATTGTTAGGCAGAGAAACGCCGACGCGACAGCCGCGACGGTGCTTGGGTCCTGGGCTGAATTGGAGTATAGATGTGCAAACTTCTAATAAGAACGCACATAAAAACCGGACCAACATGCAAAAAAACATCACCTCCCTGGGTTCACTGAACTGGGACGATCTGAAGTTCTTCCTGGAAGTGGCGCGTACGCGCAAGGCCAGCAGCGCGGCCAAGCGCCTGGGCGTGGACTACACCACCGTGTCGCGGCGCATCAGTTCGCTGGAGGTCGCACTCGGCACGCTGCTGTTCGAAAAGTCGCGTACCAACGGCTTTGTGCTGACCGCCGAAGGGCAGCGCCTGCTGAGCTATGCAGAGTCCATCGAGAGCACGTTGCACATGGCCTGTGAACAGGTTTCAGGCTCGGGGGTGGCGTTGTCCGGGCATGTGCGCATGGGCTGCACCGAGGGTTTCGGCAGCTTTTTCATCACCCCGCAACTGAGCCACTTCGTCGACGCCTACCCGGCCATCTCGGTGGATATCCTGCCGCTGCCGCACTTCATCAGCCTGTCCAAGCGCGAGGCAGACATCGTCATTGCCCTGGAGCGGCCCGAACACGGGCCCTACGTGTGCTGCAAACTGTGCGACTACCGCCTGCGCCTGTACGCCACCGGCGACTACCTGGACAACCACACGCCGATCCTGCGCTGCAGCGACCTGGCCCAACACCCGTTCATCAGCTATGTGGACGACCTTGCGTTCAGCTCGGAGCTGCTGTACCTGGCCAACCTGCTGCCCAGCGCCACCGCGCACCTGCGCAGCACCAGTGTGATCGCCCAGTACGTGGCGGCCCTGCAAGGCCGTGGCCTGGCGATACTGCCGTGCTTTCTGGCCGCGCAGGACCCACGCCTGGTGCCGGTGCTGCCGGACGAAATAGACATCACCCGGCAGTTCTGGATGTACTGCCGCGAAGACTTGCGCAAGCTCAAGCGCATCACCCTGTTGTGGGATTACATCCGTGGGGTGACCGAGCGCAATGCGCCGCTGCTGATGGGCGAGGCACACATGATGCGCTTTGCCGACTGATCAGTCGGACGCCACCACGATCGACACGCGGCGGTTTTCGGTGCGCCCGGCCGCCGTCACGTTGTCCGCCACCGGTTCGCGACTGCCCAGCCCCCGCGTCTCGACGTTTTCCGGGCGCATGCCCACCGCCACCAGGACCTTGGCCACGCTGGCGGCACGACGTGTCGACAGCAGGTCGTTGTAGCTGGCCTTGCCCGATGAATCGGTATGGCCATCGACCCGCACCCGCTCGATGTTCACCGACAGCAGCGCCTTGCCGATACGCTCGACGATTTCACGGCTCTGAGTGTTGAGCAGGTCCAGGTCACTGCCGAACAGCACCTTGCCCGACAAGCCGAACACCCATCCCTCTTCGACGGGAACGAAGCCCTCCTGCTTGAGCACCGCGATCTGGGCAGGGCTCAAGCCCTGGGGCGGTGCTGTCCGGCAACCGACGAGGGCGAACAGGGCCAGGGCCAGGCAAACAACGGGCAGGCGAAGGTATCGGGTCAAGTGAGTCACGGTTCAGCTCCTGTTTTTTGCGCTGGACACAGAGGGCTCCGCCTCTGCCAACTGAGGCTCGTCACGGGTGTGACGCTTGGCCTGGTACATCGCCGCGTCGGCGGCATTGAGTAGTTCGGCCGGGGTGCGCCCATCGTCTGGGAACACGGCAAGCCCGACGCTCAACGAGGTGACGACCATCTGCCCGTCCGGCAGGCGAATCGGCAAGCTCATGCTGGCAGCAATCTTGTCGGCAATGCGCTGGGCGTCCTCGACACGCTGCAAGGGCGTCAGCAGCACGGCAAACTCATCACCGCCCAGGCGCGCCACCAGGTCGTGCTCGCGCAGTTGCGCGCGCACCCGATTGGCCACGCTGACCAGCACTGCGTCGCCTGCGGCATGACCAAAACTGTCGTTGATATGCTTGAAGCGATCACTGTCGAGGAACAGCAACGCCAGCCCCTCTTCATGCTTGATGGCATTGCGCAGGCTGCGGCTCAGGCGCCCTTCGAAAAAGGCCCGGTTGGGCAGGCCGGTAAGGCTGTCGTGGCTGGCCTGGTGGGCCAGGGTCTCGTTCTCGCTTTGCAGATGGCTCTGCCACGCTTCCATTTCACCGAGCAGGGCATTGAAGTCGTTGCCCAGTTCGTTGAGCTCGGCAATCTCGGTGGCCGCGACCCGACGGTCGAAACTGCGCTCGCGGCGCGCCGCGTGGGCCACGCTGGCAAGCCCGCGCAGGGGCCGCACGATATCGCCGAACAGTCGCCGCGACAGGTACAACGCACTGACCGCACTGAGCACCGTGCACAGCATGATGCCTGCCAGCCCGCTGAGCAGAAAGCGCATCAGGCTGCCGCCCTGGCCGGTCAGCTCGATACGCCCGACCTGCTGGCCCTGATGCAGCACCGGCAGCCTGATCGGTTCTTCGAGCAAGGCCCGCGCCACTTTCAGCTCCAGTTGAGCGAGCATGCCCTGCTCGCCTCGCTGCCAGCGCGCGAGCAGTTGGTCTGCATCGTCGAAGACCTTGGCATCGGCCACTTCTTCGGCAGCAGCGATCAACGCCAGGGCCTCGTTGGCCGCGCTGCTGTCGTTGAACACCACGGCAGCCTCGACCGTGTAATTGATCGAACGGGCAATCAGGTGCAGGTTATGGTTGGCATACACACGCAGGGCAAGGACCCCGAGCACGGTCAGCGACACCCCGGCCAGCCCCACAGCCAGCAAGGCGACACTCAGATGCCCGCGCCGCAGCACCGAGCGCAGCGTCGGACGCTCGCGCCCCTTACCCCAGCCGATCATGGCTGCGCCGCCCGACGCCGCGACAACTGCAGCACACTGGGATGAATGCGCACGCCACTGCGGGCAACCGAGTCAAGGTTCACATCAAAGGCCACATGGCTGTCGCTGACACGCAAGCAGAACAGGCTGCCGACCGTGCAGGGATCATCCGCTTCGCTGATGCTCAGCACCGGTTTGCCATTGAGGGTACTGGCCATCTGAGTGCGCTCCTGGCCACTGAGCTTGCCGATATAGACCGCATCGCACTCGCTGCCGATGCGCGGGTCGCCAGCCAGCAAGCGGCGTACCGTCAGCGGGCGCCCCGTGGCCTGGGAGGTGCCCTTGACCAGGTCGTCGGCGTACTCGGTGGGGCCGATCAGGCACAGGCGCAATTGCGCAGGCTCCACCGGCCAGCGCGCGTAACTGAGGATACCCAGCACCACCTGGGTCACCGCCTTGGCGCGCTGCTCGGCCAAGGTGGCAGGCGGGTCGCTCTGGGCCATTGCCCACAACGGACAGACCACCACAAAAGCCGCCAGCAGCACGTGCATCCAGCGCGTTACACGTCCCGGTGTAGGGGCGGCGACTTTCATATAGGAAATCTCTTAAGACCATGCCTTGCGTGTGGGCACGATAGCACAACGCCTGCTTCGCCCGCGAGATCACCCCAGTTGCCCGTTCGGCCCGCACAGCGGCGGCACGGGCGTGCTACACCTGCTCCAGCATCAGCCCCGAAATGCGCTTGACCTTGCGTCGTACAGCCTCTTCAAAAATGCCCTGGCGCGGCTCTATCAGGCTGAAACAGTCCTTTGCACGGGTGATGCCAGTGTAGATCAGCTCCTTGGTCAGAACCGGATTCAAGGCGTCCGGCAGTACCAGTACGGTGTGGGAAAATTCCGAGCCCTGCGACTTGTGCACCGTCATCGCGTACACCGTTTCCACCTCACTCAAGCGACTAGGCAGGACGAATCTGACACCACCCTGGCCGTCATTCCGAGGAAACGCTACCCGCAGCACCGCTGTCGCCGCCTGCGCATCCGGCAAGCGCAAGGCGATGCCGATGTCACCGTTCATCAGGCCCAGGCCATAGTCGTTGCGCGTCATCAGCACCGGGCGCCCTTCGTACCAGGGCAAGTCGCCCTCGATCAGCCCTGCCCGGGTCAGTACCTTGGCCACACGCAGGTTCAAACCCTCGACACCCCAAGGCCCCCGGCGCACGGCGCAGAGCAGCTGGAAACGCTCGAACGCACGCAGCACATGCAACGCCCACGCACTCCAGCGCGGGTCGTCGGCGGCGGTGTCTGGCGCTGGCCGGCTCTGGCGGATCAGTTGCAGGTAGTCGCGGTAGCCGGCAGGGCTGTCAGCGCCGCGACCCAGCCCTTCGAGCAGCAGGCTGTCGAGTTTGCGGTCGTGCTCGCCGCTCAGCCGCAGGCTGTGCACATCGTCCAGCCCCTGGTCGAGCAACGCACGTGCCTGCTCAGGCTGCTGGCCGTTGACCTGACGCGCCAGCTGGCCGATGCCGCTGCCTTCACCAAAGCGGCGCGAGTGGCGCAGCATCACCACCTGCTGGGGCAACGGATCGCGCACCGCATCACCCTCGACCAGGCCGCTGTCGGCCAGGGACTCGCCACTGACCTGCTCCAGCCAGCATCGCGTTGCCGCCGTGTAGCGCCCGGCTTCGGCGTCCCGGCACAGGTCGCCAAGTACCGCGCCAGCCTCGACCGAGGCCAGCTGGTCCTTGTCGCCCAGCAGGATCAGGCGGGCATGCCCGGGCATGGCCGCGAGCAGGTTGGCCATCATTTCGAGGTCGATCATCGAGGCTTCGTCGACCACCAGCACGTCCAGCGGCAGCGGGTTGCCCACATGATGGCGAAAATGCCGCGAGCCGGACGGCTGCCCAGGCAGTCGGTGCACGGTGGACACATCGCTGGGGATGTTGTCACGCACCAGCGCACTCACCGCCAGGCGCTCCACTTGCTGGCCGATCGATTCGGTCAGGCGCGCGGCCGCCTTGCCGGTGGGCGCCGCCAGGCGAATGCGCAGCGGCGCCCGGCCTCTACCGCAGGCGCCTGCAACAGGGCCAGCAGGCGCACCACCGTCGTGGTCTTGCCGGTGCCGGGCCCGCCGGTGATGATGCTGAACGCACCGCGGGTCGCCAACGCACACGCCAGCTTCTGCCAATCGACCTGGCCTGCCAGGCTACCGCCTTCGAACAGTGCCTCCAGACGTGCGCGCAGATCAGGCGGGGCAGGCTCGGCCTGCTCCAGGCGTTCGCGCAGGGCACTGTCGATACGGCGCTCATACGCCCAATAGCGGCGCAGGTACAGACGCTGCCCGCTCAACACCAGTGGGCAGGATGCCTGTACCGCGCTGCTGCCATCGGCCACCAGCACACTGGCCTGCAGGTGCTGGTGCCAGGTGGCCAACTCCAGGCGCTCGAGCAGTTGCGAGGGCAACAGCAGCGGCCCGGCCAGGGCGTCGCCTTCCGGTGGCAGCGACAGGGCGAAGTCGGGTTCGGCCAGGGTCTGCGCCAGATCGAGGCAGACATGCCCATGGCCTAGTTGGTGGCTGGCCAGTGCAGCCGCCAGCAGTACCAGCGGATCAGCCTGTGGCTCGCGCTCCTGCAGGAACCCGACGAACGCGCGGTCGAGCGCGCGCAACCAGCCGCGCTCGACCCAGCGATCCAGCAGGCTGAGCAGATCGGCGCCGATGCGCAGCGGGGCCAGGGCTGCCAGGTGGCCGGCATCCAGCGGCGTCGGCAGCAAGTCGTCGAAGGTGCGGTTCATGGGGTGTCTCCAGCAAACAGGTCGGGTTGCTGCGGTGCGCTGACGCCACTGAACAGCGCATCGAGCCGCTCGATCAATGCACGTGGCGGCTTGACGAAGTACAGGCCCTGGCTTTGCGCATGCACGCCGCGCAAGAACAGGAACACCGCGCCGCCCACATGCCGATCGTAGTCATAGTCGGGCAGGCGCGCGCGAAGCTGGCGGTGCAAGGCCAGCAGGTAGAGGACGTATTGCAGGTCGTAGCGGTGGTCGAGGATCGCGCCTTCCATCGCCAGTTCGCTGTAGGCCTGCTCGTCCGGCCCCAGCCAGTTCGATTTGTAATCGGCGACGTAGTAGCGACCGTCATGCTCGAAGGCGAGGTCGATGAAGCCCTTGAACATGCCATTGAGCAGCGCCGACTGGGCCGCCGGGCGTGCTGTACCGTGGTGGGTGTGGCTGCAGACCAGGCGGTCGAGGCCGAGCACGTCGACCTGGTGGCTGGCGAACCAGAACTCCATTTCGATCTGGTAATGGGTCAGTTGGCTCAGGGCCACTGGTGCACTGTCGGGCGCCAGTGCCAGTGGCGCGTTGAGCAGGCGCTCCAGCCAATGGCCGAGGGTGTTGATCCAACCGGTCCAGTCACGGCGGTTGCACCGCTGCGCGACCGTGGCGTGCAACTGTTCCGGCGCTGCAGCCACGCGGCTGAAGCCCTCGTGCCCGGCCCATTCGAGCAGGCCGTGGAGGAACGTGCCGGGGTTGGGGCCGCGCGGAAAGCGGTGGATATCCCCCGCAATCGCTGCCACTTCACGCAAGGTTTGCGGGTCGGCCGGCTCGTCATCGAGCAGTTGCTGGGCCTGGGAGCTGTCTGCAGTGAGCACGTCTTCGCCAATGCGCAAGGCGCTGTAGGAGGCGATCCACCAGTTCTCTGCCGCGCGCCGGCGTGGCTGGCGGGCCGGCAACAGTTCGGCGGTGTTGCGCGGCGCCTGGTAGCACTGGTTGTCGGCCAGCGGCAGCACCTGGCTGTGGATAAATGTGCAGCCATGCTGCAGCGCCTGCAGCCAGCCCGCCAGCTCGGTCGAGGCGCCGAGTGCGGCGCCGCCGCCCAGCAGGTAGCCCAGCGCGCTGCGGTGCAGCAGCGACTCCTTGCCGGTGCCGCGCTTGAGGTCGGCCACACCCAGCCAGCAGGCATGCTGGGCCCGGGTCAGGGCCACATAGAGCAGCCGCAAGTCTTCGGCCAGGCGCTCGTCATCGGCCAGGGCAATCTGTTCGGCATTCGGCGTGAGGGTCAGTTGAGCCTGGCCCAGCACATCATGCCAGCCCAATGGCAGGCGCTTGCCGTCGACCGGCTTGGCGGTGCTGATGAAGGGCAGGAACACCAGCGGATACTCCAGCCCCTTGGACTTGTGGATGGTCACCACCTTGACCAACTGCTCATCGCTCTCCAGACGCAGGATCTGCTCTTCGCCAGCCTGGCCGGAACTGGCCAGGTGCTCGCTCAGGTGACGGATCAGCGCCTGCTCGCCGTCGAGTTCGGTGGCGGCCTGTTGCAACAGTTCGGCCAGGTGCAACAGGTTGGTCAGCACCCGCTCGCCATCACTGCGGCGCATCAGCACCTGGGGCAGGTCGAAGTCGTGCAGCAGGTGGCGCAGCATCGGCAACACACCCTGGGTACGCCACAGATGACGGTAGTCGCGAAACTTCATCACCCAGTGTTCCCAGACGCGCTCGTCCTGGTTGAGCTGGGCCAGGCGCGTCAGCGCCAGGTTGAGGGTGATGCTGGCCAGTGCCGCCTTGAGCAACCGCTCGCTGTCGGGCTCGGCACAGGCCTTGAGCCACGCCAGCAGGTCATGCGCTTCCTGGGCGGCGAACACCGAATCCTTGTCGGACAGGTACACGCTGCGCACATCCCGCGCGGCGAGTTCAGCGCGGATCAGCTGTGCCTCACGCCCATCACGCACCAGGATGGCAATGTCCGATGGCAGGCAACCGCGCAGGGGCTGCCCGGCCTGGACAAAGCCGCTGCTGCCCTGCTGGCCGCCGTTGAGCAGGCTGACGATCTGGCTGGCGCAGCTCGCGGCCAGGTGCTGGCGGTACACCGCACCCGACACCGGTTCGGCGCTCGCCAGTTGCCACAGGTTGAGCGCCGCCACCGGCTGGCCATCCACCTGCAGCTGTTCCTTGCGGCCCTGGGCCTTGACCGCCACGAAGGGCACGGGGTTGTCGTCGCCGTCGCGGAACAGGAATGCGCCACGCCCCAGTTCACGCTGCTCGGCGCGCGTGAACACATGGTTGACCGCACTCACCATCGGCTGGCTGGAGCGGTAGTTGGTGTCCAGGCTGTGCAGACGTCCGTGGGTGGCGCGACGCGCGCCCAGGTAGGTGAAGATGTCGGCGCCGCGAAAGGCGTAGATGGCTTGCTTGGGGTCACCGATCATGAACAGGCCGGTGTCGCGTACGTTGTCCTCGATGCGGTAGATGCAGTGGAAGATGCGGTACTGCACCGGATCGGTGTCCTGGAACTCGTCGATCAGCGCCACCGGGAACTGCTCGCGAATCAGCGCGGCCAGGCGTTCGCCGGCCACGCCACTGAGGGCATGGTCGAGGCGCAGCAGCATGTCGTCGAAGCCCATTTCGGCGCGACGCCGCTTTTCTTGCTCGAAACGTCTGGAGACCCAGCTGGCCGCATGTTCAAGCACACCGGCATCGGGAGTTGGCAGCGCCTGCAACTGCTGGCGCAGCTCAGGCATGGCCAGCAGCGCCGGGTGACTGGGCGGCTCGCCCTTCCAGGCCTCGGCCATGCCTTGCGGCGTGAAACGGGTAAAACCGGTGCCCAGATCCAGTTCGACCGCCTGTTCGTCCTGCGCCCAGGCGCTGAGCTTTTCGCACCAGGGTTCGAAATAGCGGGCCTGCATCTTGCGCCCATCCACCTGCTTGGCGGCAACCGCCGCATGGCACAACTGCAGCAGCTCTTGCGCCCACTGTGCCCAAGGCGCCTTGAGCTGGCGCAGCAACGCGGCGCGCTGCTGGATCACCGCATCGATCAGCGCTTGCGGTTCGCGGCCATTCTCTTCGGCACGCGAACGACCGAACAGCGCACGTACCCTGGGCAACAAGGCTTGCGGGCTGACCCAGTGGCTACGCACCCACGCCAGGGCATCACCTTGCATGCAATAGCAGAAGCGTCGCCAGTAGTCGCGCATGACCTGGCCAAGCAGCTCGCTGTGGTCGGTTTCCAGGGTCTGCGTGAAGAGGCTGCCGCTGTCGAAGGCATGTTCGCGCAACATACGCTGGCACCAGCTGTGGATGGTCGATACCGCCGCTTCGTCCATCCACTGCGCCGCGACATCCAGCCGGTTGGCGCAGGCGGCCCAAGCAGCGGGGTCGAACTGTGCACGCAGTTGCACCAGCAAAGGGTCGACGTCGGCAAGCTCATTGCGGAAAAAGCGCGCGGCTTCGGCCAGACGCGTACGGATACGCTCGCGCAACTCCTTGGTCGCGGCATCGGTGAAGGTCACCACCAGGATCTGCGGTGGCAACAGTTCGCGCCCAAAGCCCTGCTCGCCGCCATGACCCAGCACCAGGCGCAGGTACAACGCCGAAATGGTGAAGGTCTTGCCGGTACCGGCACTGGCCTCGATCAACTGGCTGCCGTGCAGGGGGAAGGTCAGCGCCAGGGGCGCCTGCTGTGCTTGAACGGTCATGGGCGCGCCTCATCGCTGCCCGGCGATTGCCAGGTGGCTTCGAACATCGGCCGGTAGAGTGCCTCGCACCAGCCCTCGAACTCTTCACTTGCCGTCAGGGCGGCAAAGTCACTGTACTGCCGGGCCAGCGCAGTGCTTTCGCTACGTTCGCCACGGGTATTCTGGCCGTCGCCGTCATAGGCTTTGGCCGCGGCCGCCAGGGCCTTGTCCGGATCGCTCTGGGCCAACCAGCTGAAGGCCGTCTTGATGGCGACCGGCAACGGCGCATTCATGCCGGCCTGGCGTGCCAGCAACAGGTCGCCCAGGCGTTGCTCGGCATCGGCCTGTGGCAGTGGCCCCAGCAGCAGGGTGACGTCGGTGGCGACCACCGCACTGCTCAATCGATGGCCCACCGCACAGGCCGCCAGGTGCATGACCCAGGTCGCCGCCAGGCGATGCCATTTCAGTGTTTTGCCGCTGCTGATGCCGTTGGGCAACGTGGTGATGCTCAGCAGCGACTGGTCATCACGCTGATGTACCCGGCCCAGCCAACCCTCCAGGCGCAGCTGGCGGTATTCGAAACGAATCGGCAAGGCGCTGTCGATAGGCGTCGGCCATTGCGCGAGCAACGCGGCGTGGCGTTGCAGCAGGTCGGGCAGCGGCTCGATCAACTCGGCCTGCAGGCATTCGCCGAACCCGGCCAACGGCAACATGCCGCTGCGCTGCAAACGGCGCGCCTGGGCCTGCAGCGCTTGCGTGCTGTTGGCCGGATCGGCCAGTGCGGCGCCCAGCAGGCTCTCGCTCAGGCTGTAGCGCTGCAAGGCGTCGAGCACGAAGGGCTCTTCATCCGCCAGGGGCGCCTCGGCCGCTTCGAAAAACACTTTCAGGCGCTGGCTGAAGAAATGCCGCACGGGATGGCGCATGAAGTCTTGCAGCAGGGTAATGCTCAGCGGCTCGTCAGCCACGAAAGGTTCCAGTATGTCGCGCGGTACAGGCTGCTGCTCCGGTGCCAGGTGCAGGGCGCGCCACTCGCTGGCGTAGCTGAACAACTGGCCGTGCCGGTGAAAGTAGCGGGCGCTGAAAGGCTGCAGCGGATGCTCCAGGGTCAGCGCATGCAGCAACTGCTGGCCAGCATCCTGAGACGTGTCGGCCTGGGTCGAGGCAACGCCCCATCCCCCCGCCAGGTGGTCACGCAACTGGCCGATCAGGACCGACGCCGGGCGCTCGCTGTTGTCGCGAATGCTGCGCCCTACCCAGCTCACATACAGCTGCTCGCGCGCCGACAGCAGTGCTTCGAGCAACAGGTAGCGGTCATCTTCACGCCGCGAGCGATCACCGGGGCGGTAGTCGCTGCCCATCAGGTCGAAGTCCAGCGGGGGCTGTGCTCGCGGGTAGTCGCCGTCGTTCATGCCCAGCAGGCAGACGATCTTGAACGGGATCGCACGCATCGGCATGAGTGTGCAGAAGTTGACCGAACCGGCCAGGAAGCGCTGGGACAGGCGGCCCTGGTCGAGCCCGGCCAGCCAGGCCTCGCGCACCACCGTCAGCGGCAGTTGATCGTTTAGGCCGACCGACTCGCAGGTCTGCAGCCAGCTCTCGCACAGGCCCTGCAGTTGCACCAGCAGGTAATCGTCGTGCTCGTTTTCGGCCAGGAAGAACACCTGCAGCAGCGCATGCAGACGCACGCCCCAGTGTGCCGCTGTGGCCGGCTGCGACAATTCGCTATGGGCGATTTCGAGCGCATCGAGCAACGCCACCAGCGGCCCGATCAGGGCGGCGTCCAGCCCGCCGATCTCGTCGTAGGGTTCGATATCGTCGCAACTTTCACCGCTGCCCACCGCGTAGCCAAGCAGCATGCGCCGCAAGCCAAAACGCCAGCTGTTCTGCTCCAGGTCATTGGGCAGGTCCAGCCCGGCGCGCTGGCGGGCATTGAGGCCCCAGCGCACACCGGCGCCTTCGATCCAGCGGTGCAAGGTAGGCAAGTCGCTTTCCTTGATCGCAAACCGTGCGCGCAAGGCAGGTACATCGAGCAGGTCAAGAATTT
The DNA here is from genome assembly GCF_010671725.1 of Pseudomonas brassicae. Taxonomy (GTDB): domain Bacteria; phylum Pseudomonadota; class Gammaproteobacteria; order Pseudomonadales; family Pseudomonadaceae; genus Aquipseudomonas; species Aquipseudomonas brassicae. The sequence goes on along the minus strand of NZ_JAAHBU010000081.1, from coordinate 1,970 downwards.
CGCTGACCGGAAAACGGCTGTCGGGCAACTTGAGCAGGTGCTCCAGGGCGATCAACAGCGGGTCGCGGCCACGCTGCCCCTGGTCGGTCAGGGTGAACGGAATGAAGCGCGGATCGTTACGCCCAAGTTGACCGAATACAGCGCGGATATGCGCAGCATAGGCATTGATATCAGGCAGCATGACGATCACGTCGCGCGGGCGCAGGCCCGGGTCGGCGCTGAAGCGCGCAAGCAACTGATCGTGCAGGATCTCGACTTCGCGCTGGGCACTGTGGGCGATATGAAAACGCACCGAACGGTCCTTGGTCGAGTCCACCGGTGGCCACAGTGCACGTGTTTCAGCCAGGGGGCGCAGTTCGAGGATGTCGTCCTGCAACTGATTAAGCAGGGTCTGCGGCTGGCTTTCGCTGAACAGGTCGATGCGCCCGTCACTGAAGGCGCCGCGATAGCTGCTCGGGTCGTCGTAGCTGTCCAGCAGGTTGATGTAGTCGCGGCCTTGCTTGCCCCATGCCGCAAGCAAGGGGTGGGCATGCTGGTGCAATGCGTCGGCATCGATCAGGCTGGGCATGCCCTGCTTGCGTTGCTGGCGCTTGTACTGATGGCGTAGCAGGTCTTTGTCGGCAACGATATCGGCCCAGTGGTGACGACACGGGTTGTGCACACACAGCAATACCTGGCTGAAACGGGCAAGGCCAGCCAAGGCTTCGAGTGCCTGTGCCGGAAGCGAGGAAATGCCGAACACGATGACTCGCGATGGCAGACCTGCCGGGGCGTGTTCAAGGGCATTGATGCGCTCGACAAAACGCTGGTGCACACCCGCGCGGCTTTGCGCCATGCCCGCCTCCCCCACATCCAGCAAAAGCGCCCGCCACAGTTCGGCTTGCCAGCAATTGGCCGGGGACAATGGCCTGGACTCACCGCGCGCGTTGCTCAGGACATGACGACCCGCTGCCCAGTCTTTCAGCCAGTCGGCGCGGTACACCTGATACTGGTCGAACAGGTCAGCCAGGCGCTCGGCCAACTGATAGCGTTTGCGCAGATCGCTGTCGTCGGTCAGGAAGCGCTGCAGGGGTTCGAAGTGCGGCTGCCCGATCACCTCAGGCAACAGCCGCATCAGCCGCCAGGTCAGCGGTGCCTTGTCGAGTAACGAGGTCTGCGGAATCTCTTCACGCCCCAGCACCCGGCGATACAACTGCCACATGAAGCTGCCCGGTAGCTGCACCTCGATGGCGGCGGCAATCCCGCAGCCACCCTGGTCGTCGTCATCAGGGTCTTCGGCCAGGGCCAGCTTGAGCCATTGGGCAATGCCGTTGCTCTGCACCAGCACCACCTCGTTCTCCAGCGGGGCCAGCGGATATCGACGCATCCAGCTCACCACCAGGCCACGCAACTCATCCAGTCGATTGCCATGAACGACCATGAATCCTGGGTGAAGTGTGCGTGCGTGCGGCATGGGGCATCCCTTGGATATGCGGGTTGGGGGGAACCTTATCACGGTCTGCTGGGCGACCGGGCGGGCCTACATTTTTTGACCCACAAAGACAAAACCCCTACCTGCATATGCAGATAGGGGTTTCGGAATTTAATCTTGACGATGACCTACTCTCACATGGGGAAACCCCACACTACCATCGGCGATGCATCGTTTCACTACTGAGTTCGGGATGGGATCAGGTGGTTCCAATGCTCTATGGTCGTCAAGAAATTCTGTTGCCAGAAGGTCTTGTGCAGACACTCCAGCGAATCGGGTATGTGATATCTGTGAGTTACAAATCTTCGGCTTACTGTGTCTTCAACACCACAATTTGGCCTGCGATCCCTTGGGAGCAGCGCAAATTGCTTGGGTGTTATATGGTCAAGCCTCACGGGCAATTAGTATTGGTTAGCTCAACGCCTCACAGCGCTTACACACCCAACCTATCAACGTCGTAGTCTTCGACGGCCCTTCAGGGAGCTCAAGGCTCCAGTGA
>NZ_JAAHBU010000080.1 GCF_010671725.1 Pseudomonas brassicae | reverse complement strand
CATGGCCACGCCCATCGCCAGCACGTCGATCACCACCAGGTGGGCGATACGCGAGGTCAGCGGGGTATAGATCTCGGTGTCCTCATGCACGTCGATGGCCAGGTTGACCGTCGACAGCTCGGCCAGTGGGGTCTGGCTGGGGCACAGGGTGATCAATGTCGCGCCGCTTTCACGCACCAGGTTGGCCGTGATCAACAGGTCCTTGGAGCGCCCCGACTGAGAGATGCAGATAGCCACATCGCCGGGCTTGAGGGTCACCGCCGACATCGCCTGCATGTGCGGGTCGGAATAGGCCGCCGCCGTCAGCAGCAGGCGGAAGAACTTGTGCTGCGCATCGGCCGCCACCGCACCCGACGCCCCGAACCCGTAGAACTCGACACGCTGGGCCTGGGCCATGGCGGTCACCGCACGCTGCAAGGCCTGGGCATCGAGGTGCTCGCGCACTTCCATCAGGGTGTGCAGGGTGGTGTCGAAAATCTTCAGGCTGTAGTCAGCCACCGAGTCGTCTTCATGGATCGCGAACTGGCCAAAACTCGCGCCCGCCGCCAGGCTTTGCGCCAGCTTGAGCTTGAGGTCCTGAAAGCCGGTGCAACCGATCGCCCGGCAAAAACGCACGATGGTCGGCTCGCTGATCCCGACGTTATGCGCCAGGTCGGCCATGGAGCTATGCATGACAGCCGCCGGATCCAGCAATACGTGATCGGCAACCTTCAGTTCCGATTTGCGCAGCAGATGGCGTGACTGGGCGATGTGTTGCAACAGATTCAAGGGCAGGACTCGGTTATGATCGGCTGACCGGGGTGTTGTAGCTTTCTTGTAGTTATACTACATGACCGGCGACCCGCCCAGCTAAACGATCTTGGAGCGTAGTGGTATTGACTATCCCGTGTGACATTCTGGTGTTCGGCGGCACCGGCGACCTGGCCCTGAACAAATTGCTTCCGGCGCTCTACCACCTGCTACGGGAAGGTCGACTGCACAACGCCGTGCGCATTATTGCGCTGGCCCGACGCGCCCTGCCGCGTGCGGCCTTTCTCTCGCTGGTCGAACGCCGTTGCCGCGCCCAGATTGCCCCGCAGGATTTCAGCGAGGAGGTGTGGCACCGCTTCGCCACGCGGCTCGACTACTTTTCCATGGATGCCTCGCAAAGTGCCGACTTCGGGCGCCTGGCACGCTTTCTCGGTGAACCGGGCGGGTTGACGCGGGTGTACTACCTGGCCACCGCCCCCAATCTGTTCGTGCCTATCGCAACCCACCTGCAAGTTGCCGGCCTGGTCGATAGCGAAGCGCGCATCGTGCTCGAAAAGCCCATCGGCCACTCTCTCGATTCCGCCACCGCGATCAACAGCGCCATCGGCGCGGTGTTTGCCGAACCCCAGGTGTTTCGCATCGACCACTACCTGGGCAAGGAAACCGTGCAGAACCTCATGGCGCTACGGTTCGCCAATGCCCTGCTGGAACCGGTGTGGCGCACCAACCAGGTCGATCATGTGCAGATCAGCGTGTGCGAAACCCTGGGTGTGGAAAACCGCGGCGGTTACTACGACCGCGCCGGCGCCACCCGCGACATGCTGCAGAACCACCTGTTGCAACTGCTGTGCCTGGTGGCCATGGAACCACCGGCACAGTTCGAGGCCGAGGCGGTACGTGACGAGAAAGTGAAGATTCTCAAGGCGCTCAAGCCCATCACCGGGCAAGACGTACAGGACAAGACCGTGCGCGGCCAATACAGCGCCGGCAAGATCGGCGGGCAGGAAGTGCCGGCCTACTACTTCGAGAAAGACGTCGACAACGACAGCGATACCGAGACCTTCGTCGCCGTCCAAGCGCATATCAACAACTGGCGCTGGGCCGGCGTGCCGTTCTACCTGCGCACCGGCAAACGCCTGGCCAAGCGCTCGTCGCAGATCGTCATCCAGTTCAAGCCGGTGCCACACCGCCTGTTCGACGGCGACCAGGCCAACCAGTTGCTGATCCAGCTGCAACCGGACGAGCGCATCAGCCTGCAGATGATGACCAAGGCACCCGGCAAGGGCATGCGCCTGGAGCCGGTGGAACTGAACCTGAACCTGGCCCAGGTGTTTGGCCAGACACGGCGCTGGGACGCCTATGAACGCCTGCTGCTGGACGTCCTGGAGGGCGACTCGACCCTGTTCATGCGCCGTGACGAGGTAGAGGCCGCATGGGCTTGGATCGATCCTATCCTGACCGGCTGGCAGGAGCATTTTCAGGCGCCACGACCCTATCCTGCGGGCTCGAACGGCCCGGACCAGGCGCACAGCCTGCTGGCGCACCAGGGCCGTGCCTGGCACGGCTGAAGCCTTTCCTGCTGCCAGCCAGGGCGGTGCTGTTCGATAGTGGGCACGCAACACGACAACCCCATCACTATTGAACGAGGTACAAAGGAATGTACGTAAAAGCACACAGCTGGACCGCCCAGAACGACCAGATGCCAGGCAACGTCAAGTTTCGCGTGCAGGGCAGCGTGTCCGTTGCCACTGCGGCCATCGTGCCGGTGCTGGTCAAGCGCGAAATCCAGGACAAGTCGCATGCCCTGGCGCTTGAGCTGAAACTGGAAAACGTGGATGCACTGGCGGCGCAGGTCATTACCGAACGTGCCGTCAGCTTCGAACTGAACGGCGACCACAGCAACATTCCGAAAGTGGAAATTTTCCACGACGGCAAGCTGCTGGTGAGCCTGGACGAGATCCTGGTCACCCACTGACCAGCAAGCGGCGCCTCGCGGTAAGCCCAGGGCCCCGATGATCGGGGCCCTGGCTCTGGCACTACCAGCGCCGGTCTTCGCGCAGCAAGCCGGCCAGTGTGTCGGCCTCCACCGGCCGGCTGATCAGGTAGCCCTGCACTTCGTCACAGCCCTGCTCGCGCAGGAATGCCAACTGCTCGACGCTCTCGACCCCCTCGGCCACCACCTGCAGGTCCAGGCTGTGGGCCATGACGATGATCGCGCGGGTGATCGCGGCGTCTTCGCTGCCTTCACTGAGGCCGCGAATAAAGGTCTGGTCGATTTTCACGTAGTTCACCGGGAAACGCTTGAGGTAGCTGAGCGACGAATAGCCGGTACCGAAATCGTCGATCGCCAGCTTGACGCCCAGCGCATGCAACTGGTGAAAGGTCGTGATGATGTGTTCGACGCCATCGAGCAACTGGCTTTCGGTCAGCTCCAGCTCCAGCAGGTGCGGCGCCAGCCCGCATTCATCCAGCACCTGGCGCACCAGGCTGACCAGCTTGCCCTGGCGCAACTGATACACCGACAGGTTCACCGACACGCGTATCGGCGCCAGCCCCTGCCGTTGCCATTCGCAGGCCTGCCAGCAGGCCTGGCGCAACACGAATTCGCCCATGGGCGCGATCAGTCCGGTTTCTTCGGCCAGACCGATGAAGTCCCCCGGCGGCACCATGCCCCACTGCGGGTGATGCCAGCGCACCAGCGCTTCGGCGGCATGCAGACGGCCACTGCGCAGGCACAGCTTGGGCTGGTAGTAGACCTCCAGCTGATGCTCTTCGATGGCCTTGCGCAGCTGGTTTTCCAGCTGCAGGCGCTCCAGGGTACTGGCCTGCAGGCTTTCGGTGTAGAACTGGAAGCCGTCACCGCCCAGGTGCTTGGCATGCTGCATGGCCATGTTGGCTTGGCTGACCAGCGCCGTGACATCCAGGCTCGCATCCGGTAGCAGGCTGACGCCGATCGATGCGCTGATCACCAGTTCATGCCCGTCGACCCGCAACGGCACGCGCAGCTTGTCGAGTAGCCGCGAAGCCACCCGTACCAGGCTGGACAGGTTGGTATAACCGTCGAACAGTACCGCGAACTCGTCACCGGAGAGGCGCGCCACCGTGTCGGCCTCGGGCACCGCATTGCCAATGCGTTGCGCCATTTTCTTGAGCAACTGGTCGGCCACCTCATGCCCGAGGCTGTCATTGAGCAGCTTGAAGCGGTCCAGGTCGATGTGCAGCAACGCCAGGCTGCGCCCGCTGCTGCGCAGGCGCTGGCCAGCCTCGTGCAGGCGCAGGCGGAACAACGCGCGGTTGGCCAGGCCGGTCAGCTCGTCGTAATGGGCCAGGTAGCGCAGGCGCTCCTCGGACTCACGGCGTGCCGACAGGTCGGTGAAAAAGCCGACGATATTGCTGACGTTACCCCGTGCATCCCCCACGGCAGTCAGTTGCAGCCACTGCGGATAGAGCTCGCCGTCCTTGCGCGCCTCCACCAGTTCGCCCTGCCAGTGGCCGTGCTGGGCCAGGGCCTGGTCGATGGCCGACGAGTGCCGGCACGCATCACGGCTGCAGGGCAGCGCCAGTGCGTTACGCCCCAGCAGTTCTTCACGCGGGTAGCCGGTGATGCGGCAGAACGCCTGGTTGACGGCCAACAAGCCGTAGCCAGGGTCAAGAATCGCGATCCCCTCGCTGGCCGCCTCCAGCACAGTGGCAGCCAGGCGTTGCTGCTCTTCCTGGGCCTTGCGTGCACTCACGTCCCGCCGGGTGCCGAGCATGCGCAGGACGCGCCCGTCGGCATCACGCTCCACAGCCCGGCCACGGTCTTCGATCCAGCACCAGTGACCGTTGCTGTGACGGACGCGGTACTCGATACAGTAGTCGTCGGTGCGGCCCTTGAGGTGTTCGACCAGGGTGCGCTTGAGCAGCGGCAGGTCCTCCGGGTGCAGGCGCGGCTTGAGGTCGGTCAGCATCGCCTGGACCTGGTCCGGGCTGAGGCCGAACAACTCGCGCAACTGGGTGTGGTGCACCTCGTCGGTGTCCAGGTTCCAGTCCCACAGCCCCAGCTCGCTGGCCTCCAGTGCCAGCGCCAGGCGCTGTTCGCTCTTGCTCAAGGCCTGGTTGGCCTGGTCCAGTTGCTGGCTGCGCTGCGCCACCCGCGACTCCAGCCCGGCCTGGGCCTGGCGCAGTTGCTCCTCAATCAGGCGGCGCTGCTCGACCTCCGTCGCCAGCGCCTGGTTGAGCCGTTCGCTTCGGGTCTGCGCCGCCTGCAGGTGCTCGATCAGCGCCTGGTTCTGGAAGCGCCGCAACAAGCCGTCCTCGATCCGCCGATTGACCTGCCAGGCCACCACCGACAGTGACCCCAGCAGGATCAGCCCAAGCCAGCCCCAGCCCTGCTGCTGCGTATCGCCGCTCCAGAACAGGAACACGATCGGCGGCACCAGGCAGGGCAAGGCAAAGCTCAGAAACGCCGGCAGGCTGACCGCATACGCCACGCTGGCAGAGAGTGTCGCGGCCCCCAGCAAGCCGAATACCCAGGCCTGCTGCACGAAGTTATCCACAGGCACCAGGGCAATCGCCGCACTGCCCAGGGTCAGCCCGCTGAAGGCCGAGCCCAGCAGGAACATATGCCACCAGCTCGGCTGTGACTGACGCTCCGGCATGGCCGCATCGAAGGCCGCGACCTGAACCACGCGCAACGCCACCAGGGCCATCATCCAGACGATCCAGATGCTCACCAGCAGGTAACGCTGCGGGCTCCACAGCAACCAGGCGCACACCAGGCCATTGAGCAGCATGAACAGCGTCGGCAGCAGCGACCCCTGATACAACAGGCGCGTGCGTTCGACGGCCAGCTGCGTGGCGAACTGTTTGCGGATACTCCGACGCGCCTCGAGTGGCACGCTGGCGGGGGCAGATGCGAGGGTCATAGGCAATGTTCTTGTAATGGTGAGCCTTGAACGAGCACGGAGCATACACAAGCCGGCGCGTCGGCCAAACTGCTCTGGGTCATATTTTGCGCCTCGCCAGCGTCGCTCGCGGTTTTGCTGCCGGACGCTCAAGCACGCGGGCCAAGGGCGCGGGCCGATGGATGGGGATTGGCCAGGCGGATCTTTTTCCACTGCGGGTTTGCCCCAGGCTCCCTTGCGCCCCTAAAATGGCCGGATGCGCGATGACCTCTCCCTCCTGTTGAACTCCCTCAACGACGCCCAACGCCAGGCCGTAGCGGCCCCGCTTGGTCGCCAGTTGGTTCTGGCCGGTGCCGGCTCCGGTAAAACCCGAGTGCTGGTGCACCGTATCGCCTGGTTGATCCAGGTCGAACAGGCCTCCCCCCATTCGGTACTGTCGGTGACCTTCACCAACAAGGCTGCCGCCGAGATGCGCCAGCGCATCGAGCAACTGATGGGGATCAATCCCGCCGGCATGTGGGTAGGCACCTTCCACGGCCTGGCCCATCGCCTGTTGCGGGCGCACTGGCAGGAGGCAGGGCTGAACCAGAACTTCCAGATCCTCGACAGCGACGACCAGCAGCGCCTGGTCAAGCGGGTGATCCGCGAGCTGGGGCTGGACGAGCAGCGTTGGCCGGTACGCCAGGCGCAATGGTTCATCAACGGGCAAAAGGACGAAGGCCTGCGCCCGCAGCACATCCAGGCCAGTGGCGATCTGTTCCTGGGCACCATGCGCAGCATCTATGAAGCCTACGAGGCGGCCTGCCAGCGCGCTGGGGTGATCGACTTCTCAGAACTGTTGCTGCGCGCCCTGGACCTGTGGCGCGACAACCCGGGCCTGCTACAGCATTACCAGCGCCGTTTCCGCCACGTGCTGGTGGACGAGTTCCAGGACACCAACGCCGTGCAGTACGCCTGGTTGCGCCTGCTGGCCCAGGGTGGTGACAGCCTGATGGTGGTGGGCGACGACGACCAGTCCATCTATGGCTGGCGCGGTGCCAAGATCGAGAATATCCATCAGTACAGTGCCGACTTCCCCGACGCGCAGATGATCCGCCTGGAGCAGAACTATCGCTCCACCGCCGGCATCCTCAAGGCCGCCAACGCCCTGATCGCCAACAACAGCGACCGCCTGGGCAAGGAGTTGTGGACCGACGGTGGCGACGGCGAGCCGCTGAGCCTGTACGCCGCGTTCAACGAACATGACGAAGCCCGCTACGTGGTCGAAACCATCGAGAGCGCCCTCAAGACCGGCATGGCGCGCAGCGACATTGCCATTCTGTACCGCTCCAACGCCCAGTCACGGGTGCTCGAAGAAGCCCTGCTGCGCGAGCGCATCCCGTACCGCATCTATGGCGGCCAGCGCTTCTTCGAACGTGCCGAAATCAAGAACGCCATGGCCTACCTGCGCTTGCTCGAAGGCCGCGGCAATGACGCCGCGCTGGAGCGGGTAATCAATGTGCCGCCACGCGGCATCGGCGAGAAGACGGTCGAAGCGATCCGCGAGCACGCACGCCACGCCCAGGTGTCGATGTGGCAGTCGATGAGCCTGCTGATCGCCAACAAGGGCCTCAAGGGCCGTGCCGCCAGTGCATTGGCCGCGTTCATCGAGCTGATCGAGAACCTCGCCGCCAAGGTGCTGGAGATGCCGCTGCACCTGATGACCCAGACCGTCATCGAACAGTCCGGGCTGATTACCTATCACCAGGAAGAAAAGGGTGAAAAGGGCCAGGCACGGGTAGAAAACCTCGAGGAACTGGTCAGCGCCGCACGCAACTTCGAAACGGCCGAAGAAGATGCCGAGCTTTCACCGCTGGCGGCGTTCCTCGGCCATGCCTCGCTGGAAGCCGGCGACGCCCAGGCCGACGAGCATGAAGACAGCATCCAGCTGATGACCCTGCACAGTGCCAAGGGCCTGGAGTTCCCCCATGTGTTCCTGGTGGGCATGGAAGAAGGCCTGTTCCCGCACAAGATGAGCCTGGAAGAGCCTGGCCGTCTGGCAGAAGAACGCCGCCTGGCCTACGTGGGCATTACCCGCGCCATGCAGCATCTGGTGATGACCTACGCCGAAACCCGCCGCCTGTACGGCAGCGAGACCTACAACAAGGTGTCGCGCTTCGTGCGCGAGATACCGGCAGGGCTGGTGCAGGAAGTACGCTTGTCCAACAGCGTCAGCCGGCCATTCGGGTCGGGCCAGAAGCAGAGTTCGAGCAGCCTGTTCGGTGCGGCGAACATCCCTCAAACCGAGTTCAACCTGGGCCAGCACGTGCAGCACGCGGTGTTTGGCGAAGGCGTGATTCTCAATTTCGAAGGCGCGGGTGCGCAGGCCAGGGTGCAGGTGAACTTTGCCGAAGGCAGCAAGTGCTGATGCTCGGCTACGCCAAGCTGGAGCCACTGTAGGTGCCTTTCGCGGGCAAGCCAGCTCCCACAGGTGCTCAGCTGACCTCAGCATCAGCGGTAGTCCTGTAGGAGCTGGCTTGC
>NZ_JAAHBU010000008.1 GCF_010671725.1 Pseudomonas brassicae | reverse complement strand
TTGCGGAACTGGCGGGTAATCAGGTCTCGGGCAAGCTGGTGCTGGTGATCGACGGAAGCCTTGTGTAAGGCCTAAGGGCCCCTTCGCTGGCAAGCCAGCTCCCACAGGTACACCACTGCCCTTGAGAACAGTGATGAACCTGTGGGAGCTGGCTTGCCAGCGAAGCTTTTTTTCAGGCCCAGTGCAGAATCGGCCAGCCGTGCTGCTCGGCCTGCTCGCGCAACACCGGGTCGGGGTTCACTACATGTGGGTGGTCCACCTTCAACAGCAAAGGCAAATCGTTGCGCGAATCGGAATAGAAACTCGCCCCCTCCAGGTTCTCTTCCTCCTGATCCAGCCATTCCAGCAACCGCGTGATCTTGCCTTCATGGTAGGTCAGGGTGCCGACGGTGTTGCCGGTGTACATCCCGCGAGCCACCTCAAGGTCGATCCCGAGGTATTCGTCGATCCCCAGGCGCGCGGCAATCGGCCCGACCAGGTGCACCCCCGAGGCCGAGATGACCAGGACCCGATCACCCGCCTTGCGGTGCGCGGCGATGGTACGAGTCGCCTCGCTGAAGATGATCGGCTCGATGAAATCCTCCACCCACGGCTCGACCAGATGCGCGACTTCCTCTGGCGTGCGCCCGATCAGCGGCTCCAGGCTGAAGGTCATGTAGTCCTCCATCGCCAGGTGCCCCTTGCCGTAGGCCTCCATCAGCTCGCGGTCCTTGCGCAGGAACGACTCACCGTCGACCCAGCCCAGGCGCACCATCTGCTCGCTCCACAGCGAGGCGCAGTCGCCATGGATCAGGGTTTCATCCAGATCGAATATCGCTAAAGCCATTTCAACAAAACTCCTGTGCAGCCCTCAGGCGACTTCGCAGAGGGCAGTGGGATCGATGGACAAGGATACCCGTTCGCCATCGGCGTGCAGATCGGCCGCTGAACGATTGAGCACATCCACCACCAGCTCCACGCCACGTGCCTCGATGCGGTAGCGGATCACATTGCCCAGCAGGCTGTGGCTGCGCACAAGGCCCTCGCGCTCGCCGTGCAGGCTCAGCGCGATGGCCTCCGGGCGAATCGCCAGGCGGCTGCTGACAGGGCGCTGTAGCAGGCGGCTGGCGCTGCCGGCATCGAGCAGGTTGTAGTTGCCGATGAAGCCGGCGGCAAACGCATCCACGGGTGCGGTGTAGAGCGACTCGGCATCGCCGCTCTGCACGATGCGGCCCTGGTTCATAAGGAAGATGCGGTCCGACAGGGTCAGCGCTTCCTCCTGGTCATGGGTCACGAAGATCGTGGTCAGGCCCAGCTCGCGCTGGATCTGGCGGATCTGTTCGCGCAGGTGCTTGCGAATGCGCGCATCCAGCGCCGACAGCGGCTCGTCCAGCAGCAACAGGCGCGGCCGCGTCACCAGCGAGCGGGCCAGGGCCACGCGCTGGCACTGGCCGCCGGAGAGCTGGTGCGGGTAGCGGCCGGCAAAGTCCTGCAGCTCGACCATGCGCAGCGCTTCGAGCACGCGGGTGCGGCTGTCTTCGCCCTTGACCTTCTGCATGCGCAGGCCAAAGGCGACGTTCTGCTCGACGCTCATGTTGGGGAACAGCGCATAGCTCTGGAACACCATGCCGATGCCGCGTTTTTGCGGGCTTTGCGGCACCAGGTCGTGGCCGTCGAGCAGGATCTTGCCGCTGTCCACTGCGGTAAGGCCGGCGATGCAGCGCAGCAGGGTGGATTTGCCGCAGCCGGAGGGGCCGAGCAGGGTGACGAACTCACCGCGCTGGATTTCGCAGTTGATGTCGTTGAATACCGTGCTGGTACCGTAGCTTTTTTGCAGGTTCTGGATGCTGACGAAGCTCATTTCAGGTCTTGTCCTTGTTCAGACGGTTGGCTGCCCAGGTCAGCACCAGCACGAAGAGGAAGTAGGAAATCACCAGCGCGCTGTTGAAGTGCCCGCTGCTGTTGCGCATGTTGTTGAGGTACACCTGCAGCGTCTCGTAGCGGGTGCCCACCAGCAGGTTGGCAAACACGAACTCGCCGAACAGGAACGAGAACGACAGCAGCAACGCCACCATCAGGCCCTTGCGCAGGTTGGGCAACACCACCAGGAACGCGGCCTGCCAGGTGTTGGCGCCGAGCAGTTGGGCCGCGTCCATCAGGTCACGCAGGTTGATCGCCTGCAGGTTGTTGGTGATGGCGCGGTACATGAACGGCAGGGCCACGGTGAAGTAGCAGCCGATCAGGATCCATGGCGTGCCGACCATCGCCATCGGCCCCGAGCCGTAGAGCTGCAGCAGCCCCACCGAGGACACCACCGGCGGCACCGCGAAGGGCAGCAGGATCAGGATGTTCATCAGCGCATCGAGTTTGGGGAAGTGGTAGTGCACCACGAACAGCAGCGGCAGGATCAGCAGCACCGACAGCAGCAGCGCGCCCACGCACACCAGCAGCGACTGGCCGAACGCGGCCAGAAAGCGCGGTTCGCTCCACAGCGCCACGTACCACTTGAAGGTCAGACCGCTGGGCAGCAGGCTCGCCGACCAACTGGTGGACAGCGAGTAGAGCAGGGTGCCGGCCAGCGGCAACAGCAGGATCACGAACAGCACATACACCACCACACGGTGGTAGAGGCTGGCCGAGCCCGATTCAGCGCGAGACATGGTAGCTCCTCTTCAACAGCCATTGGTGCACCAGCGTGACCAGGGTCATCAGCCCCACCAGGATCATCGCCAGCGCACTGGCCAGGTTCGGGTCCAGCGAAATGTCGCCCGACACCAGCGCGGCGATGCGGATCGGCAGCACGTTGAAGTTGCCGGTGGTCAGTGCATACACCGTGGCGTAGGCGCCCAGGGCGTTGGCCAGCAGGATCACGAAGGTACCCAGCAGCGCCGGGGTCAGCACCGGCAGGCCGATCAGGCGCCAGTAGTCCCAGGCGCTGGCGCCCAGCAGTGCGGCCGACTCGCGCCAGTCCTCGCGCAGTGCATCGAACGCCGGGTACAACAGCAACACGCCCAGCGGTATCTGGAAGTAGGTATAGAGGATGATCAGCCCGGTCTTGGAGTAGAGGTTGAAGTCCTCGATGATCCCGGCCTGCTTGAGCAGCAGGGTCAGTGCGCCGTTGAAGCCAAGCAGGATGATGAAGGCGAACGCCAGCGGCACCCCGGAAAAGTTGCTGGTCATGTTGGCGAAGGCGTTGACGAAGTCACGCAGGCGCGAGTCCACCTTGCGCAGCGAGTAGCTGCCCAGGATCGCGATGAGGATGCCGAACAGGCTCGACCAGAAGCTGATTTCCAGGCTGTGCTGGATGGCCTGGCGGTAGAACCTGGAGCTGAACACCTTGCTGAAATTGTCCAGGCCCCAGCCGCTTTCGGCTTGCAGGCTGTGTACCGCCACCCAGGCCAGCGGGGCGATCTGGAAAATGATGAAGAAGACGGCGAAGGGCAGCAGGCACAGCAGCGCCAGCCATTTGCCACGGGTGATCGAGTTCACGTGAGCAGCTCCCGGCACACAGGCTTGTCATGGGCGATGCCAAGCAGCTCGCAGACGGTGCCGCACAGTTCGGTCTGCAGCGGCTTGGCCGCCGGGTCGAGGCTGAACGCATCGCCGAATACGAACAGCGGCACTTCACGCTCTTCGGGCAGCAGGCCGTTGTGCGAGCGGTCGTTGTTCATGCCGTGGTCGGCGGTGATCAGCACCTGGTAGCCGCTGTGCAGCCAGCCGCTCAGGTAGTCGGCCAGCAGGATGTCGGCGCGGCGTGCGCTGTTGCGGTACTGGCTGCTGTCCAGGCCGTGCCTGTGGCCGGCGTCGTCGATGTTCATCGGGTGCACCAGCAGGAAGTTCGGGGTGTGCTTGCGGCGCAGGTATTCGGCGTCGGCAAACAGATGCGAGTCGGGGTAGTGGTCGGCGTAATAGAACAGGCCGTGCTGGATCGGCAGTTCTGGTGCATGGGTATGACGGTCGCGCAGTGGCTCGAAGGGCGCGCGGTTGTACAGTTCGCTGACCCAGTGATAGGCCGCCGCGGCCGTACTCAGGCCGGCATCGCGGGCGTAGTGGAAGATGCTGCGCTGGGTGGACAGGCGCGTGACGTTGTTGTGCACGATACCGCTGTCGATGGGCGGCACGCCGGTGAGGATGCATTCGTAGAGAGGCCGCGACAGTGCCGGCAGCTCGCATTCGAGGCGGTACAGGGCGGCGCGGTCGGCTTCGACGTAGGCGTGCAGGTGGCCCATGGCGTGGTGGGCCACCTGGTAGTTGAGGCCGTCGAGTACGACCAGGATGACGTTGTGGTTCATGGGGTCTCCGGTGTGCTTGATGGCCTCTTCGCTGGCAAGCCAGCTCCCACAGGTTCTTGTGAACACCGCAGAACCCTGTGGGCGCTGGCTTGCCAGCGAATGGGCTCACTCCATTTCGATGATGACCTGCTCCTGCCACTTCTGCGGCAGGGCCTTGGAGGTGGCTTCCCACGCCGCCGCATCCTTGATCGGTTGCGCCGCCTTGTACTGCTCGTTGGGCAGCAGCTTGGCCTGCACCTCGGCCGGCAGCTTCAGGTGCTCGGCACGGATCGGCCGCGCATGCCCGATGGCCAGGTTGGTCTGCCCGGCATCGCTGAAGATGTACTCGCGGGTCAGTTTGGCCGCATTCGGGTGCTTGGCGTATTTGTTGATGATGGTGGTATAGCCCGACATCACCGTGCCGTCGGACGGAATCAGCACTTCGAAACGCTTGGGATCGATCTGTTCGCGATAGCTCAGGCCGTTGAAGTCCCACACCACGCCCACCTCGATCTCACCCTTCTCCAGGGTCTGGATGGTCGGGTTGGCCAGCGACAGGCGCTTCTGCTGGGCCAGCTTGGTGAACAGTTGCAGGCCCGGCTCGATGTTCTTCTCGTCGCCCTGGTAGGCAATGGCGGCGGCCAGCACGCCGTTGGCAGCCTGCGCCGCCGTGCCGACGTCGCCGATGGCGACCTTGTACTTGCCTTTTTCCAGGTCGTGCCAGGTCCTGGGAATGTCCGCTTCCTTGACCAACTGCTTGTTGATGATGAAGGCGATGGTGCCGGTGTAGGCCAGCGCCCAGTGGCCATCCTGATCCTTGGCCCAGCTCGGTACCTGGTCCCAGGTGCTGGGCTTGTACGGCTGGGTCACGCCCTTGCTGACCGCGATGGGGCCGAAGGCGCGCCGACGTCACCGATGTCGCGCTGGCGTTGTCTTTCTCGGCATCGAACTTGGCCACTTCCTGGGCCGAGCTCATGTCGGTGTCCATGTGCTTGAGGCCGTACTTGCTGGCCAGGTCGGCCCAGGTGCCTTTCCAGTTGGCCCACGCATCGGGCATGCCGACGCTGTTGACGGTGCCTTCCTTGCGGGCGGCGTCCTCAAGGGCCTTGAGGTCGGTGTCGGCGGCCATGGCCGAGGTGCACAGGGCAATACTGGTGCCTAACAGTGAGGCCAGGAAAAGCTGTTTCATCCGAAGCTCCTTGATGGGTGCCGTGCAAAACGCTGAGGGGTTGCGGTTCGGTTGGTCTAGGTCAGCAATACCTGAGCCAAAGTAGGCCGGTTGCATGACAGTTTCATGTCGCCAGGTGGCAGTGGCGGCCTTGAAAATACAGCGTAGACCAGATTCAAGTGCTTGATCCGCAACGCCTTGAGCGCCTGTGCCCGGGGCTCTGGGAGACCGTTGGGCGGTGCTGTCATGTGCCGTTCACATGGATTGCCTAGGCTTTTGTTTTTCACCCGCGTGTTGCCGATGCGCCGTTGTGGCCCACGGCATGCGCTGGACTAGTCCAGGAAGGTAACCGTTGATGCGCCCACTGCCTGCCCGTGCGGTAACCGCGATCTGCCATGCCTTGCAGGAGCAGATCGAGCATGGCCTGCTGTCGCCCGGTTGCAAGCTGCCGGCCGAGCGCAGGCTCAGCGAGGTGTTCGACACCACCCGTATCACCCTGCGCGAGGCACTGGTGCAACTGGAGGCGTGCGGGTTGATCTACCGCGAAGAGCGGCGGGGCTGGTTCGTGGCGCCGCAGCGGCTTGTCTACGACCTGATCGAACGCAGCCACTTTCACGCGATGGTGCGTGACCAGGGGCGTCAGCCCAGTACCCAATTGCTGTCGGCCCGCCTGCAACCGCGCCTGCAGCCATCTGTGCACGCTTGCTGCTGCCGGCGCTATCCAGCGTGATCCAGATCTGCCGGTTGCGGCGTATCGACGGGCGCGCGGTGCTGTACGCCGAGCATTACCTGAACCCCGAGTACTTTCCCGGGTTGCTGGAGCTGGACCTGAGCCAGTCGCTGACCGAACTCTATGCGCTGCACTACAGCATCGCCTATGGTCGGGTGCGCTTCGAGGTACTGCCCACGGCGCTGCCGGTGGCGGCCGCGATGGAATTGAAGGTATCGGCCGGCAGCCCCGGCCTGCACATCACGCGGGTCAACAGCGACCAGCACGGGCGGCTGATCGACTGCGACCTGGAATACTGGCGCCACGACGCCATCCGCATCAACGCCGACGCCGGCTAGGTGCTGCTGGCGGGCTGCTCCTGCGCGGCGCCAGCGCCGGCGGTCACCACCTGCACCGACAGGCGCGGCGTGGCCAGGTCCAGGCCGGCTTCGTCAAGTTGGCGCTTGAGCGCCAGGTTGAACGCGCGCGACACCTCCCACTGCTTGATCGGCGCGGTCTTGAAGCGCGCGCGCAGCACTGCCGAGCCCGACTCGAAGCTCTCGACCCCTTGCAGCTCCAGTGGCGACCAGATGTTGCGGCGTTGCAGCGGGTCGTTGCGCATCTTCTGGCCCACGTCGCGGATCAGGCTGATGGCCTGGTCGATGTTCATGCTGTGGGGGATGGCGATGCGGAAGATCGCGTAGCCGAACTCGCGCGAGTAGTTCTTGATGCTCTTGATCTCGCTGAACGGAATGGTGTGCACGATGCCGTCGATATCGCGCAGGCGCACGGTGCGGATGGTCAAGCCCTCGACCGTGCCCAGGTGGCCGCCGACATCGACGTAATCGTCGATGGCCAGGGAGTCTTCGATGATGATGAACAGGCCGGTGATCAGGTCGGCCACCAGCGACTGGGCGCCGAAACCGATGGCCAGGCCGATCACGCCGGCACCGGCCAGCAGCGGGGTGACGTTCATGCCCATGTTGGCCAGGGCGACGATCACCGCGATGATGAAGATGGCCACGAACAGCACGTTGCGGATCAGCGGCATCATGGTTTGCGCACGGGCATTGGCCAGGCCCTTGCGCGAGCGCGTGAGGGCATGGTGCACGGCAGTGTCGCTGAGGATCCACAGCAGCCAGGCGGCGATCAGCGTGCTGGCCAGGCCGAACAGGCGCACGGCTACCTCGTGTCCTTCACCTTCGGTGAAGCCGATCAGTGAAAAACCCCACACGCGCAAGCCCAGCTCGATGAACACCAGCCAGATGCCCAGGTGCACGAGGGTGTAGCCGAAGCTCTTGAGGCGCTCGGCGTAGACCGCCTGGCGCCGGTTGGCGCGCTGCGGCTTGAGCGCATGGCGGCGCACCAGGCCGTTGACCACCATGCAGATCACCACCAGTACCGTGCACATCAGCGACTGGCGCAGTGCGGTGCTGGTGTCGCCGGCGGAGATGAACGTGGCGAACAGCGAGATGCCGACCAGCACCAGTGCCGGCAGGTACCAGAAGCTGCCGAGAATCTCGATGGTGTCGCTCAGGGCGCGGCGGGTCAGGCGGCGCGACAGTGGCTGGTTGCGGATCAGGTGGGCAATGGGGCGGCGAAAGCGCAGGATGAACATCCCGGTCGACAGGGCGGCAAGGATGTTGGCCAGGGTCGCCAGGGTATGTGCCAGATGGTCGCCCAGGGCATTGGCCATGCGCGGGTCGTTCATTGCCTCGCCAAAGGCGGCGAAGCTGCCGATCAGCCACAGCGGGCGAAATGCGCGGTGGCGCAGGATGTACAGGGCACGATGGCGGTGGGGGCCGTCGAGCAGGGAGAAGGCAATCACGCAGATGGCCGAGAAGCAGGTGCCGACCACCAGGGCATAGGCCAGCACCATGGCCATCGACTTGCCCAGCGAGGAGGGCAGGGCAAAGCTCAGGTACACGGTGATGATCAGTGCCACCAGCCAGGGGCCGAGCTTGCGCAGGGCGAAGCGCACCAGGTCCCAGGTGCGCGGGTGTTGCGGCAGTTCCTCGGGCAGGCCGAAGCGTACGCGCAGGCGGTGGCCCAGCCAGTTCAGCGCATAGGCCAGCAGGCTCCACAGGGCGATGATGGCGGCAAAGCCGAACAGGATCGGTGCCCATTCCTGTACGGGGACCAGGCGTGCACCGAATTCGATCTGGGCCAGCTCAAGCTCGCGCGACCAGCGGGTGAACGGGCTGGCATCGCCACTGAACTGCTTTTCCAGTTCGCCGAAGGTGCTGCCGATCAGGCCCAGCACGCCTTGTTCGGTGGCCGGCTGGGCCTGCCGGGCTGCATCGCGCAGCTTTTTCAGGTCGACCAGCAGCTTGCTGCGTTGCTGATCGTTTTCGAGGTTCTTGATGACGTCGTCGAGGGATTGCGCGAGGGGTTCGCTGGCTTCGGGCTGGGCTTTGCCCGAGCCGCCGAGCAGGCCCGGCAGGCCGGCCGCCTGGGCCTGGCCGAGGGGTACGAGAAACAGCAACAGCAGGGTCAGACAACGCAGGAAGGCAGGCACCGGACGATCAACCTCGAACACTCAATCGCCCGAGTGTAGAGCATTTGTCAGGTGAGTTTCTCGAGGATCTTCCACACCATGATACCGAGGATGCCCAGCATGCCGATCCACATCATCAGCACGCCGCTGTTGCGCTCGCGCATGCTGAAACCGACGGTGAGCAGGATCAGCCCGGCGATCACCGGGAGGAACATCATTTGAAACTCGGACATGCGCAAGGTCCTTATGCGTAAGGGATGGCTATGGGGTGAGCATAGCGCTAAATGTTTGCGCGCGGGTTGATGGGTGTCAGTGCCAGCCCCTTCGCAGGCAAGCCAGCCCCCACAGAGATTGCAGTGATCCTGGAGCCACTGCTGTACCTGTGGGAGCTGGCTTGCCAGCGAAGCTTTCAACCTCAGGGCAGATCGCGGCTCAGGTAGAACGCGGTCAGTACCTTCACCAGGTGCGCCAGATCCTGGCTGCCGCACAGCTCGCGGATCGAGTGCATGGCAAAGGTCGGCAGGCCGATGTCCACGGTGCGCACACCCAGGTGGCTGGCGGTGATCGGGCCGATGGTCGAGCCACAGCCCATGTCGCTGCGCACCACGAAACTCTGCACCGGCACTTCTTCGGCCATGCACAGGTGGCGGAAGAACCCGGCTGTCTCGCTGTTGGTGGCGTAGCGCTGGTTGTTGTTGACCTTGATCACCGGGCCGGCATTGAGCTTGGGCCCGTGGTTGCCGTCATGCTTGTCGGCGTAGTTGGGGTGCACGCCATGGGCATTGTCGGCCGACACCAGCAACGAGCGCTGGATCGCCCGCACGAAGTCGTCGCCGTCGGGCAACAGGCGACGCAGGGTCTGCTCCAGCATCGGGCCGTCGGCGCCACAGGCCGAACTCGAACCGACCTCTTCGTGGTCGTTGCACACCAGCACGCAGGTTTCGTCGCTGTCGGCGGCGAGCAGGGCCTGCAGCCCGGCGTAGCATGACAGCAGGTTGTCCAGGCGGGCGCCGGCGATGAAGTCGCCATGCAGGCCGATCACGGCCGCGTCCTGGGTGTCGTAGAAGCTCAGCTCGTAGTCCAGCACCACGTCGGCGTTCAGGCCGTGTTCGCGGGCCAGTTGCTCGGTGAGCAGGGCGCGGAAGTCGACACGTTCGTCACCGGCGACCTGGGCCAGGATCGGTGGCAGTTCGGTTTGCGGGTTGATCGCCCAGCCTTCGTTGGCGCCACGGTTGAGGTGGATGGCCAGGTTCGGGATTACCGCGATCGGCAGCTTGAAGTCGATCAACTGGCTTTCGACCTTGCCGTCGCGGCGGAAGGTCACGCGCCCGGCCAGGGACAGGTCGCGGTCGAACCATGGGGCCAGCAGGGCACCGCCGTAGACTTCCACGCCCAGTTGCCAGAAGCCCTGGCGTTGCAGTTCGGGCTGTGGCTTGACGCGCAGGCACGGGCTGTCGGTGTGGGCGCCGACCAGGCGAATGCCGTCGAGCAGCGGCGAATGACGGCCGAGCTTGATGGCGATGATCGAGGAGTCGTTGCGGGTCAGGTAGTAGCGGCCACCGGGCACGGTGGCCCAGCTGTCACGTTCGTCCAGGCGCTGGTAACCGGCGGCCTCGAGGCGCTGCGACAGGCTGGCGGTGGCGTGGAACGGCGTGGGGGAGGCCTTGAGAAAGTCGATCAGGCCCTGGTTCAGTACATCGCGCATAGGTCACTCCAGACAGCAGTGGCGCGAGTTTAACGTATTGATCACGGATTTGCGTGGGGGC
>NZ_JAAHBU010000079.1 GCF_010671725.1 Pseudomonas brassicae | reverse complement strand
GGGGGTCGCCAATCGCCAACACCAAGGTCACCGCCAAGACGCCCAACCCGACCTGGACCCCGCCAGCCTCGATCAAGGCCGAGCATGCTGCCGATGGCGATCCGTTGCCCAATGTGGTGCCGGCCGCCCGGACAACCCGCTGGGGCCGTTCAAGTTCACGCTGGGCGTGCCGGGCTACCTGATCCACGGTTCCAACAAGAAGTTCGGTATTGGCATGCGCACCAGTCACGGGTGCTTCCGCATGCTCAACAACAATGTGCTGCAACTGGCTGGCATGGCGCCGGTGGGCACTTCGGTTCGTATCATCAACGAGCCCTACAAGTTCGGCCTGAGTGCGGGCAAGGTCTACCTCGAGGCTCACACGCCACTGGACGACAATGGCGACCCGTCGGTAGTGGACAAGCACACGGCGGTCATCAATGCCCTGCTCAAGCGTGAAGACCTGGCCAACAACCTGCGCATGAACTGGGACATGGTGCGTGACGTGGTCGCCGCCGAAGACGGTATGCCAGTGGAGATCGCCGTTCCCGGCGCCGCGACTGCGCCGATGGTATCGAGCGTGCCGGTCGATCTGCAGTAGCGCCTTGCGGCATGTCCGAGGCCCGCCTTATGGCGGGCCTCGTCGTTTGTGCCGGACAAAAGTGCAGGCAATAAAAAAGCCGACCCACACGTGGGTCGGCTTCATAACAATCCCGAAGGACTATTACTTGCGGCTGGCTTTTTCCAGCATACGCAGAGCGCGCTCGTTAGCTTCGTCAGCAGTTTGCTGAGCTTTCTGAGCGGCAGCCAGAGCGTCATCAGCCTTGCGGTAGGCTTCATCGGCACGAGCTTGTGCACGGGCTGCTGCGTCTTCGGTTGCAGTCAGACGGGCTTCGGTTTCTTTGGAGACGCTGCTGCAACCGGTGGCCAGTACTGCGGCCAGAGCCAGAGCAGAGAATTTCAGAACGTTGTTCATCGTGTTCCCCTTCAAGGACTTTCTATTAAAGAGCCATCTCTCAACAAAGAGAAACTGGCCGGCGTACATAGTACCCATTACTTGTAGTAAGTAAACTGACCAAGCGCAAGAACTGCAAAAAAAATGCGCCGCCGCAGGGTGCATCAGCGTGCGCCTGTGAAAAGCGTGTAAATGCTTCTGTAGCGGCGCTGAAACACCCTTGTTGGCGCATTTTTTGTTGAACTAAAAGTGACTTGGAGTGTCAGTCTACGTCTTACCCACTAGATCATCCGGCTACTGTTGACGGTGTTGCTCACTGTCGTGTTCGCGTGCTGCAAGTGCAGGATTTTTACGATCAAGTACCTTGAGCATCTGTGCACAGGGCGCCTACTATTTGTACGTGCTCAGTTGCCAGAGAACGACCAGGCTGTTCTTGCTGTCCGAACGGGCACGGGGTGGCGTAGAGGTTCCTTCGCCGGACAAACATCGGTAAGGTAAGGGTCTACTAATACAAGACCCGCGAGGAGTAGTGATGAGCGAGGCGTTGTCCATCCACCATGACCAGGCTGGTCATCAGTTCGAGACCAATGTGGACGGTCATCGTGCGTACCTGACCTACATGGACCTGGGTAAACAGACGTTGGATATCTACCGCACCTTTGTGCCGAATGCACTGCGTGGGCGAGGTATCGCGGCGGCGTTGACCGAAACGGCGCTCGCCTATGCCGAAGACATGGGCTACACCGTCATTCCTTCGTGTTCGTATGTCGAGCGCTACATGGAACGCCAGCAGAAGCACTCCACCAAGGCCTGAGCCTGCTGAGCCAGCCATGAACAACAACGCCGGGCATTGCCCGCGTTGTTGTTCATGGCGATCAGCCGCGGGTGCGCTTGGGCAGCACATCCTTGAGCTTGGCGCGCATGCTGCGCACCGACTTCTCGGTCGCTTCCCAGTCGATGCAGGCATCGGTGATCGACACGCCGTACTGCAGCTCGGCGAGGTCTTTGGGAATGGCCTGGCAGCCCCAGTTCAGGTGGCTTTCGACCATCAGGCCGATGATCGACTGGTTGCCTTCGAGGATCTGGTTGGCGACGTTGTCCATCACCAGCGGTTGCAGGGCCGGGTCCTTGTTGGAGTTGGCGTGGCTGCAGTCGACCATGATGTTCGGCTTGATCTTCGCCTTGTCCAGCGCTTGCTCGCACAGGGCCACGCTGACCGAGTCATAGTTGGGTTTGCCGTTGCCGCCGCGCAGTACCACGTGGCCGTAGGCATTGCCCTTGGTGGTGACGATGGACACGCCACCTTCCTGGTTGATACCCAGGAAACGGTGCGGGCTGGAAACCGATTGCAGGGCGTTGATCGCAACGGTCAGGCCGCCATCGGTACCGTTCTTGAAACCGACCGCCGACGACAGGCCCGACGCCATTTCGCGGTGGGTCTGGGACTCGGTGGTGCGAGCACCGATCGCCGACCAGCTGATCAGGTCCTGCAGGTACTGCGGCGAGATCGGGTCGAGAGCTTCGGTGGCCGTGGGCAAGCCCATTTCCGCCAGGTCCAGCAGCAGTTGGCGACCGATGTGCAGGCCATCCTGGATCTTGAACGAGTCATCCAGGTACGGGTCGTTGATCAGGCCTTTCCAGCCGACCGTGGTGCGTGGCTTCTCGAAGTACACGCGCATCACCAGGTACAGGGTGTCGGCGACTTCGGCAGCCAGCACCTTGAGGCGCTCGGCGTATTCGTGCGCGGCCTTGAGGTCGTGGATCGAGCAGGGGCCGATCACCACGAACAGGCGATGGTCCTTGCCGTCGAGAATATTGCGTACCACTTCACGGCCCGCGGTCACGGTGTGCAGGGCGGTAGCGCTGAGCGGGATGTCCTTCTTGAGCTGATCGGGGGTGATCAAGGTCTCGTTGGAGGCAACGTTTAGGTCGTCAATCGGTAAATCAGCCATCGTGTTACTCGTCAGGTCACGGGTGCCGGCCGCCAGCTACCCGCGCGGCGGAGCAGCATGATTGAACGCGGCGGGGAGCCGAACCTTAGCGCGTTACACCGTGGCTCGACAATGGGCAAGGCCGGCTTTCCTGCATGTAACGGTCCATTGGTACGGGCTTTTCAGGTCGAAAGTGTCATCGCAGTTGCTTGCATGGCCCCGTCGTGCTGCAAGCTGGCCGCGGAAAACTCGCTGGCGTGCAGGCTCACCCATTGCTGGGCCAGGGCTTCCACGTCCAGTGGCAGGCCTTGGCTGTCATCCTGCTGCTGGCAGAAATGCTGGATCTGACACACCTGCTCGCTCATGCGTGCGCCAAACAGCGCCTGCTCATCGGTAAACACGATGCCCACGCGGTAGCCGTCGTCCTGGCGCTGGCACCAGGCCACATAGCCGGGGTAGCGCGCCTGCTCGCCAAGGGACGGGATCAGCATTTCCACGGCCATGCCACGGCGATAGGCGCGCGGGTGGTTGCAGGCCACGCCGCCCAGGCTGATAGTGTGAAGTCGCTGGCGAAACAGGCTGGGGGACTGACGCAGGGTCAACTGGACCGGAATGTCGTCAGGGTGAGGCAGAAAACCGTGCATTGGCGACTCCGTGTCGGTTATTTGACCGTCTTTGCCTGAGTATAGTGAGGGAATGAAAAGCAGCTGATTTGCGTGTCAAAAAAATGTTCAAAAAATAACCAGCAGAGGGCGGCATGAACAAGGCGAAGGTACGCATCGGTATCATCGGGACGGGCGCGATCGGGGGCTTCTATGGTGCGCTGCTGGCGCGTGCCGGGTTTGATGTGCACTTCCTGTTGCGCAGCGAGTATGCCGCCGTGCGCGACAACGGCGTGCAGATCGACAGTGCCGTGCACGGTACGCTGAAGGTTTACCCGGCCCAGGCCTACGCGCACGTGGGCCAGATGCCGCCCTGTGAGTGGTTGCTGGTCGGCGCCAAGACCACCGCCAATGCCGAGCTGGCAGCGGTAATTGCGCAGGCAGCCGCGCCGGGAGCCAAGGTGGTGCTGCTGCAGAACGGGCTGGATGTCGAGGAACAGTTACGCCCGCTGCTGCCCGAGCACCTTCATCTGCTGGGCGGCTTGTGTTTCATCTGCGTCAATCGCACGGCGCCCGGTGTGGTGCAGCATCAGGCGTTGGGAGCAGTGAACCTGGGCTACCACAGTGGCCCGGCCGCAAGTGGCGCAGTGCGTCAGGGCATTACCGACGAAGGCGCGGCGCTGTTTCGCGAGGCCGGAATCGAGTCGCAGGCGATGGCCAACCTGGCCCAGGCGCGGTGGCAGAAGCTGGTCTGGAACGTGCCGTACAACGGCTTGTCGGTGTTGCTCAGGGCCAGTACCACGCCCCTGATGGCCGACCCCAACAGCCGTGCGCTGATCCAGGCCTTGATGGCCGACGTGGTGGAGGGCGCGCGTGCCTGTGGTCACGAGTTGCCGTCGGGGTATGCCGAGCACCTGTTTGCCATCACCGCGCAGATGCCCGACTACTGGCCGAGCATGTACCACGATTTCGCTCAGCAGCGGCCCTTGGAACTGGCAGCGATCTATGCCGCGCCCCTCGCGCGTGCGCGTGCGGCAGGATGCAGCTTGCCGCGTATCGAGGCGCTGCATCAGGCCCTGGCCTTTTTATCGGCGTGAAGTCTTGTCAGCACGCGCGACACCACGGAGGAGCAGTACATGAACAAAGGCCTGGGCGACAAGCTGGTCGTAGCCATTTCATCGCGGGCGCTGTTCGACCTCAGTGAAAGCCATCGGCTGTTCCTGGACAAAGGTGTCGAAGCCTACCGCCAGTACCAGATCGAACATGAAGACGAGTACCTTCAACCTGGCGATGCCTTCCTGCTGGTGGAAAAACTCCTGGGGCTCAACGCAAGCCTGGGCCAGGCCCGGGTGGAGGTGGTGCTGGTGTCGCGCAACAGTGCCGACACTGGCCTGCGCGTGTTCAACTCCATCGAACACTACGGGCTGGGCATCTCCCGCGCGGCCTTCGTCGGCGGGCGCAGTCCTTACCCTTATCTGGCCGCCTTCGGTTGCCACCTGTTCCTGTCCACGGATGCCGAAGACGTACGCAGTGCCCTGGATGCCGGTTTCGCCGCCGCGACCATTCTCTCCGGTGGTGCCGGCCGGGCCGCCAGTGCCGAGCTGCGCATTGCGTTCGATGGCGATGCGGTGATTTTTTCGGACGAGTCCGAGCGTGTCTATCAGTTGGGCGGGCTGGAGGCGTTCCAGGCCAGCGAGCGCGAATCGGCACGTGAGCCCCTGCGCGGTGGGCCGTTCAAGGCGTTTCTGGCAGCCCTCAATGTACTGCAGAAAGAGTTTCCCGTTGGCGCCTGCCCGATTCGTACAGCCCTGGTTACGGCGCGTTCTGCACCGGCCCACGAGCGGGTGATCCGCACGTTGCGCGAATGGGATATCCGTCTGGATGAGTCGCTGTTTCTGGGTGGCCTGGACAAGTCGGCGTTCCTCGAGGCCTTCGCTGCGGATGTGTTTTTCGACGATCAGGCAGGCCACTGCGAGCGTGCACGCGCGGTGGTCGCAACCGGGCACGTACCACATGGCATCAGCAACGAGCGCACACCCGGCTGAGGTCGGCGGGCAGGGCGCCGGACGGCCGGGCGCGTCGTTTGCGCGCTGCTAAGCTGAACCTTGCCCTGCCGTCTCGGCAGTCGAGGAGGTCAAATGATCCGTTCGATGCTGTGTGCAACGGACCTCGGTCTGTACTCGCCGTATGTCATGCAACACGCGCTGGCGCTGGCGCGCAGTTTCAGTGCCGAGCTGTACGTGATCCACGCCGTCGAACCGATGGGCCAGTTCGCCGAATCCCTGCTTGAAAGCTACCTGGACGAGCACACCCTGGCACAGGTGCGCGGCCGCGCGCTGAACACGGTGATGGCCAATATCGAGCAGCGTGTGCTGGAAAATTTTCGTGACGAGTTGGGCGAGAAGGAAGACCTCGCGCTGATTCGTGCCGTGCGCGTGCGCCAGGGTGACCCGGCCGATGTGATCCTGGAGCAGGCGCAGCGCCTGAGTGTCGACCTGCTGATCGTCGGCAGCCACAGCCAGGGCGCGGGCGTCGAGATCCCCCTGGGGCGCACCGCGGTGCGCATTTTGCAATTGTCGCCGGTGCCGGTGTACATGGTGCCGCTGGCGCAGCATCTGGGGCGGCGCAAGGTGTAGGGCGGCAGTTGTAGGACGATGCAAGAAAACTGAAGAAATAGTTCTAGATTTATTCTTTAAACCACTAATATAGTTATAACTCGTCGCTGCTGCCGGTGACGCCCAGTTGATTTGAGGGATACCTATGAAGCTTCAACAATTGCGCTACATCTGGGAAGTGGCGCACCACGACCTCAACGTCTCCGCGACAGCGCAGAGCCTGTACACCTCCCAGCCGGGGATCAGCAAGCAGATTCGCCTGTTGGAAGACGAGTTGGGCGTGGAAGTGTTCGCGCGCAGCGGCAAGCACCTGACCCGTGTCACGCCGGCCGGCGAGCGCATCATCACCACCGCCGGCGAGATCTTGCGCAAGGTCGAGAGCATCAAGCAGATTGCCCAGGAGTTCTCCAACGAGAAGAAGGGTACCCTGTCGATCGCCACTACCCATACCCAGGCGCGCTATGCCTTGCCGCCGGTGATCAGTTCGTTCATCAAGCAGTACCCCGAGGTAGCCCTGCACATGCACCAGGGGTCGCCCATGCAGATTGCCGAGATGGCCGCTGACGGCACGGTCGACTTCGCCATCGCCACCGAGGCCCTGGAGCTGTTCGGCGACCTGGTGATGATGCCGTGCTACCGCTGGAACCGTTGCGTGGTGGTGCCGCAAGGCCACCCGCTGACCAAGCTGCCGAAGCTGACCCTCGAAGCCCTGGCCGAATACCCGATCGTGACCTACGTGTTCGGTTTCACCGGCCGCTCCAAGCTCGATGAAGCCTTCAGCCACCGTGGCCTGACGCCGAAGGTGGTGTTCACGGCAGCCGACGCCGACGTGATCAAGACCTACGTGCGCCTGGGCCTGGGTGTGGGCATCGTGGCCAAGATGGCAGTGGATACCAAGCTCGACAACGACCTGGTGGTGCTCGATGCCAGCGAGCTGTTCGAGTCCAGCATCACCAAGATCGGCTTCCGTCTGGCACCTTCCTGCGTGGGTTCATGTGCGACTTCATCGAGAAGTTTGCACCGCACCTGACTCGTGAAGTGATGGCCAAGGCCATCCAGTGCCACAACAAGCAAGAGCTCGAAGAGTTGTTTGCCGGCGTCGAACTGCCGGTGCATTAAGCCGTTGCGTGTGTTCAGGTCGCCTGCGCGGTGGCCTGGACACGTTGGTACAGTGCGCCTGTCCCCGCGATCATGGCGACCGCCAACACTCCCCAGCCCGCCATCCAGTGCGTCGGTAACTCACCGTGCAGGTGCAGCAGCGTGCTGCTGGCAATGCCTGCCGAGATCACTCCCCCCATCGACACCCCGCGCAGCACAGGCTTGTTCGGCCAGTGCCAGGCCAGCAGTGCCATCCACAGCGCAAACAACAGCAACAGCAGGGTGAACCCTGCCAGGCCCAGCAGCCAGGCTGCGTTCAGGTGTGGCCAGGTGGTGCCCAGGGCTGCCATGGTCAGGCCGAGGATCAACAGCTTCTCGCCCTGGCTTGCCAGCAGTTGCGCCGCCATGGCGCGGGGTAATTGCGCGCGGCCCGGCAACCCGGGTAACAGGCGCAGCTCGGCCAGCGTGGCGTGCCTGCTGCTGCGCAGCGTGGCCAGCACGCGGGACGGTTGGCTTGCCAGAAGCACCAGCCAAGTGATCGCCATGCCGGAAACGAACACCGCAGTCTGCTGGCCTTGCAGCCACAGAATGAAGCCGGTCGTGGCGATGAAACCCAGGTAGCCCCACCCCTGGCCGCGGCGACCGTACTGCTGGCGCAACGTCTGGAATGCGGGGCCCAGCAGGGCGGCCAGGCGATCACCTGTCGGCTGCCCGTCGGGCCTGCGGGAGGTTGCTGGGTGCGCCACGGGGCGGGCCTTGGCAGTGGGCTGCAGCAGGGGCTCGAAGCGGCCGTCCACTGCAGCGCCAAGCGGCATCATCCAGGCACTGCGCGTGGCGCCCAGTTGCCAGCGCCAGGCCAGACCTGCAAGCAGCATGGCGAACGCCCCGAAGCCAACGCTCAGAACAGGGGAGTGCACGCCCCCAGGGCTCAGGCCAATGATCAGCAGCGCCAGCACCGTCACAGGTAGCGGCAGGCTGGCCAGCAGCAGCCCAAGCATGGCGCCCAGCCACAGCGCCCCCATCAGCATCGCCTCACTGATGCCTGGCGGTTGCCACGCCAGCAGGCCCAGCAAGGGCAGGCCGAAGCTGAGCAGCAGGTGCAGGATCGCACCGCGTGCCAGGGTGCGAGGTATCCCCGGCAGGCGCAGCCGGATCATGCTGTAGGCGAGGTTGCACAGGCGTGTGCCGAGCAGCACGCTCCAGCCGGCAGTGGCCAGTGCCCAGCCTTGTGCGGTGACCAAGGGGTAATTGGCGTCGCCATGGGTTCTTCCGATCAACGGGCTGAACACCAGCGCGGCCACGAACAGAGCCAAGCCCGCGACGCTGAGCCACGCGGGGGGCAGCATCCAACGCAACCTTGTGCTCATGCCGCCAGCTCCACGAACAGGTCTTCCAGGCTCAGGCCATGCAGGCGCGCCGAGGCGGGCAGTGTGGCGGCGAGGCTGCGTGCAGGGTCGCGTACCACCAGGCTCCAGCCGCCCTCGGCCAGTGGGCGCCGTGACAGTTCGCCAGGCAACGATTGCGCCGGTGGCGTGCGATCGGGCCATGCCACCCGGCGCAATTCGTCTTTGAGCAGGTCCAGCTCGCCGTGCAGGCGCAGACGGCCCTGGTGCAGCACGGCGATGTGCGAGGCGACACGTTCGAGGTCAGAGATGATATGGGTGGAGAACAGCACGGTGGTGCCTCGTTCGCCGGCCATGTCGACGATTTCGCGCAGCAGTTCGCGGCGGGCCAGCGGGTCCAGCGCAGCGGCCGGCTCGTCCAGCACCAGCAGGCGTGGTTGCGGGCCGAGCGCGCGGATGATCGCCACCTGTTGGCGCTCGCCTGGCGAGAGCGTCGACAGGCGACGAGCGCTGTCCAGGGCAAAGCGGTCAACCAGGCGTGCAACGTGCGCAGCGTCCCAGTCGGGGTAGAGGCCAGCCATGAAATCGAACAGTTCACCGACCTTCATCCAGTCGAAGCTGACGGGCTGCTGAGGCACGTAGCCGAGCCCGGCCTTGTCCGTGTCGTCGAGGCGGCCGGCGGGTTTGCCAAACAGCAGGGCTTCTCCGTGGTTGGCCGGGCGCAGGCCCAGCAGGCATTCGATCAGGGTGCTTTTGCCCGCCCCGTTACGTCCCACCAGACCCAGAATGGTGCCGGGCTCGATACGCAGCGAAACCTCGTCCAGCACGCGGCCGCACGCATACTGCTTGCTCAGTGCGCGCAGTTCGACCGCGGCGTGCTGGCAGGGTGTCTCGATCATTGCTGATTCCTTTTTTCGTCAATGAGGGGGCGCAAGGCGTCGATCACTTGATCGGCGTCCAGGTCCAGCTGGCGGGCCTGGCGCGCCAGCTCCAGCAGCGCCGGCTGCAGTGCTTGCAGGCGGCTGTGCACGGAGCTCGCCTGCGGGTTGGCGCCGCCACCACCATGCCTTTGCCGCGCTGACGCTCCAGCAGGCCCTGGCTTTCGAGTAAGGCATAGGCCTTGGACACGGTCATCGGGTTGACCGCATGTGCGGCGGCCACTTCGCGCACCGAGGGCAGGCGCGTGCCGGGCACCCACTGGCCGGCGCTGATCAGGCGGGTGATCTGGCCAACAATCTGGCGATAGATCGGGTCGGGGGAGCTGGGTTCGATATGCAGGGTCATGGCGTCCATGTGTATTAGTGTAGCAATACACTAGTGGGGCCGGGCAAGGCTTTTCTTGCGGGCATGAAAAAACCGGCCGCAGCCGGTTTTCATTCAATGCAGGGCGATCAGCTCTTGGTAATCAGGTTGCCGGCATGCAGGCCGCATTCCTTCTGGGTCGACTCCTCCCACCACCAGCGGCCTTCGCGCTCGTGCTGGTTGGGCAGTACCGGGCGGGTGCAGGGCTCGCAGCCGATGCTGATGAAGCCGCGCTCGTGCAGGCTGTTGTACGGCAGTTCAAGCATGCGGATATAGCCCCAGACTTCTTCGCTGCTCATTTGCGCCAGCGGGTTGAACTTGTAGAGGGTGCGCTCGGGGGTGGAGAAGGCGCTGTCGATTTCCAGTGCGGCCACCTGGCTGCGGGTGCCGGGGCTCTGGTCGCGGCGCTGGCCGGTGGCCCAGGCGCTGACGGTGCTCAGCTTGCGGCGCAGCGGTTCGATCTTGCGGATGCCGCAGCATTCGCCGTGGCCGTCCTTGTAGAAGCTGAACAGGCCCTTCTCCTTGACGAAGGGGTCGAGCGCGTTGCGGTCGGGCGAGAGCAGCTCGATGGGCAGCTTGTACTGCTCGCGTACCTGGTCGATGAAGCGGTAGGTCTCGGGGTGCAGGCGGCCGGTGTCGAGGCTGAATACCTTCACCTGCTTGTTGAGTTTCCAGGCCATGTCCACCAGTACCACGTCCTCGGCACCGCTGAAGGAGATCCACAGGTCGTCGCCAAAATGCTCGAAGGCAAGTTTGAGGATGTCTTGCGGGGACTTGTTGGCGTAGGTCGCGGCGAGGGCGGCGACGTCGAAGGGTTGGCTCATCAGGCGGCTTCCGGTCATTGAATGGCGCTTGGCGCTCGTAATGAGTGAATGTTAACAAAAATTGCCGGGTTAGACGGCGCGCCTGTAGAGTGCGGCTTCCATTTTTAGCGTTGTTCGAGGAGTGAGCTGTGGAAATTGCCTGTCTCGACCTGGAAGGTGTACTGGTCCCGGAGATCTGGATCGCCTTCGCGGAAAAAACCGGAATCGAATCGCTGCGGGCGACCACCCGTGACATCCCCGATTACGACGTGCTGATGAAGCAGCGCCTGCGCATTCTGGATGAGCATGGTCTGAAGCTGTCCGACATCCAGGCGGTGATTGCCACGCTCAAGCCGCTGGACGGCGCCATCGAGTTCGTCGACTGGCTGCGTGAGCGCTTCCAGGTGGTGATCCTGTCCGACACCTTCTATGAGTTCTCGCAGCCCTTGATGCGCCAGCTGGGCTTTCCGACCTTGCTGTGCCATCGCCTGATCACTGACGAGAGCGATCGGGTGACCGGCTATCAACTGCGCCAGAAAGACCCCAAGCGTCAGTCGGTACTGGCGTTCAAGAGCCTGTACTACCGGGTGATTGCGGCGGGCGATTCGTACAACGACACCACCATGCTGGGCGAAGCGGATGCGGGGATTCTGTTCCATGCGCCAGAAAACGTCATTCGCGAGTTCCCGCAGTTCCCGGCGGTGCATGACTTCGAGGCGTTGAAAAAAGAGTTCATCAAGGCTTCGAACAGGACGTTGAGCCTGTAAGGCCGCCTTCGCTGGCAAGCCAGTTCCCACAGCGATCACCGCTGCCCCTGTGGGAGCTGGCTTGCCAGCGAAGCTTTTAAAGGTTTTGCAAGGTCTGTAACAACACCCTGACCTTGGTGATCGACTCTTCGTACTCCGCTTCCCACTGCGAGTCCGCCACCACCGCGCCGCCGCCCCAGCAGCACACCTGACCGTCTTTCACCAACAGGCTGCGAATGGCGATCGAGCTGTCCATCTCCCCGCGTACGTCCACATACAGCAGTGATCCGCAATACAGCGCACGCCGGCTCGGCTCCAACTCGTCGATGATCTGCATCGCGCGGATCTTCGGTGCGCCGGTGATCGAGCCTCCGGGGAAGCTGCCGGCGATGAGGTCCAGCGCGTCCTTGCCCGGCGCCAGGCGCCCGGTCACGCTGCTGACCATGTGATGCACATTGGGGTAGCTCTCAAGGCTGAACAGTTCCGGCACGTTCACCGAGCCGATGGCGCAGGTGCGCCCCAGGTCGTTGCGCAGCAAGTCGACGATCATCAGGTTCTCGGCACGGTCCTTGGCGCTTGCCAGCAGTTCGGCGGCGTTGGCCGCATCTTCTGTCGGGTCGGCGCTGCGCGGGCGGGTGCCCTTGATCGGCCGGGTCTCGACCTGGCCCGCGCTGACCCGGATGAAGCGTTCCGGCGAGAAGCTCAGTAGCGTGCTGCCGTCGGCCAGTGCCTGGAAGCCCGAGAACGGCGTGGGGCAGGCCGCCCGCAGTGCCTGGTAGGCGACCCACGGCTCGCCCTGGCAGGGCGCGCGAAAGCGCTGGGTCAGGTTGATCTGGTAGCAGTCCCCGGCGTGGATGTAGGCCTGCACCTGCTCGAATGCCTGGCGGTAGTCATCGGCACTCAGGTCGCCCTGCATGGGCGAGGCCAGGGTGAACGTGCCCGCCACGTGAGCCGGTGCACGTTCGAACAGCTGTACCAGCCGTGCGCGCTCGGTGGCCGCCAGGGCCGGATGAAACAGCAGCTGGCTGGTCTGCAGTTGGTGGTCGCTGATCAGTGCCCAGGCATACAGCCCAAGGCTCGCATCGGCCAGGCCCAGGTCGTCGCGGGCAACGGCGGGCAGGTGCTCCAGACGCCGGCCGAAGTCGTAGCTGAGGTAGCCTATCAGGCCGCCGGCAAACGGCAGTTCCACCCCCGCAGGCAATTGTGCGGGGCCAAGCGCCGCCAGCTGTTCGCGCAGGCGTTGCAGGTAGCTCAGGCCGTCTTCATCGGTGTCGGGGGCAAGGGTGCACACAGGCCAGGCGCTGAGCAGGTCATAGCGACCGCGCTCGGCGCTGGGGCGCGCGCTGTCGAGCAGTACCGCACCTGGGGCGTGGCGAACACGGGCGAAATACGCGTCAGGGTCGGCCAGGTAGGGCAGGGGGTGGAGTGTGCAGGTATGCATTCGAGTAAACAGCTGTCGAGGCGGGGCAGGCATTGTAGCCCCCTGCAGGCGTTGCTCCTAGCGCATCGACCGACCGCCCCGTGCGCAGGTGCGCCAGGGCGGGGGCAGATCATTGCGCGGGGATGTGGCCGAACAGCGCCTGGGCAAAACGCACGCGCTCTTCGACGCTTTCCTTGACGCCGTTTTTGGCCAACGTTTCAAGGTGCGCCTCGACAGCGTGGGTGCGCAGGGTCAGGCCGCAGTCGTTGGCGATCTGGATATTCAGGCCGGGGCGGGCGTTGAGCTCCAGAATCAGCGGGCCCTTGTCCTGGTCCAGCACCATGTCCACGCCGATGTAGCCCAGCCCGCACAGCTCGTAGCAGCCGGCGGCCAGCTTCATGAAGCCGTCCCAGTTCGGCAGTTGCACGCCGTCCACCGCGTTGGTGGTGTCGGGGTGCTTGCTGATGATGTTGTTCAGCCAGGTGCCACGCAGGGTCAGGCCAGTGGCCAGGTCCACGCCTACACCGATGGCGCCCTGGTGCAGGTTGGCCTTGCCGCCGGACTGGCGGGTCGGCAAGCGCAGCATGGCCATCACCGGGTAGCCCATCAGCACGATGATGCGGATGTCGGGCACGCCTTCATAGCTGATGCTCTTGAAGATCTGGTCGGGGGTCACCCGGTACTCGATCAGGGCGCGGTCGCGGTGACCGCCCAGCGAGTACAGCCCGGTGAGGATGCTCGACACCTGGTGCTCGATTTCCTCGTGGCTGATGATCTTGCCCGACACCGTGCGGTAGCGGTTCTCGAAGCGGTCGGCGATCACCAGGATGCCGTCACCGCCGGCGCCCTGGGCCGGCTTGATGACGAAGTCGCTGCGCCCGCCGATGATCTCGTCGAGCTTGTCGATTTCCTTCTCGGTGGAGATCACCCCGTACATTTCCGGTACGTGGATGCCGGCCTTGATGGCCCGCTCCTTGGTGATGATCTTGTCGTCGACGATCGGGTACAGGCTGCGCTTGTTGTACTTGAGGACATAGTCCGCATTGCGCCGGTTGATACCCATGATGCCCCTGGCCTCCAGGGCTTTCCAGGTTTTCCAGAGACCGAACATCAGGCGTCAGCCTTCACGAAGGCCTTGAAGCGCATCAGCTCCGTCAGGCGGTAGCCGCGGTAGCGACCCATCGCCAGCATGAAGCCCACCAGGATCAGCAGCACCGCCGGGAAGGTGAAGACGAAGTACACCAGCTCCGGCACGCTCATCAGCAGGTGCGCGATCGAGGCGGCGAAGAGGGTGCCGATGGCGACTTTCATCGCATGGCCACCGCCGCGCTCTTCCCAGGTGATCGACAGGCGTTCGATGGTCATGGTCAGGATCACCATCGGGAACAGCGCCACCGACAGGCCGCGCTCCAGGCCCAGCTTGTGGCTGAACAGGCTGATGGCCGCGATCAGCACCACCACGAAGGTCAGCACCACCGACAGGCGCGGCAGCATCTGCAGCTTGAGGTGCTCAAGGTAGGAGCGCAGTGACAGGCCCAGCGCGGTGATCACCGTGAACAGGATGATGCCGAAGCCCAGCTGGGTTTCACGGAAGGCCAGCGCGATCAGCACTGGGGTGAAGGTGCCCAGTGTCTGCAGGCCGATCAGGTTGCGCAGGATCAGGATCACCAGCACCCCGATCGGGATCATCACCATGATCATGAAGGTCTGCTGGGTCTGCAGCGGCAGCCCGTACAGCGAGTATTCGAGGAAGTCGGCGTCGGTGTTCTCGTCGGTCAGCTTGGCCAGGCGGATGGCATTCATCTCGCTGTTGTTCATGCTGAAGCTGACATTGACCTTCTTGCCGCCGTCAACGGTGATCAGCGGATCATCACCGGTCCACCACAGCAGGCGGTCGGAGGGCAGGCCCTGCTCGCCGGTGTCCGGGTTGAAGTACAGCCAGTCGTTGCCATTGAAGCTGCGTAGCCACAGTTCAGGGCTCTGCGGCTGGTCGGCCAGCAGGCGGATGGTGTGCACCTTCTCGATCGGCACGTGGGCGATCGACAGCAGCAGGTCGATGACCTTGGCCTTGTTCAACGACGAGGCATCCCCGGCCAGCAGCAGCTTGACGTTGTCATCGTTGGGGTTGTTGACCCGCTTGATGGTCTCGCTGACAAAGGTCTCGACGTCGGCCGAGTGCTGGCGGATAGGCGCCATCAGGGCTTCGGCGGCGATCTTCTCGGGGCCTTCGACCGGCTGGCTGTCACGGAAGGTCGGGCCTTTGATCTTGACCTTCTCGCTGCTGTAGCGCTTGGTCAGCACCAGGCGGTAGTACAGCGTCTGGTTGCCGTTGGCCCGGCGGGCCGACCAGGTCACCTTGCGGTTGCCATCGACGCGGTTGACGCTCACGCCATAGTTGTTGGAGATGAAGCTCTCGTTGAGGCTGACATAGTCACGGCTCAGCGGCGGCACGAACATCTGGATCTTGATCGGGTCCTTGGGGCTGGCGACGAACTCGACCTTGGCGTCGATGTTCCACAGGTCGTCGGTTTCGTCCTCGGTGACCGGAATGCCGAGCATGAAGATCTGATACGCCGTGATCGACACACCCAGCAGTACCAGGAGGGTGATCAGGACTTTCAAATGAAGGGTAAGAGAGCGCATCGGAATTACTCTGCGGTATGAGCGTCAGTGGCGCAGGCGGGTTTGCCGGCAGCGTATTTAAGGCTTGGGTCGACCAGCGCATCGAAGTGCTTGAGTGCCTCGGAGCCGATCAGCAGCGGGTACTGGAAGGCACTGCGGTCGGTCAGGTTCACTTCGATACTGCGCAGGGCCGTGCCCATGCAGATATTCAGCGCAATCACCGGGCGGGCGGTGTAGGCCTTGCCTTCGTCCGGGTTGTAGTCGCCAGCGCGTCGCTTGATCTTGCTGACGCGGGCCAGCGGTCGTTCTATCGGATGCGAGTGGGCAGCGTCAATTGCCAGGTAGAAGCGTACCCAGGACTCGCCATTGCGTTTGAAGCGCTTGATGTCGCGCGCGCTCAACGAGGCGGTCTTGGCCCCGGTGTCGAGCTTGGCCGCGACCTCCAGGTCGATATCGGCAAGGCGGGCGTATTCATTAAGGCCGTAGACGGTCTTGTCCGCCGCCTGGCTCAGGGCAGGCAGCCCACAGAGGCTGAGTAACAGTAGAAAGGGCGTGAGTCTCATAAATCCTGGCGCGATGCTGTGGGGTTCGCCCCCTCAGAGGCGGCGGCATTCTATCACGCTGGTGTGTCGATGCCAGCGGCTGGAGTCAGACAACACTGACAGGCTTGAAGTTCGTTATTAGACGATTGTCGACAATATTCATTTTGTCTTTGACTGTTACCGGCTATTTGGCTAGTTTTGGCCGTATCGATTTTAAAGGTGTCGACAATATGCTGGACGCAGCCCACGCCACTGTCGCGGTTCAGGACGATTCGGAAACCCTCTCCGAAAACGTCTTCCGGCGCATCCAGGCCGCCATCGTCAAGGGCGAGATCGCCCCGGGCAGCAAGATCTCCGAGCCCGAGCTGGCGCGCACCTACGGTATCAGCCGCGGCCCGCTGCGCGAGGCCATTCACCGCCTCGAAGGCCAGCGCCTGCTGGTGCGCGTGCCGCATGTCGGGGCGCGGGTGGTGTCGTTGAGCCATGCCGAGCTGATCGAACTGTACGAGATCCGCGAGTCGCTGGAGGGCATGGCCTGTCGCCTGGCCGCTGAACGCATGAGCGTAGCCGAGATCGACGAGCTGCGTCGGGTGCTTGATACCCACGAGCGCGATGCCGCGTTCCAGGCCGGGCTGGGTTACTACCAGCAGGAAGGCGACTTCGACTTCCATTACCGGATCATCCAGGGCAGTGGCAACCGCACCCTGGTGCAGATGCTGTGCGGCGAGCTGTACCAACTGGTGCGCATGTACCGCATCCAGTTCTCCGCCACGCCCAACCGGCCGCGCCAGGCGTTCGCCGAGCACCACCGGATTCTCGATGCCATCGCCGAACGTGACGGCGAATTGGCCGAATTACTGATGCGCCGTCACATCGGCGCCTCCAAGCGCAACATCGAGCGTCACTACAAAGACGCCACCGCCAACAGCCCACGAGGTGAGTCATGAGTCAGAAAAGCAGTCCCGGCCAGCGTTTTCGTGATGCGGTCGCCGCCGAGCACCCGCTGCAGGTCGTCGGCGCCATCAATGCCAACCATGCGTTGCTGGCCAAGCGTGCCGGGTTCAAGGCCATCTATCTGTCCGGTGGCGGGGTAGCGGCGGGCTCGCTCGGGTTGCCCGACCTGGGCATTACCGGGCTGGATGACGTGCTCACCGACGTGCGCGCATCACCGACGTATGCGACCTGCCGCTGCTGGTCGACGTGGACACCGGTTTCGGTTCCTCGGCGTTCAACGTGGCGCGCACGGTCAGGTCGATGATCAAGTTCGGCGCCGCCGCCATCCATATCGAGGACCAGGTCGGCGCCAAGCGCTGCGGTCACCGCCCGAACAAGGAGATCGTCTCGCAACAGGAGATGGTCGACCGCATCAAGGCCGCTGTGGATGCACGTACCGACGACAGCTTCGTGATCATGGCGCGCACCGACGCGCTGGCCGTCGAAGGCCTGGAGGCCGCGCTGGACCGCGCTGCCGCCTGCGTCGAGGCGGGCGCCGACATGATCTTCCCCGAGGCCATCACCGAGCTGTCGATGTACAAGACCTTCGCCACCCGGGTGCAGGCGCCGATCCTGGCCAACATCACCGAGTTTGGTGCCACGCCGCTGTACACCACCGACGAACTGGCCTCGGTGGATGTGTCACTGGTGCTGTACCCGCTGTCGGCGTTCCGTGCCATGAACAAGGCCGCCGAGAATGTCTACACCGCGCTGCGCCGCGACGGCACGCAGAAAAACGTCATCGATACCATGCAGACTCGCATGGAGCTGTACGACGCCATCGACTACCACGTGTTCGAGCAGAAGCTCGATGCACTGTTCGCTCAGAAAAACAGCTGAGCCGCTACACACCGTAATCAGCCGTTTCCCATAACAAATTCAAGAGTGGAGAAAACCAATGGCCGAAGCAAAAGTACTCAGTGGTGCCGGCCTGCGTGGTCAAGTGGCCGGGCAAACCGCACTGTCGACCGTGGGCCAGGCCGGTGCCGGGCTGACCTATCGGGGTTACGATGTTCGTGACCTGGCCGAGCACGCGCTGTTCGAAGAGGTCGCCTACCTGCTGCTGTACGGCGAACTGCCGACCCAGGCCGAGCTGAGCGAGTACCAGCACACGCTCAAGGCCCTGCGCGACCTGCCGCAGGCCCTCAAGGAAGTGCTTGAGCGCATTCCCGTTACCGCCCACCCGATGGACGTGATGCGCACCGCGTCCTCGGTGCTCGGTACCCTGGAGCCGGAGCTGAGCTTCGACCTGCAGCACGAAAAGACCGACCGCCTGCTGGCGCTGTTCCCGGCGGTGATGTGCTACTGGTATCGCTTCAGCCACCATGGCGTACGCATCGACTGCACCAGTGATGAAGACACCCTGGGCGGGCACTTCCTGCACCTGCTGCACGGCAAGAAGCCGAGCGAGCTGCACGTCAAGGTGATGAACGTGTCGTTGATCCTGTATGCAGAGCACGAGTTCAACGCATCGACCTTCACCGCGCGGGTGTGTGCCTCGACCCTGTCCGACCTGTACTCCTGCGTCACCGCCGCCATCGGCTCGCTGCGCGGCCCGCTGCACGGCGGTGCCAACGAGGCGGCCATGGAGATGATCGAACGCTTCAAGACCCCGCAGGAAGCGGTTGCCGGCACCCTGGGCATGCTCGAGCGCAAGGACAAGATCATGGGTTTCGGGCATGCCATCTACAAGGAGTCCGACCCGCGTAACGAAGTGATCAAGGGCTGGTCGAAACAGCTTGCCGACGAGGTGGGTGACACGGTGCTGTACCCGGTCTCCGAGGCCATCGACAAGACCATGTGGGAGCAGAAGAAACTGTTCCCCAACGCCGACTTCTACCATGCCTCGGCGTACCACTTCATGGGCATCCCGACCAAGCTGTTCACGCCGATCTTCGTCTGCTCGCGCCTGACCGGCTGGGCGGCGCATGTATTCGAGCAGCGTGCCAACAACCGCATCATCCGCCCGAGCGCCGAGTACACCGGCGTCGAACAGCGCAAGTTCGTGCCAATCGAACAACGCTGAGACTGGCGCGCAGTACCGATGCCGGGACCCACGCTGATCCTTGTGGGAGCGGTACTGCGTACCACCGACTTATCCGTGATTGAGTCCCGCGTCCATGAATACTGAATTTCGCAAAAACCTGCCGGGCACCACGCTCGATTACTTCGACGCCCGTGCCGCCATCGACGCCATCCGCCCCGGCGCCTACGACACGCTGCCCTATACCTCCCGCGTACTGGCCGAAAACCTCGTGCGCCGTTGTGACCCTGCCACCCTCGAGGCGTCACTCAGCCAACTGATCGAGCGCAAGCGCGACCTCGACTTCCCCTGGTATCCGGCCCGCGTGGTGTGCCACGACATCCTGGGCCAGACTGCACTGGTGGACCTGGCCGGCTTGCGTGACGCCATCGCCGACATGGGCGCGACCCGGCTCAGGTCAACCCGGTGGTGCCGGTGCAACTGATCGTCGACCATTCGCTGGCGGTGGAATGCGGCGGTTTCGACCCGCAGGCATTCGAGAAGAACCGCGCCATCGAAGACCGTCGCAACGAAGACCGCTTCCACTTCATCAACTGGACCAAGAAGGCGTTCAAGAACGTCGACGTGATCCAGCCGGGCAACGGCATCATGCACCAGATCAACCTGGAGAAGATGTCACCGGTGATCCATGCCGAGCACGGCGTGGCCTACCCCGATACCTGCGTCGGCACCGACAGCCACACCCCGCATGTGGATGCGCTGGGCGTGATCGCCATTGGCGTCGGTGGCCTGGAAGCCGAAAACGTGATGCTCGGCCGCGCCTCGTGGATGCGCCTGCCGGAGATCGTCGGCGTGCAGCTCACCGGCAAGCCGCAGCCGGGCATCACCGCCACCGACGTGGTGCTGGCGCTGACCGAGTTTCTGCGCAAGGCCAAGGTGGTTGGTGCGTACCTGGAGTTCTACGGCGAAGGCGCGCGTGCGCTGACCCTGGGCGATCGCGCGACCATCTCCAACATGGCCCCGGAATACGGTGCGACTGCCGCGATGTTCTCCATCGACCAGCAGACCATCGACTACCTCAAGCTCACCGGGCGTGAAGACGCGCAGGTCAAGCTGGTGGAAACCTACGCCAAGGTCGCCGGCCTGTGGTCCGACAGCCTGGCCAATGCCGAGTACGAGCGCGGCCTGCAGTTCGACCTGTCGAGCGTGGTGCGCAACATGGCCGGCCCGTCCAACCCGCATGCGCGGGTGGCCACCAGCGAGCTGGCGGCACGCGGCATTGCGGGGCAGTGGGACGAGGTGGCGGGGCAGATGCCTGACGGCGCGGTCATCATTGCGGCCATCACCAGTTGCACCAATACCAGCAACCCGCGCAACGTGATTGCCGCCGGTTTGCTGGCGCGCAATGCCAACAAGCTCGGCCTGGCACGCAAGCCATGGGTCAAGTCGTCGCTGGCGCCGGGCTCCAAGACGGTCGCCCTGTACCTCAAGGAAGCCGGCCTGGATGACGAGCTGGAGCAGCTCGGTTTTGGCATCGTGGCGTTCGCCTGTACCACCTGCAACGGCATGTCCGGTGCGCTCGACCCGGTGATCCAGCAGGAGATCATCGACCGCGACCTGTATGCCACCGCGGTGTTGTCGGGCAACCGCAACTTCGACGGGCGTATCCATCCGTATGCCAAGCAGGCGTTCCTGGCCTCGCCGCCGCTGGTGGTGGCCTATGCGATTGCCGGCACCATCCGCTTCGACATCGAGAAGGATGTGCTGGGCGTGGTCGATGGCAAGGAAATCCGCCTCAAGGATATCTGGCCGAGTGACGAAGAGATCGACGCGGTGGTCAAGGCGGCGGTCAAACCCGAGCAGTTCCGCCAGGTGTACATCCCGATGTTCGCGGTGCATGAAGACACCGGGCCCAAGGTCGACCCGCTGTACGCCTGGCGCGGTATGAGTACCTACATCCGCCGTCCGCCGTACTGGGAAGGCGCTCTGGCCGGCGAGCGCAGCCTCAAGGGCATGCGCCCGCTGGCGGTGTTGCCGGACAACATCACCACCGACCACTTGTCGCCGTCCAACGCCATCATGCTCGACAGCGCGGCGGGCGAATACCTGGCAAAAATGGGTTTGCCGGAAGAAGACTTCAACTCTTATGCGACCCATCGCGGCGATCACCTGACGGCGCAGCGCGCCACCTTTGCCAACCCCAAGCTGTTCAACGAGATGGTGCTGGAGGACGGCAAGGTCAGGCAGGGTTCGCTGGCGCGCATCGAGCCCGAAGGCAAGGTCACGCGGATGTGGGAGGCGATCGAGACCTACATGCAGCGCAAGCAGCCGCTGATCATCGTGGCCGGTGCCGACTACGGTCAGGGTTCGTCGCGTGACTGGGCAGCCAAGGGCGTGCGCCTGGCGGGTGTTGAAGCCATCGTCGCCGAAGGCTTCGAGCGCATCCACCGCACCAACCTGGTGGGCATGGGCGTGTTGGCGCTGGAGTTCAAGCCGGGCACCGACCGCAAGACCCTGGGCATCGACGGCAGCGAGACGTTCGATGTGCTGGGCCAGCGTACGCCGCGGGCGACCCTGACCCTGGTCATCACCCGGCGCAATGGCGAGCGGCTGGAAGTGCCGGTCACCTGCCGCCTGGACACCGCCGAAGAAGTGTCGATCTACGAGGCGGGCGGGGTGCTGCAGCGCTTTGCCCAGGACTTCCTCGAGTCGGCGGTGGCGGTTTGATCAAGTAACGCAAGGCTGGCCCGGCCCCTGTGGGAGCTGGCTTGCCAGCGAAGGGTGCGACGCGGTGTGTGCCATTACCGCAGCGTCTGCTTCGCTGGCAAGCCAGCTCCCACAGAGGGGTGTGGGCAGCCTGCAGATTGCGAATGACGACAGGACAAGATTCCCATGGCTCACGTACCCCAGATCAAGATCGCCGCCACCTACATGCGCGGTGGTACCAGCAAAGGTGTGTTCTTCAACCTCAAGGACCTGCCCGAGGCCGCCCAGTTGCCCGGCGCGGCGCGTGATGCACTGTTGCTGCGCGTCATCGGTAGCCCCGATCCCTACGGCAAGCAGATCGACGGCATGGGTGGCGCCACCTCCAGTACCAGCAAGACGGTGATTGTGTCGCGCAGCATCAAGCCCGAGCATGATGTGGACTACTTGTTCGGCCAGGTCGCCATCGACAAGGCGTTCGTCGACTGGAGCGGCAACTGCGGCAACCTCTCGGCTGCCGTTGGCTCGTTCGCGATCAGCGCCGGCCTGGTCGACCCTGCACGCCTCCCGCGCAATGGCGTGGCGGTGGTGCGCATCTGGCAGGCCAACATCGGCAAGACCATCATTGCCCATGTACCGATCAGCGAGGGCCAGGTGCAGGAAACCGGCGACTTCGAACTCGACGGTGTGACCTTTGCGGCCGCCGAGGTGCAACTCGAGTTTCTCGACCCGGCCGCCGATGAAGACGGCGCGGGCGGCTCGATGTTCCCGACCGGCAACCTGGTCGACGCGCTTGAGGTGCCGGGTGTCGGCACCTTGCAGGCGACCATGATCAACGCCGGCATCCCCACCATCTTCATCGACGCCCAGGCCCTGGGCTACAGCGGCACCGAACTGCAGGACGCGATCAACGCCG
Organism: Pseudomonas brassicae; assembly: GCF_010671725.1. GTDB lineage: Bacteria > Pseudomonadota > Gammaproteobacteria > Pseudomonadales > Pseudomonadaceae > Aquipseudomonas > Aquipseudomonas brassicae. Next base: position 2,072 of record NZ_JAAHBU010000079.1, on the reverse strand, counting down.
ACCCCGAGGCCCTGGCGCGTTTCGAGGCCATTCGTGCCCATGGCGCGCTGCGCATGGGGCTGATCGAACACATCGAGCAGGCCGCCCAGCGTCAGCACACGCCCAAGGTGGCGTTTGTCGCCGCACCGGCCACCTATCAGTCGTCCAGCGGCAAGACCGTGGCGGGCGCAGACATCGACCTGTTGGTGCGGGCGCTGTCCATGGGCAAGCTGCACCACGCCATGATGGGCACCGCCGCCGTGGCCATCGGCACTGCCGCCGCCATTCCGGGCACCCTGGTCAACCTCGCCGCCGGCGGCGGGCCGCGCAGTGCCGTGCGTTTCGGCCACCCCTCGGGCACGTTGCGCGTCGGCGCCGAGGCGCGCCAGGTGCAGGGCGACTGGACGGTTACCAAAGCCATCATGAGCCGCAGTGCCCGTGTGCTGATGGAGGGCTGGGTACGTGTACCCGGCGATGCCTTCTAGGCACAGCGGTGCTCGGCTCTCCCTTCACCCCTAGTGAACAGAGAGATGTGAGATGAGTGCCAATGTTGACCTGAACAATCGCCCCGACTATGACCGGGTGCTGCAGGATATTGCCGACTATGTCCTGCAGTTTTCGGCCCGGCCGGGGGAGGCGCTGGACACCGCGCGCCATTGCCTGATGGATACCCTGGGCTGCGGTCTACTGGCGTTGCGGTTCCCCGAGTGCACCAAGCACCTGGGGCCCCTGGTGGAAGGTACCGTGGTGCCTCATGGCGCGCGGGTGCCAGGCACCTCTTACCGGCTCGACCCGGTCAAGGCGGCCTGGGACATTGGTTGCACTGTGCGCTGGCTGGATTACAACGACACCTGGCTGGCGGCAGAGTGGGGCCACCCCTCCGACAACCTGGGTGGCATCCTGGCGGTGGCTGACCACCTCTCGCAGCGGCGTGTGGCCAATGGCGAGGCGCCGCTGACGATGCACGCAGTACTCCAAGCCATGATCATGGCCCACGAGATCCAGGGTGTGATCGCACTGGAAAATTCCTTCAACAGGGTGGGCCTGGACCATGTGCTGCTGGTCAAGGTCGCGTCCACCGCCGTGTGTGCCAGGTTGATGGGGGCCACCCGCGAGCAACTGCTGGCGGCGTTGTCGCACGCCTTTGTCGATGGCCAGGCACTGCGCACCTACCGCCACGCGCCCAATGCCGGTTCGCGCAAATCGTGGGCGGCCGGCGACGCTTCGAGCCGTGGGGTGCGCCTGGCAGACATCGCCCTGCGCGGCGAGATGGGCATCCCCGGGGTGCTCACGGCGCCGCAGTGGGGTTTGTACGACGTACTGTTCAGCCATACCAACAAGGACCTGGCGCTCAAGCCCGAGGGCAAGCGCGCCTTCAGCTTTTCGCAGCCGTTCGGCAGCTATGTGATGGAGAACGTGCTGTTCAAGATCAGCTTCCCGGCCGAGTTCCACGCGCAGACGGCCTGTGAGGCGGCGCTGATCTTGCACCCGCAGGTACGCAACCGCCTGCATGAGATCGAGCGCATCGAGATCACCACCCACGAGTCGGCGATCCGTATCATTTCCAAGGTGGGTGCGCTGGCCAATGCGGCGGACCGCGACCACTGCCTGCAATACATGACGGCGGTGCCGCTGGTATTCGGTAGCCTGGTCGCCGAGCACTACGAGGATGATTTTCACGCCGCGCATCCGGTTATCGATCGCCTGCGCGACAAGATGGTGATCGTGGAAGATCCGCGTTTCAGTCGTGAATACCTGGAGGCGGACAAGCGCTCGATCGCCAATGCCGTGCAGGTGTTCTTCAGTGATGGCTCAAGCACCGAACAGGTAGTGGTTGAGTACCCGATCGGGCATCGGCGCCGGCGTGAGCAGGGTATCGCGCTGCTGGAAGACAAGTTCAAGGCAAACCTGGCAACGCGCTTCACGGCCCAGCGTTCGGCCGAGATTTTTGCCTTGTGCGCGGATCAGGTGAAGCTTGAGGCGACGGCGGTGCACCGGTTCATGGATCTGTTTGTGGTCTGAGGGCCTCTTCGCTGGCAAGCCAGCTCCCACAGGTTTCTGTGGTGTTCGCGGAACCCCTGTGGGAGCTGGCT
>NZ_JAAHBU010000078.1 GCF_010671725.1 Pseudomonas brassicae | reverse complement strand
CAGCGTTGCTGGCGAACGGGCCCAGGAAAGGCACTGTCTGATTTGATAGCAAGCCCCGAACACGGGGGCAACGTAACGTCGCGGGTTTTTTCAAAGCAGCTCACTGCGCGACAGATACCGAGTTTGAAGAACACCAGCGGACGGCTCGCAAACGTCGCAAAAATGTTGATATAGTGAGACACATTCTCATCAATGCCGTTTGATTACCATGTCGAAGACGTCGCCCAATGAAGAGCTGATGACTGCGCTGACCCTGCACTACGATGCGTTGGTGGAGTACATCCGGCTTCGTTTCAACGGCAGACACTTTGCTCGTGATCTTGTTCATGACGTCTGTATCCAGATTCTCGAAAAGCCGCCCAAGGAAAAAGTCGCACTACCTTTGGCATTTCTGCGCAAGGTGAGTTTCAACCGCGCCGTTGATCGTATCCGCGCCGAGCGCACGCGTAGCCTGTACGTTCAAGCGCAGCTGTCAGCCGAACAGGGGATGGACAGTTGGGACGGTGCGCGGGCAGTCGAGTTCGAACAACACGTGCGCGCCCTGCTGGCAATCATCGAGGCGCTGCCGGCGCGCCAGCGCCAGGTCTTTTTGCTGCATCGTATCCATGGCATGGCGCAGCGTGAAATTGCCGAAGAGTTGGAGATTTCCCTGAACATGGTCACCCAGCATTTCGGCCGTGCAATGGCTGCCATCATTCTGCGCTGGGAACCTGCACGTCGGCTGATGCAACGGCAGGCGCAACCATGAGTCACCCGGGCACATTCGACAAAGACCGTCGTCCTGAGGGGGGCGATCCGTTACAGCCATTTGCCGAGGCATTACGCGAACGCACGCCGTCCAGGGAGGCCCTGCTGGCCGAAGGCAAGGCAATGACCCAGAGTCGCCGCAAGCGCAGAAATGTGGCTTGTGCAGGCACTCTGGTGCTGGCCCTGAGCGGTGCCATCTGGTTGCTGGACCCCGCGTGGCAGCACGAAGACATTCAGGTTGCGATAGGTCAGCGCGAACAGCTTCAGCTGGCTGACGGCAGTCGCGTCGAGTTGAATTCCGGCAGTCACTTGATCATTGAGACGCGCCTGCGCAGCCGTCAATTGGAACTGATTCACGGCCAGGCGCTGTTCAGCGTAGTGCATGCCGATACGCCTTTCATCGTGCGCAGCCAAGGCGTCAGTGTGCGTGATATAGGCACTGTATTTGATGTGCGCAGTGACGTGCGCGGCGTGGACGTGGGGGTCATTGAAGGCGCCGTTGAAGTCAGTAGCCATCGCACAGCAGCGGTGAGACTGAACGCCGGCCAGCAACTGCGAGCGTCATCCGTGCAACTGGGCGAGGTGATGCCGGTCGATGTCGCTGCCCTCACTGCCTGGCGTCAGGGCAAGTTGCGCTTCGACGGCACGCCTTTGCGCGAGGTGATTGCGGACCTTCAGCATTACCGGCACAAACCGCTACGGTTGGCCGATGCGCAGGTCGGCGAACTGCGCCTCTCCGGTGAGTTTGACAGCGGCTCGGTCGAGGCGCTTGTCGGCCTGTTGCCGTCGATCCTGCCAGTGAACATCGCTCGCGCCGCAGACGGCACCGTCAGCTTCAGTAAAGCTCGCTGATTAAAGAGTGCGCGTTGCACAAATGGGAATTATTTCCAGGTCGACCTCAACATCTGACTGCACCTGTACGCCAACCCCATGAAGAACGCTTCTATCGACTGTTCAAATGGGGAAAACATGGGTAAGAACACGTCATTGCTTCGCCTGAGCCTGCTTGCGAGCGGCCTGCTGCTGGCAAGCATCGTCCACGCAAAAAGCACCGTATATTCGCTGGATATCCCGGCCCAGGCGTTGGATAAATCGCTCAACGCCTTGGCGGCACAGACCGGTAGTCGAATCCTGTTCGCTACGGATGCTGCCGAAGGACGCCAGGCCGTGGCGCTGCGCGCGCAGCTCAGTGTCGAACAGGCGTTGGAGCGTATCGTCGGCAACACTGGCTTGGTGGCGCAGAAAACCGCCGATGGCACTTATCTGATTGCCGCTCCCGACAACAACGATGCACTGGAACTGGGTGCAACCAGCATTCAGGCTGGCGGGTTGGGCATCAATACCGAGGACACGCTCTCGTACACGACGGGGGCTGTGAGCATCGGCAAAAGCGAGCGTGCGCTCAAGGATACTCCGCAGAGCATCTCGGTACTCACGGCCCAGCGTATCAAGGATCAGAACATCCAGACCCTGGATGACGTCTACAACAGCCTGCCCGGGGTGATTACATACGGCTACATGGTGGGTGACAACCAGCCTTATGCGCGTGGTTTTCAGATCGACAACTACCAGATCAACGGCATACCGCTGCCAAACGGCAACAGCATTACTTCGCAGAACTGGGCTGACCTGGTTCCTTACGAGCGGGTTGAATTGCTCAAGGGCTCAGCCGGCCTGTTTCAGGGGGCAGGCTCGCCCGGTGGTGCCATCAACCTGGTGCGCAAACGCGCCTCATCAGACTTCCACATCAGTACCACCACGTCTGCGGGGCGCTGGGACAACTATCGTCAGCAAATCGACGTGCAAGGTCCGCTAAATGAAGACAAGAGTGTTCGTGGCCGCCTGGTAACCTCCTACGGCGACCGCGGTTACTTTTATGACAACGCCAAGACCGAGCGTTCTTCCAGTTATGGCGTCCTGGAGTTCGACCTGTCGCCTCAAACGCTGATAAGCGCCGGCTTTTCCTACCAGAACGTGAACAATCGTGGGGTGATGGACTTCGGTCTTCCGGCCTACAAGACCGGTGCGAACATTGACTGGAAGCGCTCGACCAACCTGAGCTCGCCATCGGACTACAACGATGTGGAAACCACTCAGGTGTTCCTTGAAGCCAAGCACCAGCTCAACGACGATTGGCGGATGAGCCTGACCACCAACTACACCAAACTGAACCTGGACACCATTTACAGCAACACTGGCGGCCTGATTGATCCGCTGACCCACGGCGGTGGCTACAACTGGGCGGAAAGCCGTTCGGAAAACAACTATCAGTACAACACCGACGCTTACCTCAATGGCCACTTTGAACTGTTTGAGCGCCGTCACGAAGTGATCCTCGGTGGCAACGTCACTCACGCCAGGCGCGATTCCGGGCGTTACGACACGCAGTGGTACACGGAAACGCAAAACATCCCGAACATCATCGATTTCATCCCCCCGCGATACGATCGCCTGGACCGCTACCGTACCGTCAAGTCGACGCTCGACCAGCAAGGCGTCTACGGGTCTTTGCGTATGAACGTGCTGGATCCGCTGGATGTCATTGTCGGTGCCCGCGTCAGTTGGTGGGACTATAGCCAGGACCAGATTGCCGAACCAAGCGGCGTATCCAAACTCACCGGCCAGAAAACCAATGCCAAGGTCGTTCCCTTCTACGGGCTGGTGTATGAACTGACGCAAAACTGGTCGGCGTATGGCAGTTACGCTGAAATCTTCTCCCCACAAACCGACTACATGACTTATGCCGGCAACACTTTGGCCCCACGCTCTGGGGAAACCTATGAGCTGGGCCTGAAAGGCGAGTTTTACGAGGGCTCACTCAACACCTCGTTTGCGATCTACCAAACCAACTTCAATGGTCGGGCACAGATCGACAAATCCTATGCATCTCCGTGCAACAGTCCATTCACTACGCTGTGTTACATCGCCGGCGGCAAAGTCCGTTCGGAAGGGTTTGAAGCCGAGGTCAACGGCAGGGTCATGACGGGTTTGCAACTTAGTGCCAGCTATACCTACACCCGTAGCCGCTATCTGGAAAATCCGGACGATGTGAGCCTGGAGGGGCGCAGTTTCCTGACCCAGATGCCTGCTCATGCTGCGCGTGTATGGGCCAACTACACACTGCCCGGCGAGTTTGCCAAGTGGCAAGTGGGTGCCGGTACACGTATTCAGAGTGGGACCTACATGCTGGGCAGCGGCGTGAAGCACGAAGGTTCGGGTTATGCGCTGTATAACGCGCGTATCGCCTACGACATCACCCAAAACGTGAACCTGGCGATGAACATGGAAAACATCTTCGACCGTGTCTATTACGCTCAGACCGGGCCAGTGGAGTCGCAAAACTACTATGGTGCACCGCGCAACATGACCTTTACGCTGCGCACCAACTTCTAGCGTAGCGTCTGAAAAACATCAACCTTGGGCCCGTGAAACTGTTGCTTCACGGGCTCGCTGCATGTTGCGCGAGCTATCAGGCAGGCAGCGTCAGTGGATGGGCAAGGCGATTGGGCGCATCGGCGCCGCATCTGCTCCGCGCAGCTTCAGTGAGGCCCCTACAAAGGCGAATTGGTAAACTTGGTCTCGGGACAAACCTTCCAGATTCACCAACTCAATGATTGGTGCGCCCTGCATGGCCAACAGGTAAGTGTGCAGCGGCAGGTAGTTGCCCTCGACCTCGGAGGGGAAGGTTTCAAAACTCAGGTTGTCGGCACCGACCACCATCGCGCCACTGCTTTCCACCAGAAACTTCGCCGCATCCAGGCTCAGGCCCGGCGGGTTGGCCATATACACCTGAGCGTGCTCATAGTCACGCATACGCCCGGTGCGAATCAGCACCACATCACCCTTCTCCAGCGCAACTCGCTGCTTGGTCAGTGCCTGCTGTAAATCACTGCGAGTGATGCGGTAGTTGTCAGCCAGTTGATCCAGGCCCTTGGCCGCGGCGACATCGATCATCACCCCGCGGGCGATGATCGGTGGCAGCTTTTCTGCGCCCGTGACGTTCCAGCCACGGTCACCCAGGTGCTGGTCAGCGCGAAAGCCGTTCCAGATCTTGCCGTCGAGGCCAAAATGATTGAGGGCGTCAATATGAGTACCGGTATGGGCGTACATCGACACCGCCGAGCCGCTGTAGCTGACGTGCTCGTTCATAGCATCGCCAACCTGCATCGGGTCTGCGATGACATTGCCATGGGGAGTATGGGTCATCCACATCTGGTAAGCCGGATCACCTGCTGCCTGCCAGCTGGGCATGCCGACAAAGTACTCCACCGCCAGGTCGTAGGCCTGGCCCCCATTGACCCGGGCCAAAATCGCCGCCTGCGACTGTGGGGTCATCAGGTTCAGGCGCCCGATCTCATCCTTCTCGCCCCAGGGGCTTATACCCACCGTGGGCTTGACCTGCACATCAGCGCTGCACAGGCAACTGAGCATCGAGAAGACGGCCAGCCCGGTGAGGTTTTTGATCCACGAACTCAACAACATGTCATGACTCCAGTAAAGGGAGCGGCCATGTTATGGGTTGTGGATTAATGGATAATCAGGTCTTTGATTGAATGATATTCAACCCAGGAGAAACAATATGGATGTGTTGGTGGCCATGCGTACCTTTCGCCGCGTGGTTGAGCGCGACAGCTTCAGCCTTGCCGCCGTCGACCTGGGGCAATCCACAGCCGCCGTGAGCAAGCAGGTACGGCAGTTGGAGGAACGCCTGGGCAGCCTGCTGCTACTGCGCACCACCCGCCGTATGAGCCTGTCGGAAGCTGGCCAGGCGTATTTCAGCGAATGTTGCCACCTGCTTGATGAGCTGGACGCCCTGGAGCGTGCCACCCAGGTCGGCGCCAGCGAACCCAGCGGCCGTTTACGGGTCAACGCGCCGCTGTCGTTTGGGCTCAAGGTGCTGTCGCCGATCTTGGTGGCGTTCATGCAGCGCTACCCAGAGCTCAAGGTCGAGCTTACCCTCAACGACCGCCTGCTGGACGTAATCAGCGAGGGTTTTGATGTTTCGCTCAGGATCCGACGCCGTCTGCCCGATTCCTCGCTGATCGCCCGACGCCTGGGCGAAGTTCAGCAGGTGATCTGCGCTGCTCCGGCTTATCTGCTGGCCAAAGGCACTCCCCATCGCGTTGAGGATCTGCGCGCACACAGCTGCCTGGCGTATCGCCTGGCCGAGTACCCCGACAGTTGGCACCTGCAAGGCCCGCAAGGTATCAGCCGTCTGGAGCTGCCTGTGCGCCTTGCGGTGGATAACAGCCTGATGCTTAGCGATATGTTGCTGGCTGGCCTGGGTATCGGTGCTTTACCCTCGTTCATCGCCCAGCCTTTGCTCGACAGCGGCCAGTTGCTGCAGGTGCTCTGCGGGCAGTCGATGCCTCGGCGCTCTATCTATGCGCTTTACACGAGCCAGAGGCATATGCCGCAGAAAGTACGGGTGTTTGTCGACTTCCTGGCCGATGCACTGGAAACACTGCCGCTGATGAACACGCCCACAGCAGCCTCTTGCACTGCTGGGCTGGGTGGCGCATGAGGCTGTTGCGAGATCGGTTGCGCGCGATGGGTTGTCAGCCTTGGCGCATCAGGTTCAGGGGCAAATCGCAGGCAAAAATAAACCGACTTCATCAGTCGGTTTATTTTTGCATTCGGTGCCCGAGGGCGACTCGAACAATAGCCTAGTCATATGATTTAAATGGTTTTTCGTCTATGTACACTTCTACGTTGTACTGCGAAGTGTACACCCCACCTGCCGTCAATAATAACTGGTGTGGATGAGTATTTGATCGGATATATCCATCCAATTTCCGACGAGCTGTCAGTAATGTTTTCACGAAACTGGTTAAGGATACGCTCTCTGGTCTGCCGAAAATGCCGAACCGGCTCCTGGCGAATTTTCATGATTAGTCGGGCGTCATGAGCACACCAAGTTGACTACTGCAATCATGAACGTTCGTTCATCTAGCTGCGCGCACGAAATTCAAATGCGCCCCTGCCGCTAGAGTGGTAGCGTGACTGGCTATTTCCAGTGGCGCAAGCCTTCCCCTTGTCAGTTTTGTGAGTCGTGTAGTTGTCCATGATTAGATGAGTTGGCATATCGGCAGGCACTGACACATCGATCTCCCTCAGAAATCCAAAGTACGGTATGACCGAGAAAGTCGTTGACTGGTCTGCGTGAGCTATCAACCACCTGCGATTTTGGCAACTTCCTGGTTACGCAGAATAAACCGCTGCAACTTGCCGCTCGGGGTCTTTGGCAATTGCTCGACGAACTCGATCTCACGCGGGTAAGCGTGCGCGGCAAGGTGCTGGCGCACGTGCAGACGCAGGACTTCAGCCAACTCGGCGCTCGGCGGGTAATTGCCGTGCAGTACCACAAACGCCTTGATCAACTCGGTGCGCTGCGGGTCGGGTTTGCCTATGACGGCGGCTTCGATGACAGCCGGGTGTTCGATCAGCGCGCTTTCGACATCGAACGGGCCGACGCGATAACCGGAGGTGGTGATCACGTCGTCGTTGCGGCCGACGAAACTGATGCTTGCGTCTTCGTTCAGCTCAACGATATCGCCACTCAAGTAATAGTGGTCGACAAAGGCCTTGGTCGGCATGCCGTAGTAGCCGCCAAACCAGCACAGCGGCGAGCGCTTGCGGTCGACCGCGAGTACGCCCGGCTGACCGGGTGGCAACTCCCGGCGCAGTTCATCCAGCACCACGATGCGGCAACCAGGCACGGCATAGCCGGCTGAACCTTCGTGGATTGGGTGGCTGAGGCCGTGGTGATTGCACAGCACCATGCCGACTTCGGTCTGGCCGTAATGATCGTGAATGACCACGCCGAGCTGCTCGGCAAACCAGCGGATAACCTGCGGGTTGAGCGGCTCGCCAGCACTGCTGACCGCGCGCAGTTTGCCGCGCACGGCATCGGCAAACTCGGCGCCGGCAGCAATTAGCAAGCGGTACGCAGTGGGGGATCCGGCGAGGTTGCTGATGGCGTATTGCTAATCAGGCGGCTGGTGCTTTCGACCGAGAACGGGCCGTCGTAGAACAGCGTGGCCTGGCCGCAGGCGAGCGGGCCGGTGACGGCGTAGTAGAGACCATAGGCCCAGCCGGGGTCGGCGAGGTTCCAGAAGCGGTCATCGTTGCGCAACTCGATGGCATCGCGCATATAGCTTTTGAACGCAAGGATGGCGCGCAATGGCACCTCCAGCGGCTTGGCTGGGCCGGTGGTGCCGGAGGTGCACATCAGCAGAAACGGCGCATTGGCGTCGAGCAGCGCAGGCGGCAGTCGGCCTTCTGCTGGGCCAGCACGTCCCAGAAATCGTAGTCGTCCAGGTCCAGCCGGTCAGCGCCGACGACGATGATGTTCGGCAGTCGGCAATCTCGTCGAGCTTAGAGCGGTTGTGCGGATCTGTGATCAGCCAGCGTGCCTTGGAACAACTCAGGCGTTGTTCGATGGCCTTGGGGCCAAAGGCCGTGAACAAGGGCTGATAGACCGCGCCGATGCGCCAGGTGCCGAGGATGGCAATCAACAGTTCAGCCGTGCGCGGCATCAGGCCGGCGACGCGGTCTCCTGGCTTGACGCCCTGGCTGCACAGGAAGTTGCCAAATCGCGAGACCTGGATCAGCAGATCGCTGAAGGTGTGCTGGGTGGCGCGGCCATCGTGGGTTTCACAGTACAACGCCACGGCGTCGCCGTCGGCGTGGCGGTCGCAGCACTCGATGCAGGCGTTCATGGCCGCCAGATCGCCGTGCAGGTCTTGAGCGGCCAATTTCAGGTAGTCGAAGGATGTCACTGCTGAGTCGTAATCGCGCATAAGGTACCTGATTGTTATTGTTGGATTTTTTACGCCGCGCTGGCACTGGTTATCTGTCGATCATCTGCGCCGCTTGTTGGGTTGCCTGACTCGTGCGCGTGGCCAGCTTGCGCACCTCGTCGGCCACCACCGCAAAGCCGCGCCCGGCTTC
>NZ_JAAHBU010000077.1 GCF_010671725.1 Pseudomonas brassicae | reverse complement strand
GGCGCACCCGCTGCCGTCGGTGCCGGTCAAGCCGCTGTTGGCTCAGGCGCCCACGCCTGTGCCAGCGGCGCCCGCCTCGAACCCGGCACCACAGCCGGTGACGCTTGCGACGAGCGCACTGGCGCCACCGCCCTTGGTGCCGGGGCAGTTGCCCAAGCGCGTGAGCCTGGCGGCCGGGGACGAAGTGTTTCTGGTTGGCGATTCGCTGATGCAGGGGGTGGCGCCGCACCTGGCCAACACCTTGCTCAAGCGCTATCAGATCAAGAGCGTCAACCTCAGCCGGCAAAGCACCGGCCTGGCCTATCCCGGGTTCTTCAACTGGCCGCAAACGGTCGCCACGACCTTGCAGAGCCAGCCCAACATTCGCCTGATGGTGGTGTTCCTGGGGCCCAATGACCCGTGGGACATGCCTGAGTCCAAGGGCAAGCCGTTCCTGCGTTTCAAGTCGCCGGAATGGGAGACGCTGTACCGCAAGCGCATCGACATGATTCTGGGCGAGGCGCGCACACACAATGTGCAGGTGATCTGGGTCGGCCCACCGAACATGCAAAAGCCGCGGCTGTCGACGGCCATGGCCTACCTCAGCGGCCTGTATGAAAGCCAGACACAGCTGTACCAGCAGCATTACGTATCGGCCAACGGCGTACTGGGTTACCAGGCCGACGAGTTCTCCTATACCCTGCAGAACAGCCAGGGCAAACGGGTCAAGACCCGCGTCGATGACGGCATCCACTTCACCACGACGGGCCAGAAGCTGATCGCCGAGCAAGTACTGTCGATGATCGCCTTCCCGGGCCTGACTGTAACGGGACACTGAGATGCGCCGACCGCATAACCTCCTGGCGCTGGCCGCGCTGATTTGCCTGCTGCCGGGCTGCAGCCCGGTCGCGGCGGTCAGTGCGCCGACCGCGCGCCCGATCAACGCGTCACACACAGCCGCCAGCAGCCGCGATGCCAACCTCGCGGTGCTGGCGGGCAAGCTGCGTACGGCCAGCCGTGCCCCGGTCAACATCGTGCAGTTTGGCGATTCGCACACAGCCGCCGACCTGTTCAGTGGCGAGATGCGCCGCCTGTTCCAGGCCCAGTACGGCGATGGCGGCATGGGGTTCGTGGCGGCCACGCCAGTGCCCGGCACACGCTACGACAATGTGATTCTCAAGACGGCCAGGCGCCAGTGGGAGCTGGTCTCGGCACGCAACCAGCAGAGCGAGCAGTTCCCGCTGGGCGGCTACCTGTCGGTACCGTTGGCAGCCAACCCGAGCGTGCGCATCGAGGCACGCGAGCCCACGGCCCAGCGCTATCGTATTTCGGCGTTGTACCAGGCGCGTGAGAACAGCAGCCTGACCGCCCGTGGCGGGCAGAACGCGACGCGCCGGGTGATGCTGGCAGCGAGCAATGGGCAGTGGCGTTTCAGCCCGCTGCTCAACGGTATCGGCCTGCCGGTGGACATGACCATCAATGCACACCCGGGCACTGTGCTCGGCGGCTGGTACATCCAGGGCCAGAAGAACGCCGGGGTGACCTATTCAGCGCTGGGCATCAACGGTGCGCGGCTGGAGGTGCAGGACAAGTGGCAGGCCGGCTGGCAGGAAAACCTCAAGGCCTTGCGCCCTGACCTGATCATCCTGGCCTACGGTACCAATGAGGCGTTCGACAATACCCTGGACATGGGGCAGTACCGCGACCAGCTGAGCCGTACGCTGGCGCAGTTGCGCCGCGTGCAGCCGCGTGCGGTGATCCTGCTGGTGGGGCCTTCGGACTCGATCAAACAGCGCGGGGCGCGCTCGTGTGCGGCGCGCCGGCCACAGTCGTTGCCCCAGGTGGTACAGATCCAGCGACAGGTGGCCAGGCAGGCCAACGTGCTGTTCTGGGGACTGGCAGGCGTACATGGGGGGGGGAATGCTCGATTGCGCAATGGCAGGCGCAGGGGCTGGCCCGGGGTGACCTGGTGCACCTGACGGCCGACGGTTATCGCAAGAGTGCGGCGGGCCTGTATGACTACCTGCGTGGGCAACTGGGCCTGCGTTGAGGTGAAAAAAGGAGGGGCTGGATCGGCGAATGGGATTGGCTTGCGGCGCCCCGGTTGTCGATAACAGCCCCCCTAGCTTCGCGCCTTTCGGGCGTCGAACTCAGGGTGAAGCATAGAACGGTTTTTTCGGCAGTGCTGTAGGACTTTGGGATAGATCTCGTCGGCCCCTTCTCCAGCAGTACCGGGGTCAACCCGCCGGCTGCAACCCCAGCGCGTAATCCAGATACCCGCGATACGCCGTTTCCCAATCCGCCTGGAACGCATGCCCGCCTGCGTGTTCGTGGCTCTGAACCTTGTTGCTCGCTTCAAACGCCTTCTGCGTGGTCGCGGTCAGTTGCAGGTTGCTCGAATGCTCCTTGGCGCCGTGCACGATGACGATGTGCTTGTCCTTGGCCTTCTGCTCGGCGAACGGAATGCGGAAGCCACCTGGCGACAGCAGGACCGCGCCGGTGTAGTGCTGCGGGTATTCGGCCAGCAGGTGCGCCGCGTGTTCGGCGCCTTGCGAGAAACCGATCAGGGCGATTTTCGAGCGATCGACCCTGGTCTGTTTTTCCAGATTCTTGAGCGCCGCTGCCACCGCTTTCTCGGTGGGTGCCACCGAGTCCTGCTGCCACATGAACTGGCCCTCGTCACGCTTGAGCGTGCCATTCAGCGCGACCAGTACGGCGCGTTCGCCCACCAGCTGCTGGCGCATGCGGATGCTCTTGCTGCCTTCGGTGCCATAGCCGGCCAGCCACACCACCACCGGCCAGCCGCCGGCGGGAGCCTTGCCTGCCGGGATGCTGAAGGCCGCCAGGCCGGCGTCCTTGGCCTGTTTGGTGTAGTTGGCTTCGGCGCTCTGCAGCAGTTTCTTGTAGGCCGGGGCGTCTTTCATGCCGGCCAGTTCGTCGTCGTCACGCAGCACCACCGCCTGCCAGAAACCACGTTCGCGCGCCTGGTCGAGCAGGTCGGCGGCCAGGTCGAAACTCTCCATCGAGGCCAGTGCTGCGCCGGCCTGGTACGAGGCGTAGGCGTTCTTCGGGTCCAGGCGCGCGGCGGTCAGGTAGTAGGTCAGGGCGCCGGCCATGTTGTCGTGCTGCTCCTTCTCCTTGTCACCGGCATCGATGAACTGCTGTGGGGTGGCATCGTTCAGGTACAGGTTGGCCATGCCGGCCAGGCCCTGCCAGCGGCCCTTGGCGACTGCTTCGGCTTCGGCATCGTCGGCGAAGCTGGCGGTGGTGGCGAGGCTCAGGGCGGTGAACAGGCTGAGGGCGGCAAACGGCAGACGGGGAGATGTCATGAACGACAAGACCGAGAGTCCTTTTTCGGTGAAGGGGAAGGTGTGCCCGGCCAGTGCGGCCGGGCGCGGATTCTAGCACGCAGGCTCAGCCGCGCAGCTGGTTCCAGTCGAGGTCGAAGCGTGCCAGGTACTTGCGCAGGCGGTCGGCATCGTTGGGTTTCTCCTTCTCCTGGCGCGACACCGCGAACAGCTGGCGCCCGGCATCGGACAGCGAGCGGGCATCGCGGCATACCCGCAGCACCGCCTCCAGTTGCAGGCGGTCGAACAGGTCCAGCGTGTGGCCTTCGAGCAGTGGCTCTGCGGGCTCGGTCGCGACTCCCCAGGCGCGGTGCAGGCGGGCGATTTCCTCGTTGACCAGGGTTTCGTCGATGCGCCCGCTGTCGGCCAGGGTGGCCATGCGCGTGATCGATGCCGACAGCTCGCGGAAGTTGCCGGCCCAGCGCGCCTCGGGGGCGTTGGCAAACGCCAGGTAGCGGCGCTTGGCTTCGAGGTTGAAACGTACGTTGCGGCCCTGCTCGCGGGCATGGCGCTGCAGCTCGAAATCGATGTTCGGCTCGATGTCTTCGCGCCGCCCGGCCAGCCCCGGCAGTTCGAAGGTCCATAGGTTGATGCGGGCATACAGGTCTTCGCGAAACAGGCCCTGGGCAACGTGCCTGCGCAGGTCGCGGTGGGTGCCGGCGATCAGCTGGAAGTCGCTTTCCACTTCGCGGTCCGAGCCCAATGGGAAGAAGCGCTTCTCTTCGATGGCCTTGAGCAGCATGGCCTGTTCGTCGGCGCCCAGCTCACCGATTTCGTCAAGGAACAGCATGCCGCCGTGAGCTGCGCGCAGCAGGCCGTCACGCGCATTTTGCGCGCCGGTGAACGCACCCTTGATGTGCCCGAACAGCGTCGACATGGCGCCGTCGCCGCGCAGCGTGGCGCAGTTCACTTCGACAAAACGGCCTTCCAATTGGTGGCGTGTGCGCTTGAGTTCGTAGATGCGCCGGGCCAGGAACGACTTGCCGGCGCCGGTCGGCCCCACCAGCAGCATCGGCGCCTTCGAGCGCAGCGCCACGCGCTCGATCTGCTCGATGGAGTGGTTGAACGCGGCATTGCGGGTGGCGATGCCAGCCTTGAGCAACGTCAGGCTGTGCGCCTGCTCGCGCTGGAAGCGCGAGGCGATGTGATCGTAGCGCGACAGGTCGAGGTCGATCAGGGTGCTGGTGCCGGCCGGGTCGCGGGTGTCTTCCTTGCCGCGGGCCGGTGAGGTCTGTACCAGGCGGGCCGGCAGGTAGCGCGCCTCGGTCAGCAGGAACCAGCAGATCTGTGCGACGTGGGTGCCGGTGGTGATGTGTACCAGGTAATCCTCGTGCTCGGTATCGAAGGTGTAGCTGCTGGCGAAGTCGTGCAGGGCGCCGTACATCTCCTCGAAGTCCCACGGGTTGTGCAGTTCCATGCGATGCAGGCGTACCTCGGTGTGCGGCGACACGCTGCGCACGTCGTCACGCAGGCGTTCGGCCAGGCCCAGGTCGCGCTCGCTCTTGCCGTGGATAAGCTCCAGCCGGTCGATGGCCAGCGCGGGCTGCTGGCACAGCGCAACCGTGGGCCGCCATTTGTTCCAGCGCGCGGCGCCCTTGCCATTGCGATCGAGGGTGGTGCCGATGAAGCCGATGGCGACGCTGCGCTTGGTCATGCGGTTTATCTTTTTGGATAGATTGATAGATAAAAATATACGTATTTCTCCAAGGGCGCCACCGAGCAAAACGCTTTTATTTAGCCGGTTTAAATATAAAAACCTTATAAATCAATTATTTGAAAAATATTTAAGTCAAAAAATCAAAAGCTGGCACGTCCCTCGCAATATCTCCTTCGACCGCATCGCCAAGCAGGCCGACGGGTAGGGGCTCACCGCCCCACCGGTGCACGAGCCCACCCCTGGTGTTGGTGTCGTGCATGCCGCCGCCGCAACGACCGGTCGATGGCGCAACCCCGGATGGGGCCGCCAACGAGCCTAGAACTCGTTACATACCCTCCACGGTAGCTACACCCGTAACACCCGCCGGTGAGGCGCGGGCAACGCACACGCAGCCAGGATGGCTGGCTTATGCGAAGGGCGCCCCCGCCACCGCTGGTACGCCCGGCCTGCTGGCCGCCCGGGGCAAGGCGCAACGTCGGACCGAAGGATTCGGTCGCCACAGGACTCTGATGTCCCGACGCCTGTACCTCCCCCCCGGGCCCCACTTGCAGCGCTCGGCGTACCGGCAGCACCGGCACCACGCAATTCAATGAAAGGGAAAAACAGAATGAAAATGCTCAAGCGCTTTATCGTGAAAAAGAACGAACGCGGCCTGTTGTTTTGCGAGGGCGACTTCGTGTCGATCCTGGAACCGGGCGTGCACCAGCGCTTTGACCTGCACAACCGGCTGACGGTGGAAACCTTCAGCCTCAATGCCCCACGCTTCGAGCACCGCCTGGCCGGTTACCTGCGCCAGAGCGAGCCGGCGCTGGTGGCGCAATACTTCGACTGCATGGACCTGGGCGACCAAGAAGTCGGCCTGCGCTATGAAGACGGCGCGCTGGTGGAACTGCTGCCACCGGGCAGCCGCCAGTTGTACTGGAAGGGCCAGAGCGCGCAGACCCTGCAGCGCATCGACCTGAGCCAGGCCTATCGCCTGGAGCCGACCCTGCTGGCGCAGCTCGGCCAGCCCAAGCTGCGCGGCCGCAGCCTGGCCGGGATCGACGCGGTGTTGCTGGCGCCGGTGCCGACCTTCCATGTGGGCGTGCTCAAGGTGGACGGCGCGGTGATCGAGTTGCTGCCGGCGGGGCAGTACGGCTTCTGGCGCTTCAACCGGCAGGTCAGCGTCGACATGGTCGACATGCGTATCCAGTCGCTGGAGGTCAGCGGCCAGGAGATCCTCACCCGTGACAAGGTCAGCCTGCGCCTGAACCTGGCCGCCAACTGGCGCTACAGCGACGTGCTGACCGCCTTTGCCAGCCTTGCCAAACCGCTCGAGCACCTGTACCGCGAGGTGCAGTTCGGGCTGCGCGCGGCGGTGGGTACACGTACCCTCGACGAGTTGCTGGAGAACAAGCAGTTGATCGACGACACGGTCAGCCAGTACCTGTCCGAGAAACTGCAGGGCAGCGGCATGGAAATCAGCGGCCTGGGGGTGCGTGACATCATCCTGCCGGGCGAAATGAAGACCCTGCTGGCGCAGGTGGTGGAGGCGGAGAAGGCGGCGCAAGCCAACGTGATCCGTCGGCGTGAGGAAACCTCGGCGACCCGTTCGCTGCTCAATACCGCCAAAGTCATGGAAGACAACCCGACCGCCTTGCGCCTGAAGGAGCTGGAAACCCTGGAACGGGTGGCCGAGCGTATCGACCGGATTTCGGTATTCGGCGGGCTGGATCAGGTGTTGAATGGGCTGGTGAGCCTGAAAACCGCATGACACCTGCCGGGCCTTCGGGCCTGGCGGGCAACAGGAAAACAGAGAGCAACGACATGAACATCCTCGAAGTGGCCAACGGCAAACCGATCAAGCTCTGGACCCAGGGCGTGCCGGTGGACGAGGGCGCCCGCCAGCAACTGATGAACACCGCACGCCTGCCGTTCATCTTCAAGCACCTGGCCGTGATGCCGGACGTGCACCTGGGCAAGGGCTCGACCATCGGCAGCGTGATCCCGACCCTGGGCGCCATCGTGCCGGCGGCGGTCGGCGTGGATATCGGTTGTGGCATGATCGCTGCCTGCACCTCGCTCACGGCGGCCGACCTGCCCGACAACCTGTTCGGGCTGCGCAGCGCGATAGAGAAAGCGGTGCCGCATGGCAAGACGTTCGGTCGGCGTGACCAGGGGGCGTGGAACCATGTGCCTTCGGTGGCCGACCAGGCCTGGAGTACATTGGCCGGGCGCTTCAAGGCCATCACCGACAAGTACCCGCAACTGGAGAAAACCAACAACCGCCAGCACCTCGGTACCCTGGGTGGCGGCAACCATTTCATCGAAGTGTGCCTGGATGAAGCCGATCGGGTGTGGTTCATGCTGCACAGCGGCTCGCGCGGGGTGGGCAATGCCATTGGCAACCTGTTTATCGAACTGGCCAAGGCGGATATGCGCCAGCACATCGCCAACTTGCCAGACAAGGAACTGGCATATTTCGAGGAAGGCAGCCGGCATTTCGACGACTACGTCGAGGCGGTGCAGTGGGCCCAGGATTTTGCCAGGCAGAACCGTGCGCTGATGATGCACGCGGTGATCGAGGCGGCGCGCCATGTCATTGGCAAACCGTTCGATGCCAGCCTCGAGGCGGTCAACTGCCACCACAACTACGTGCAGAAAGAACAGCACTTTGGTCAGGAGATCCTGGTGACGCGCAAAGGCGCGGTATCGGCGCAGAAGGGGCAGTTGGGGATCATTCCGGGATCGATGGGGGCCAAGAGCTTCATCGTGCGCGGGCTCGGCAACGAAGACTCGTTCTGCTCGTGCAGCCATGGTGCCGGGCGGATCATGAGCCGTGCGCGGGCCAGGCAGGCCTTCACCGTCGAGGACCAGGCACGTGCCACCGTGCATGTGGAATGCCGCAAGGACAAGGATGTGATCGACGAGATCCCGATGGCCTACAAGGACATCGATGCGGTGATGGCGGCGCAGCGCGAGCTGGTTGAAGTGGTGCACACGTTGCGTCAGGTAGTGTGTGTGAAAGGCTGAGGCCTCTTCGCGGGTCAAGCGACGCGGTCTGTAGATGAAACGAGGAGTCGAACATGAACATGGAAGACCGTCACCCCCTGCCCACCGCCATGCGCGAATGGGTGCTCGATGAACTGCAACGCATCGAGCGCGAACACGATGTCACCGTACTGTATGCCTGCGAATCCGGCAGCCGCGCCTGGGGCTTTGCCTCCACCGACAGCGACTTCGACGTGCGCTTTATCTACGTGCAGCGCCAGGACTGGTACCTGCGCATCGACGAACCACGTGATGTGATCGAGCGCCCGCTGAGCGATGAACTCGACATCAGTGGCTGGGAACTGCGCAAGGCCCTGCGCCTGCTGCGCAATGCCAACCCGACGCTGCTCGAATGGCTCGACTCGCCGCTGGTGTACCGCGCCGAACCGGGCGTACGCGACAACCTGCGTGGGCTGGCCAGGCAGTTCTATTCGGCACAGGCCGCCTTCCACCATTACCTGTCGATGGCCCAGAAGAACTTTCGTGGCTACCTGCAGGGTGAAGCGGTGCGCTTCAAAAAGTACCTCTACGTGCTGCGGCCCTTGCTGGCGGTGCGCTGGATCGAGCAGGGCCGTGGCATGCCGCCGACAGCGTTCGCCACACTGGTGGACGCGACGCTGGACGACCCGCTGCTGCTGGCCGAACTCGATGAGCTGCTGCGCCTCAAGCGCGATGCCTGCGAAGCCGACTACGGCCCGCGCCGCGTGCTGCTGCACGCCTTTATCGAGGCTGAGCTTGCACGTGCGGCAAATGCCCCGGCGTTACCGCGGCCCAAGGGTGATGTCCACCTGCTGGATGCTTACTTGCGCGATACTGTGCGCCGTTTTTCATAGGAGCCGGTATGCACAGGGAGGTTGCAGCATGTTGAACCTGCGTTTGGCGCAGCGTTGGGAACGCCTGGGGGAGCGTGGTGCGGATGTCGGTGTGATGGTGCTGTTTGCCCTGTTGGCCGGTTTGTTTGCGTGGGGTGCCTACGCCATGGCCTACCCGGAGCACGGCTGCGTACGCATGGGCAAGGGCAACAGCGGCCCGCTCGAATGCAACCCGCGCACACTGCGCAACAATGCGGTTGGCCTGCTGCTGCTCGCTGGGGTCTGTGTCTGGCCGATTGTCTACATCCTGTGGGGATGGATAAAAAACATGGCCCGCCCACTGACACTGGACGAGGAGTAGCCCATGCCCGATAGCAAGTACGAACGCCTGCCCCACGCAGGCGACTTCGAGCGCGAAGGCGGCACCGAGATCCTCTACCTTTCGCCCCTGCCGATCCCCACCGGCATGCAGCCCTACAGCAGCCGCAACCTGCACCGCGAATCCAACGCGGTGTACCTGGACTTCGCCGTCGGCCAGGGCAATTTCGAGTTCATGGCGCGCTGCGGCATCGCCGCGGTGATGGGCGTGGTCACCACCTTCATGCTCGCCGCCCTGCTCGGCGCGTGGGCGCGCCGCCATGTGTACCCGTTCTGGGGAACCTTCACCGACTTCATGGGCAACGGGTTCATGTGGAGCTTCATTGGCTGCCTGGCGTTGCTGTATGCGGTGATGTTCTGGCGGTTGGTGCGCGAGGTGTCGATCTACCCACCGATACGCTTCAACCGCCAGCGCCGCGAGGTGGCGTTCGTGCCCACCCGTGGCGCGGCCCCGATCTTCGTGCCGTGGGAGTCGGTGATCGCGTGTGTCAGTGCCGGGCGCACCGTCACCGAATACGCGGTGTTGCCGGCGTTCAAGCTGATGTTCTGTCTGCGCGAAGCCGATACCGGCAATGTGCTGTGGATCAACGTGCCCAGTGGCCACCTGGGCGCGGCGATTGCCGAGTGGGAAGCCATTCGGGTGTACATGGAGCAGGGCCCGGCAAGCCTGCCGTCGCCACCTGACGAAGAGTTCGAGGAAGGCACGGTTGCGTTCTTTCACATGGCGCGCCTGGGTTACCGCGAAAATTTCCCCTGGCTGTACTGGCCAGGCTTCGTGCTGGTGCAGGCCATGGGGGGCTGGACCTTGCCGTGTCATCTGTCCGCCTGGGCCAACAACCGGCCCAGGGCGGGCATACCCCGCGAGGTCAAGCAATGGTCCAGGCCATTGCTGCTTGAGCAGCACGCCAGGCCCAGTGCAGAACTGCTTGCCCAGAGCGAGGAGGTGCAACGCACGCTGCGTAGCGGCAAGACCCTGCTCGACTACTTCAAGGTGAAGTTTGGCGAGCCGGCGCCACCCTCGATCGACAAGGCTCCCGGGTCAGCGCCAGTACGCTGAGCATCACCACCAGCGCGCCGAGGATCACCCAGGGCGAAGGCTGTTCGCCGAGCAGCACGGCAGCGATCAGCATCGCCAGCGCCGGTATCAGGTACTGCGCCATGCTTACCCGCGTGACCTCGCAATGGCGCAGCACCCAGGCCCAGGCCAGGTACGCCAGGGCGCTGGGAAAGATCCCCAGGACCAGCACGGCGGTGTTGGCCTGCAGCGGCGCCTGGCGCACCGCGTCGGCCAGCCCCGGCAGGTACACCAGCAGCAAGGCGGTGCCCGACCACACGGTATAGCAGGTCATGGTCAGCGGGTCGTAGCGATGGCCGTGATGTTTCTGCAGGGTGAAGTAGATGCTCCATGACAGCGCCGCCAGCAGAATCAGCAGGCCGTGCGCATCCATGTGACCGAGTCCGCGATCACCGGCCACCACGATCGCGCGCCCGCCATGCCCAGCAGCAGGCAACCCCAATGCCACGCGCTGGCGGTCTGCTTGAGCACGAAGTGCGCGATCAGCAGGCTGAACAGCGGGGTGGATTGCGCCAGCACGCTGGAGGCCCCGGCACTCACGCCGCGTTGGCCATAGTTGATTGCAATGTGGTGCAGGCTGACCGCGAACAGGCCGAGCAACAGCAGCATTGGCAGGTCCCTGGGCCGGGGCAGGGCGATGCGCCGCACCAGCGCGACGCTTAGCAGAAACACCGACGCCACGACAAATCGCGCCAGCGCCAGGTGAGTCGGTGCGTAGCCCTGCAGGCCCAGGCGGATACCGGTAGGCGAGTAGGCCCAGCACAGCAGCACGAAACCGATCGCGCAGGCGATCCTGAAGGACGTCGGGCGTGTCATGGCGTGGGTTTCCAAAGGGGTAGGCGCTCAGTATCGGAAGCACGACTGCTCACCACAATCGACTTATACTGAGCCTATCGTTCACTTTGGGTGATGTATGGAGCTGATGCAGGTTCGCATGTTCAAGACCGTCCACGACACCGGCAGCATTGCCCGTGCTGCCGAGGTGTTGCACTACGTGCCATCGAACATCACGGCGCGAATCAAGGCGCTGGAGGCCGAGCTGGGCGTGCCGCTGTTCCATCGCCAGGGGCGTGGGCTGACCATCAGTGCGGCGGGCCAGACCTTCCTGCCCTATGCCACGCAGATGCTGGCCCTGGCCGACGCCTCCAGGCAGGCGCTCAGCCCCGCGGCAACGCCCTCCGGGCGCTTGCGCATCGGTGCTATCGAGTCGTCGGCCAGCGGGCGCTTGCCGCGGTTTCTGGCGCAGTACCACGCGCGCTTTCCCCAGGTGACCCTGGAGCTGACCACCGGCACCTGGTCGCGCATGCTCGATGACGTGCTCAATCACCGGCTCGACGGTGCGATCGTGGCCGTGGATGTGGAGCGTCCTCAGCTCATGCGCACCCTGATGTACAAGGAAGACCTGGTGCTGATCGGTGCGCCCTCGCTCGGGCCGCTGCGCAGCGCCGAGGACCTGGTGGGCAAGGCACTGTTCATGTGGCCCGAGGGCTGCCCGTACCGGGCGGCACTGGAACACTGGCTGCAGCAACACGGGCAGAAGCTGCCGATCGTCAGCGTCGCCAGTTATGGCGCGATCGTCAGTTGCGTGAGTGCCGGGACCGGGGTGGCACTGGTACCGCGTGGCATCTACGAGCAGTACCGCCACGGGGCCGGCTGGGTCGGCCATGAATTTGCCGAGCTGACGGCCATCAGCAACCTGTTCTATTGGCATGAGGGGGCAGGGCGCCACCCGGCGCGCGAGGCCTTTGTGCAGATGCTGCGCGACGGCCTGGCCGAACCCGTTGCGCCCCCGGCCTGAGGGTCGCACAGTCAGTCTTCGGCGGCCGCGGCGGTGGGCTTTTCTACATTTGTTACATGGTTATTCCACCAACTGCGTGGCATGATGCCATTACTGTTTCTAATGGTATTCAACAGGGCGAGCGCCGATCTGTGTCAACGATGTCCTTGCTGGTATGTGATGACTCCACGGTGGCGCGCAAGCAGGTGCTGCGCGCGCTGCCCGACGACTGGCCGGTGTCTGTCACCGAAGCCGGCGATGGTCTTCAGGCCATGCAGGCGATACGCCAAGGACTTGGCCAGGTGGTGCTGCTCGACCTGACCATGCCGTTGATGGACGGCTACCAGGTGCTGGGTGCCCTGCGTGACGAGGGGCTGGATGCACAGGTCATCGTGATCTCGGGGGACGTGCAGGAAGAGGCGGTGCGCCGGGTGCGCGCCCTGGGGGCGCTGGCGTTCCTGAAGAAGCCGTTCGACCAGCTCGAACTGCGCCAGTTGCTGCGCCAGGTGGGCTTGCTCGATGGGCCCGACGTGGCGCCAGCGTCGCACGGCGGGGGCTGACGCGGTCATCGGTTTTCGTGAGGTGTTCAGTGAGACGGTCAACGTCGCCATTGGCCAGGCTGCTGCCCTGATCGCCAAGGTGTTGGGCGTGTTCGTGCAATTGCCGGTGCCCAGCGTCAACCTGTTCGAGGTCGGCGAACTGCACATGGCCCTGGCCGATGCCAGCCGTAGCCAGCGCCTCACCGCCATCTGCCAGGGCTTTATCGGCAGTGGTATCTCGGGTGAAGCACTGCTGATGTTCCACGACTCGGAAATCGCCGACATGGCGAAACTGATACGTCACCAGAGCATCGAGTATTCGGACATGGAAATGCTGCTGGATTTTTCCAGCGTGCTGATCGGTGCCTGCTTGAGCAGCATCGCCAACCAGATCGACGTGGTGTTTTCCCAGGGGCACCCGCAGATCCTCGGTCAGCACGGCACCATCGACGAACTGATCAAGGTGAACGGGCAGCGCTGGAAGAAAACCCTGGCGGTGGAGATCAGCTACAGCCTGGAAGGGCACGATATTCGTTTCGATCTGCTGCTGTTGTTTACCGAAGACTCCATCGAGCGCTTGACCCATAAACTCGCTTACCTGATGAATTGAGCCATGCGCGACCCGATCGACCTGAAGGAGTTTCACTGGCTGCTGAGCATCGTGCAGAGCATCGACGTGGGCGTGGTGGTGCTCGATCGTGACAACCGCGTGCAGGTGTGGAACACCTTCATGGAGAACCGCTCCGGGGTGCAGCCCCGTGACGCCTACAATCAATGCTTTTTCAGCCTGTTCCCCGACATCGACCGCGAGTGGTTCAGCCACAAGGTCGACAGCGTGGCGACGCTCGGCACGCCGGCGTTCACCATCTGGGAGCAGCGGCCTTACCTGGTGCGGTTCAAGAACTACCAGCCCATCACCGGCCAGGCCGACTTCATGTACCAGAACACCACCTGGTTGCCGCTGCGCTCCACCGACAGCGAGATTCACCACATCTGCCTGGTGATCTATGACGTGACCGACGTTGCCACCAACCGCCACCAGTTGCAGGCTGCCAATGCGCAACTGCAGCGGCTTTCCAGCACCGATTGCCTGACCGGGCTCTACAACCGCGGGCATTGGGAGCAAAGCCTGAAGCTGGCACATGCGCGCAACCTGCGTTATGGCAACCCCACCAGCCTGGTGATGTTAGACATCGACCACTTCAAACGGGTCAATGACACCTATGGTCACCAGGCCGGTGACGAGGTCATCAAGCAGGTCGCCAGGCTGGTGCGCGAACAGGTACGTGACAGTGATGTGGCGGGGCGATATGGCGGCGAGGAGTTTGGCGTGTTGCTGCCGGACACCGACAGGGCGGGTGCGCAGGTATTTGCCGAGCGCTTGCGTCAGGCCGCCGAAGGCCTGGACGTGGTGCATGAAGGGCAGCGCATCCGCTTCACCATCAGCCTGGGCGTGGCCGACATGAGTCGGCCTTCGAGCACGCATGCCGAGCTGATCGCCTGGGCCGACCAGGCGCTGTATGCGTCCAAGCACGCCGGACGCAATCGGGTGACGCTGCACGAGCACGCGCTGGACAACGCCTAGCTCAGTTGCAGGGTCGCATTGAACTGGCCGATGGCGTCGTGGTCTGGTCGGCGATGCTGCGAATGGTCTGCACGATGCTTGCAATCACATCCGATTGCTCGCTCACTGCATTGATATTGAGCGCGCCCTCGTTGAGTTCGGCAGAGATGGTTTCGATGATCTGCACGGCCTGCTGCACCACCTGCGAGCCTTCACGGGCACAGGCGTCGTTCTGCACCGACGTGGCGTGTGCCGAGTCGGCGGCGCTGCGCATGGCGGTGACCTGGGCACTGATATCGCTGGCGAACTTGACCACTTTGCAGAGGCGGCCGTTGGCATCGAAGATGGGGTTGTACGAGGCTTCGAGGTAGACCGTGCGGCCGTGCCGATCGACCCGCTCGAAGCGGCGTGAATGGTACTCGCCCCGATTGAGCGAGGCCCAGAACGCCGTGTAGGCCGGCGACTGGGTTTCGCTGGGCAGGCAGAACAGGTTGTGATGCCGGCCGATGATGTCGTCGAGGGCATAGTGCAGGGTGTCGAGGAAGTTCTGGTTGGCGGTGTAGGGACGCGAGTAAGGAATGCACACAAACATTGGGTTGAGTTTTTACCAGCAGAACGTGACAGGTATTACAGCCAGTGCCTACATCAGAGGTACCAGTCGTGATGCACAGAGGTCGGACGCGGGCTGATCGACACGGTAGTATTCGAGGCCTGTGAAACGGGCCGCAGTGCGACTGCCGGTTTGAAGAGGGAAGCGTGTGTGAACGACTCACAATTTGTTGAAGATCTGGCATGCCGGTACAAGGCCGGCGAAAAGTTCAAGTACGTGTTTTTCTGGGGGCATCAGGTCGGCAAGAAGGGGCTGACGGCCGCCTGTTTCAGCCAGTGGTACACCGCGCCGTTCGACGTGGACGGGCAGCGCTACGTGTCGGCAGAGCATTACATGATGGCCGAGAAGGCCGCGCTGTTTGGCGACCAGCAGACGCGGGCGCGGATCATTGACGCGCGTGGCCCGAACGCGGCCAAGGCGCTGGGGCGCCAGGTGCGCGGGTTTGACGAGGCGCGCTGGGCGCAGCAGCGGTTTGCGATCGTGCTCAGGGCCAACCAGGCCAAGTTTGCGCAGAATGCCGAGCTGGGCGCGTTTTTGCGCGCAACGGGCGAGCGGGTGATTGTCGAGGCCAGCCCGGTAGACCGGGTATGGGGGATCGGCTTGGCGCAGGATGACGAAAGGGCCAGCCGTCCGGATCGGTGGAGGGGGCTGAACTTGTTGGGGTTTGCCTTGATGCAGGTGCGTGAGGCGTGCTCTGGTTGAGCATGCTGGACGGCTGCTGGCAGGTCCGCAGTACTGCAATTCTGATTCGCACATGGAGTGAAGTATGAAAGCCCCGAGTTCGGAGCAGTTCGACGCGTTGTTCGAGCATCCCCGCAGCGCCAAGGTGCGCGCCGCGCAAGCTGCGCTGTTGGCCAACTACCCGGAAGAACTCAGTGGCTATGGCGTCAATGACGACTATCTGAGCGTTTTCCAGGCAGTTTTCGAAATATTGCTTGAGGGCCAAGAGGGCATTTTCTCTCTGCTGGAGAGCCTGGTCGAGCGGATGGGGCCCGAGATTCTGCAGGTCGAGTTCGACGACGATTATGAAACGGCCGTGGTTCGCTTCGATGGTCGCGAGGTCGTTTTTCATTGTCCGGGTCTGCATTACGAGACGTTCAGTGCCGACATGCAGACGTTGCAGGACTTCATGAAGGACCATTATGTGTTTCGTGTCTTCTACGAAGGAGGCATTGGCGACACATGGCAGTTGCTCATGGTCCCTGCAGGTACCTGGCTAAAGGCTGAGCAGCAGTATGGTGCTGCTCGCCTGTCGTCGTGCCTGATTGCGTTTGGCAGTGAGGTTGAACCTGGTGAGCCTTTTGACCCCGAGCGTCGCTGGCGAGCGCCGCGTCGCCGTTTTGACTTTTCGCGGCTGCGAATCCCGCTGGCGTTGACGTTTTTCATCGCAGTGGCTGCTGTATTGCTCAATGGCTACATCGATCTGAGCGTGGCAAAGGCGCCGGCCGTACCGGCGTGCGAGCGTATGGGCAAGGTGTTCGGGCAACTGCCAGCGCAGCAGGCGCACGCCATGCATGAAGACATGCGAAGCAAAGGGCTGTGCCAATAGTCTGTGACTCAGTGACGGCTGCAGGATCGTGCTCAACGTCTTGTCGCCAGATAATCAAAGGCAGGGAGACCTGCAGCAGGAGCAGTAATGCGTCACCTCAGAAACTTGACCCAACCCCTATCCACCCAGCATATCGAGGGCGTGACGTTCCACTTCGATCCGCAACATCAGGATGAGCTTTCTGCGCTGGTGCAGCGTTTCATGGCTGACCCGCACGCGCATAAGACCCTGGACGTGCCTGAAGAGACCCGAGGGGTTTTCCTGTTGGAGGGCGAGCGCAAGTGGGTGCTCAAGCACAACCGGCTTGTGCACTGGAAAAAGCAGCTGCAGAACTACCTGGGCATGAAGCAGACGTTTGGTCTGCATGACCTCACCAACGAGTTCATCAACCTCGCGCGCGTATCCGCGAAGTCGGCGGCGGTGCCCCGTGTGGCTGCATTTGGCCACAGGTCGCGTTTTCCGTTTCTGCTGGAAGAGTATTTGCTGGTGGGGTTCTTCGACGAGCACTGCAGTGTCGATGACCGCCTGAAGGCGCAGCCGTCCGATGCGTCGGTACTGCTGCCCGAGGTGTTTCGGTTGTTCTCGCAGATGCTGGACGATGGTTTCGTCCACATGGACCCTCATCCGAAAAACATCCTGATTGCGCCGCAGGGGCACTTGCGCCTGATCGATTTCGAATGCTGTGCACATTCGGTGATTGATCGCGACTTCAGCCTGGGGTTTCTGATGGGCTATTTCTATTTCTACTGGATCCAGCGCTATGTTGCGCTGGGCGATTACCGGGCGTACTGCGCCAGTTATCTGGTTGCCGAACAGCCGGGCGTGAACCGTGCGGTGTTCGAGCCGATTTTCGAGCGTTTTGTCAGCAAGAAGGTGTCGCGCACCACGCGCTACAGCATCTTTACCGATGCCAAGGCCCAGGCCGCGTTCAAGTCGGCGCCGCAGACGCATCGCTGAGGGGCTGCGGCGGGTGATTCAGGTGAATGCCCGCCGCTCAGGATTGCGGACATTAAAAAGCCGGCTTGTGGCCGGCTTCTCGGGGACAGTCTTGGCTGACTTTTGGTAAGCCGCAACCGCCTTCAAATCGTTGTCCGGCGCTGGGGCCGGGAGTGGCGAAGGCCGTGTGGTGCCTCGCCACGCCCACGGGGTGCAGGCTGCATCCGGGGCTAAATGTGCCGCACAGCATACTGGGAATGGATCGCAATGCCCAGCAAAAAATGCCCGGCTGCCGCTCAGCGCGGACGCTCCTCGCGCAGGTGCGCCCACCAGAACACCCAGCCCAGTACCTCCAGGTTCTGGCTCTTGAGTTGCGACTGGCTGTAGGTTTCGCTCGGGTACTCATCGCTGTCATGGCTGTGCAGGCGCAATGCGCCATTCGGACGCTCGCCCAGGGTGTGCACGCGCAGGCGACCATTGTGCAGCAAGGCATACACCTCGCCGTCCATCACGCGGGTCAGGCTGCGGTCGACCGCCAGCGTCGCACCGTACTGCAGCATCGGGTTCATGTTGTAGTCCGGCATGCACAGGCAGAATGCCTGCGCTGCATCCACCCCCAGCCGATCCAGGGCGCTGCGTGGCAGGCGCAGGTGGCGATCAGGGATGGCCGCGAACGGCAACGGCTGAGCCCGGTAGAACGGCAGCAGCACGTCCTGCTCGCCATGGGCCGCAAATACGCTGGGGTCGGGCGCCTGCAATGCCACGTCGCCACGGCTGCGGCTGATACGCGGCAGCGGGTTGTGGTGCTTGGGACCCTCGCCGGTACGCAGCCAGCGCGCACGCACGCACAGCAGCTCGGCCAGTTCATCCAGCCGCGCCATCGGCACGCCCCGCTGAAACCAGTTGTTCACATGCTGCGGCGTCACACCGCGCTGGGCTGCAAAGTCGGAAGCAGTCAGGTTGCACTCGCGCAGGAGCGCTTTCAAACGATCACCAGATGTATTCATGGTGAGCAAGTTTAGTGAGGGGAATGAAGGGTTTATATAAACATTGGGTTGAAGTGTTTCTGTGTGTGCGAGGGAAGGATTACAGGTCACTCCGCTGGCCCTGTAGGAGACTTCAGGCCCTTTGCCGAGGGGGCTGGAGGGGGCTGCGGGTTGTGTTTGTTGCGGGCAAAAAAAGCCCCGCATCGCGGGGCTTTTCTTCAAGCGCAGTGTTTAGCCTTTGTAGGCGGCAACCGACTTGGTGATCTCGGCACGGGCCGCTTCAGCGTCACCCCAGCCTTCGATCTTGACCCACTTGCCTTTCTCCAGATCCTTGTAGTTCTCGAAGAAGTGCTTGATCTGCTCCAGCAGCAGCGCTGGCAGGTCGGTGTACTCTTTGACGTCGACGTACAGCTGCGACAGCTTGTCGTGCGGTACCGCGATGACCTTGGCGTCGCCGCCGCCGTCGTCGGTCATGTGCAGGATGCCGACCGGACGTGCACGTATCACCGAACCTGGCGCAACCGGGTATGGGGTCACCACCAGCACGTCCAGCGGATCACCGTCGTCCGCCAGGGTGTTGGGGATGAAGCCGTAGTTGGCCGGGTAGAACATCGGGGTGGCCATGAAGCGGTCCACGAACAGGCAGTCGCTGTCCTTGTCGATCTCGTACTTGATCGGCGCGTGGTTGGCTGGAATCTCGATGGCGACGTAGATGTCGTTCGGCAGGTCTTTGCCAGCCGGAATCTTGCTGTAGCTCATTGGGCATTGCCCCCATGTTTGGCCAAAAATTGGTCGCGATTATAGGCACATTCTGTAACGCTTGCCACGCCCGGCCAGCTGCCCGGCTCTGCTCAATTAGTCGCGTGTTGGTAGTGCGGATGGCTACGTTGCAGCCGTTGCAGGCGTGCCAGCGGATCCTGGCGGTAAAACGCGCTCAGTTGCGCATACACCGCAGGGTAGGCCTGCATCAGCAGGTCGGGGGCACTGAAGAAGTATTCGCTGGTCACGGCAAAGAATTCGGCCGGGTTTTCTGCCGCGTACGGGTCGATGGCCGTTTCGGCATCGGGGTTGCGGTCGAGCTGGTGATTGAGGTCGTCAAACGCCTGCTGCATCGCCTGCGCCCAATCGGCCACGCGCATGCTGTCGTGCAACGGGGGCAGGCCGTTGGCGTCGCCGTTGAGCATGTCGAGCTTGTGCGCCAGTTCGTGGATCACCAGGTTGTAACCCTCCCAGCCACCACTGGACAGCACCCCCGGCCAGGCCAGGATCACCGGGCCCTGCTGCCAGGCTTCGCCACTGTGTTCGCCGTCCCATTCGTGCTCCACGCCGCTGGCATCGCGATGGCGCTGCGGGCTGACGAAGTCGTCGGGGTACAGCACGATCTCGTGAAACCCCTGGTACCAGTTCAGCTCGCCCAGGTGCAGCAGCGGCAGTTGTGCCTGGGCCGCGAGGTGCAGACGCTGCTCGGCATCGGGCTCGACACCGGGCAGGGCGGTGAGGTGCTTGTGCTGCAGGAACAGGATGCAGGCCTCACGCAGCCACTGGTCTTCGGCATCGCTGATGCCGTCGAGCATCGGCAACCCCTGGCGCACCCGTTGCCACAGCGGTGGCTCGATGGGGTAGCGGGCAAGGGTGCGACGGCGGCGCCAGGCGCTCAGGCTCCACATGTCGACGCCTTAGTGGGCCTTGGCCTGGCTGCGGCCCATACGGCTGCGCACCAGGCCGATGATCATCGGTACCAGCGACAACACGATGATCGCCACGATCATCAGCGACAGGTTGGACTTGATGAACGGCACGTTGCCGAAGAAGTAGCCCAGGGTCACCAGGCCGCACACCCACAGGATGGTGCCCGCGACGCTGAAGCCCAGAAAGCGTGGGTAGGCCATTTTCGCCAGGCCCGCGACGAACGGCGCGAAGGTGCGCAGGATCGGCAGGAAACGCGCCAGGGTCACGGTCTTGCCACCATGGCGTTCGTAGAAGTCGTGGGTCTGCTTGAGGTAGTCGCGACGGAAGATTTTCGAGTTGGGGTCGCGGAACAGGCGTTCGCCGGCCGTTCGCCCCACCACGTAGTTGGTGCTGTCGCCCAGGATCGCCGCAGCCATCAGCAGCCCGCACAGCAGGACCGGGTCCATGCCGCCACCGGCCGCCACGGCACCAGCGATGAACAGCAGCGAGTCACCCGGCAGGAACGGCATCACCACCAGGCCCGTCTCGCAGAAAATCACCAGGAACAGAATGGCGTAGATCCACGGACCGTAATTGTTGACCAGCAAATCGAGATAGGTGTCGAGATGCAGAATGAGGTCCAGCGGGTTGAAATCCATGTACGGCACCTGTGTTCAAGACCCGCGTGGGCGGGCATGCGAGGACTGGCAGTGCGAATGCGTGCAGCCGCTACCCGGGGCTGGGGTAAAATTTCACACAAATTGAAGGGCAGCATTATACGGGCACTGCATGATTATGCCTGAGCAGTTTGTAGCTGCGGATGTCTGGAGGCGTGCGAATCGGGCTGCCGTGCAGCCCTTCGCCGGCAGGGCCGTCAGTCGGAATTGATCGGCAGGATGTAGCTCTTGAACTCGGTGTCTTCTCGGAACCCGATCGACTCGTAGGTGCGCATCGCCACTTCATTGTCGGCGCTGGTCGACACCCGTAGCCGCACGGCATTGGTGTCCTTGGCCAGGCGTTTTGCCTCGCGCATCAGGTGGTCGGCCACCAGCATGCGCCGCGAGTCTTCGGCCACGTAGATATCGTTGAGGATCCACACACGCTTGAGCGACAGCGAGGAAAAACTGGGATAGAGCTGGCAAAACCCCATCAACTTGCCGTCATCGTCGTCCGGCAAGGCCAGGTAGATGATCGACTCGCCACGTTCCAGGCGTTTCTCCAGAAACGAGCGCGAGGAATCCGGGTAGGGCAGTTGCCCATAGAATTCACGGTATTTGACGAACAGCGGAGCGAGCAAGTCCAGATGCTCAAGGGTTGCTTTGATGATTCGCATAAGCAGGCCTCGGGGTCCATGGGAGTGGCGGCGAATCTCGGGCAGCCGTCACCCCAGATGCTGCCTAAAGCGCGTAAAAAGCGCAATCCGCTAAAAAATAGCCAGTGCTCAGTCATTGCTGAGTAGGAAGTTTCCGCTTTTAGGGGTGTCTGCGTCCGATTCCAGCGTCTGCACCTGTGCCTCGTCCTTTAGATGGACCCCCGACAGCTGGCGGCGGCAGGCTTCGCGCATCAGGTACAGCAGGCGGTGCGCGGCCATGCCGTAGCTCAGGCCCTCGAGGCGTATGTTGGAAATGCAGTTGCGGTACGCGTCGGTCAGGCCGACCTTGGGGTTGTAGGTGAAGTACAGCCCCAGGCTGTCGGGTGAGCTCAGCCCCGGGCGTTCGCCAATCAGGATCACGGTCATGCGTGCGCCCAGCAGTTCGCCGATCTCGTCGGCGATGGCCACGCGCCCTTGCTCCACCAGCAGCACCGGTGCGGTGGACCAGCCTTCGGTGCCGATGTGTTGTTCCAGGCGGTTCAGGAAGGGCAGGGTATGCCGGTGCACGGCCAGCGCCGAGAGGCCATCGGCGACGACAATGGCCAGGTCCACGCCGCCCGGGTTGGCCTGTGCATGCTCGCGCAACTGCTGCGCCGAGTCCTCGTGCAGGCGCCGCCCCAGGTCGGGGCGCTGCAGGTAGCTGTGGCGGTCGCTGGCGGCGCTGTGAAGCAACAGGCTGTCGCGCCCGCGCTCGCTCAGTTGCTCACGCAGGCCTGCAGGGTCGAAGGCCAGGTGCACCGCGTCGCGGGCCTGCGCATGGGCCGACTGGAAGTCCAGTTGCGCACGGGTCGGCAGGCTGGTGCCGGTGCGCCCCAGGGCGATGCGCGCCGGGGTCAGGCGGCGCAGGTCGAGCCAGGGATTGTCGCTGTTGTCATGCTGCGTCGGTTGCTTGTCCATGGTGTGGCTCGCTTATCGCAGTTGCGCCAGGGCCTGGCGAAAGGCCGGCGGCAGGTTATCGCCGAAACGCACCCGGCCATCGGCCTGGGTGAAGATGCCCATGCGCGCCAGCCAGCCCTCGAACTCCGGCGCGGGCTTGAGCCCCAGGGTCTGGCGCGCATACAGCGCATCGTGGAACGAGGTGGTCTGGTAGTTGAGCATGATGTCGTCGGAGCCGGGGATGCCCATGATGAAGTTGATCCCGGCCACCCCGAGCAAGGTCAGCAGGGTGTCCATGTCGTCCTGGTCGGCTTCGGCATGGTTGGTGTAGCAGATGTCGCAGCCCATCGGCACCCCCAGCAGCTTGCCGCAGAAGTGGTCTTCGAGGCCGGCGCGGATGATCTGCTTGCCGTTGTAGAGGTACTCCGGGCCTATGAAGCCGACCACGGTATTGACCAGGAACGGCTTGAAATGACGGGCCACGGCGTAGGCGCGGGTTTCGCAGGTCTGCTGGTCGACGCCATGGTGGGCGTTGGCCGACAGTGCGCTGCCCTGGCCGGTCTCGAAGTACATCAGGTTCTGCCCGAGGGTGCCGCGGTTGAGGCTCAGGCCCGCATCGTAGCCCTCCTGCAGCAGGTTGAGGTTGATGCCGAAGCTGGCGTTGGCCGCCTCGGTGCCGGCAATCGACTGGAACACCAGGTCCAGCGGTACGCCACGGTTGATCGCCTCGATCGAGGTGGTGACGTGGGTAAGCACGCAGGCCTGGGTGGGGATGTCGTAGCGCTGGATGATTGCGTCGAGCATTTCGAGCAGGGCGCAGATCGACGAGAGGCTGTCGGTGGCCGGGTTGATGCCGATCATCGCATCGCCGTTGCCGTACAGCAGGCCGTCGAGAATGCTCGCGGCGATACCGGCCGGTTCGTCGGTGGGGTGGTTGGGTTGCAGGCGGGTCGACAGGCGCCCGCGCAGGCCCAGGGTGCCGCGAAAACGGGTGACCACGCGGATCTTCTGCGCCACCAGCACCAGGTCCTGCACGCGCATGACCTTGGACACCGCCGCGGCCATTTCCGGCGTCAGGCCGGGGGCCAGGGCGCGCAGGCTGTGCTCGTCGGCCTGCTCGCTCAGCAGCCAGTCGCGAAAGCCGCCGACGTCAGGTGGCTGACCGGGGCGAAGGCCTGTCTGTCGTGCGTATCGATGATCAGCCGGGTGACTTCATCGTCTTCGTAGGGGATAAGTGCTTCGCTCAGAAAGTGGCTGAGCGGGATATCTGCCAGCGCCATCTGCGCGGCCACCCGCTCGGCATCGTTGCTGGCGGCAACGCCTGCGAGAAAATCCCCCGAGCGCGCCGGGCTGGCCTTGGCCATCACCTCTTTGAGGCTGTCGAAACGGTAGGTCTGGAGGCCCACCGTGTGTACAAAACTGCTCATGTGCAATCTCCAGGGCGCGCAGGCCTGGCCTGCGGCGCGGGGCGGTCAGTGCAAGGCTTCTTCGGCCTTCTGGATCGCGGCAAACTCTTCTTCCGGGGTACCGGCCACCAGGTGATGGCGACTGTAGAAGGCGAAGTAGGCGATCAGCACGCCATAGATGATCGCCGCCCCCACCACCACCCGCGGGTCGACCAGAAAGCCTGCCACCACCGCGAGGCACGCCAGCACCAGGGCCACGCCCGAGGTGAAGATACCGCCCGGCGTACGGTACGGACGCTCCATTTTGGGGCGTTTGATGCGCAAGGTGATGTGCGCGGCCATCATCAGCACATAAGACAGCGTAGCGCCGAATACCGCCACCAGGATCAGCAGGTCACCCTGGCCGGTCAGCGACAGCCCGAAACCGATGATGCCCGGGATGATCAGCGCCAGTACCGGGGCCTTGCTCTTGTTGGTCTGCGAGAGCTTGCGCGGCAGGTAGCCGGCGCGCGACAAGGCGAAGATCTGCCGCGAATAGGCGTAGATGATCGAGAAGAAGCTGGCGATCAGGCCTGCCAGGCCGACCAGGTTGACGAAGCCGCCCATCCAGGTCGAGCCGCCATAGGCCTTGGCCAGCGCTTCGACCAGCGGGTTGCCCGAGCTTTTCAGCGCTTCGGCACCCGCACCGCCCGGGCCCACCACCAGAATCAGCAGCGCGAAGGCCAGCAGTACCAGCATTGCGCCGATCAGGCCACGCGGCAGGTCGCGCTTGGGGTTCTTGGTTTCTTCAGCGGCCAGCGGTACGCCTTCGACCGCGAGGAAGAACCAGATTGCATAGGGGATCGCCGCCCACACGCCGACATAGCCAAACGGCAGGAAGCTGCTGGCGCCCACCGCATCGGTCTTGGCGATGTCGAACAGGTTGTTGGCATCGAAATGGGGCACCATCGCGATCAGGAACACCGCCAGGGCAATCGCCGCCACCGCCGTGATGATGAACATCAGCTTGAGCGCTTCGCCCACGCCGAAAATGTGGATGCCGATGAAGATGATGTAGAACGCCAGGTAGATCACCCAGCCGCCAATGCCGAACAGCGACTCGCAGTAGGCGCCGATGAACACCGCGATCGCGGCGGGCGCGATGGCGTACTCGATGAGGATCGCGGTACCGGTCAGAAACCCGCCCCAGGGCCCGAACGCGCTGCGCGCGAAGCCGTAGCCACCGCCAGCAGTGGGGATCATCGAGGACAGTTCGGCCAGCGAGAAGCACATGCACAGGTACATCGTGGCCATCAGCAATGTGGCCAGGAACATGCCGCCCCAGCCGCCCTGGGCCAGGCCGAAGTTCCAGCCGGCGTAGTCACCGGAAATCACGTACGCAACGCCCAGGCCCACCAGCAGCACCCAGCCGGCCGCGCCCTTTTTCAGTTCGCGTTGCTGGAAGTACTCGGAGCCGACCTTTTCGAAATCAACGGAGTTGCCTGCCGGCGCGTTGCCGGAATGATCGCTTGGCATAGGATTCACCTGTTCTTTTTCTAGTCACCGGCGGATGCCGGCCTGTGGTGATGGTCTAGCAGGAAGCGAGCCAGAGCGGTTCCCGGCCGGGAACGCGCTGGTGTTCGAGCTTAGAAGAAGCCCAGCGGATTGACGTCGTAGCTCACCAGCAGGTTCTTGGTCTGCTGGTAGTGGTCGAGCATCATCTTGTGGGTTTCACGGCCTACGCCGGACTTCTTGTAGCCACCGAACGCGGCGTGCGCCGGGTACAGGTGGTAGCAGTTGGTCCATACGCGCCCAGCCTTGATCCCGCGGCCCATGCGGTAGGCACGGTTGATGTCGCGGGTCCACACGCCGGCACCCAGGCCGAACTCGGTGTCGTTGGCAATCGCCAGGGCTTCGGCTTCGTCCTTGAAGGTGGTGACGCTGACCACCGGGCCAAAGATCTCCTCCTGGAACACGCGCATCTTGTTGGTGCCTTTGAGCAGGGTCGGCTGTATGTAATAGCCGGTCGACAGGTTGCCTTCGAGTTTTTCCACCTTGCCGCCGGTCAGCAGCTCGGCGCCTTCCTGCTCGGCAATCTCCAGGTACGAGAGGATCTTGTCGAACTGCTGCTCGGACGCCTGGGCGCCGACCATGGTGTCGGTGTCCAGCGGGTCGCCGCGCTTGATCTGCTTGATCTTCTTCATCACCTCCTGCATGAACGCCGGGTAGATGGACTCCTGCACCAGCGCCCGCGATGGGCAGGTGCACACTTCGCCCTGGTTGAAGAACGCCAGCACCAGGCCTTCGGCGGCTTTTTCGATGAAGCTCTGCTCGGCCTGCATGATGTCTTCGAAGAAGATGTTCGGCGACTTGCCGCCCAGCTCCACAGTGCTCGGGATGATGTTCTCGGCGGCGCACTTCATGATGTGCGAACCGACCGGGGTCGAGCCGGTAAAGGCGATCTTGGCGATGCGTTTGCTGGTGGCCAGGGCTTCACCGGCTTCGCGGCCGTAGCCTTGCACCACGTTGAGCACGCCTGGTGGCAGCAAATCGCCGATCACTTCCAGCAGTACGGTGATGCCCAGCGGGGTCTGTTCGGCGGGCTTGAGTACCACGCAGTTGCCGGCGGCCAGGGCCGGGGCAAGCTTCCACGCGGCCATCAGGATCGGGAAGTTCCACGGGATGATCTGCCCGACCACGCCCAGCGGTTCGTGGATGTGATAGGCCACGGTGTTGCCGTCGATCTCGGCGGCGCTGCCTTCCTGGGCGCGCAGGCAGCCGGCGAAGTAGCGGAAGTGGTCGGCGGCCAGCGGGATGTCGGCGTTGAGGGTTTCGCGCACGGCCTTGCCGTTGTCCCAGGTTTCGGTGATGGCCAGCAGCTCGAGGTTCTGCTCGATGCGGTCGGCGATCTTCAGCAGGATCAGCGAGCGTGCCTGCACCGAGGTGGTGCCCCAGGCATCGGCGGCCGCATGCGCGGCGTCCAGGGCCTTGTCGATGTCTTCGGCGCCGGAGCGGGGGAACTCGGCAATCGGCTGGCCGTTGACTGGCGAAGTGTTGGTGAAGTATTCGCCTTTGACCGGCGGCACGAATTCACCGTTGATGTAGTTACCGTAGCGGCTCTTGAAGGAAACGATCGCGCCGTCGGTACCGGGGTGTGCGTAACGCATGGTGTGTCTCCTGGGTCTTGTGCTTGTAGGGAGGATATGAAGCGTAGTGCAAGGCACGGGCCATTGCCTGCAGGTCTAATGAAATCAATGGCTTGACGTGCCTGTGTGTGGCGTTTCGGCGGCGCTTGTGGCGATTCTGGTACAGCCTGG
The DNA here is from genome assembly GCF_010671725.1 of Pseudomonas brassicae. Classification (GTDB taxonomy): domain Bacteria; phylum Pseudomonadota; class Gammaproteobacteria; order Pseudomonadales; family Pseudomonadaceae; genus Aquipseudomonas; species Aquipseudomonas brassicae. The sequence continues at coordinate 1,065 of NZ_JAAHBU010000077.1, read as the reverse complement.
ATGACAGTGTGTACCGCTTTCGGTACAACCTGTGACGTAGCGCCCGGGGCCCCATTGCAAAGCGCGGGCGGCAGGAGGATGCTGGGCCTCTCGTGTGCGGAGAACAATAAAAAGTGCAGAGCAATCACCTCAGCCGGCACGCCCGGCAAGTGCTCACCGTCACCCAGGGCAAGGCGCGCCTGCAGGGCCCGGGCAGCGACCCGTCGATCGCCCGCTCGTGGCTGCGTTGCCTGGAGGACTACCACCTCGACCCGGCGCACAGCGTCGCCCCCACGGTGCTCGAACATGGCCGCGTGCTGGAAAGCCGCGAGCGCCTGCAGCAGGTGCTGCACATCGCCGGCAACGAAATGAACAGCCTGCACCAGCAACTGTCCGGCGCCGGCCATGCGGTGCTGCTCACCGATGCCCGCGGGGTCATCCTCAATTGCGTCACCGCGCCCACCGAACGGCGCATCTTCGAGCGTGCCGGGCTGTGGCTGGGGGCGGACTGGAGCGAGGCCTGCGAAGGTACCAACGGCATCGGTACCTGCCTGGTGGAGCGCCAGGCGCTGACTATCCACCAGGACGAACACTTTCGCGGCCGGCACACCGGTCTGACCTGCTCGGCGAGCCCGGTGTTCGACCCGCATGGCGAGCTGCTGGCGGTGCTCGATGTGTCCTCGGCGCGTCCTGACATGTCGCGCCAGAGCCAGTTTCACACCATGGCGCTGGTCAATCTCTCGGCCAAGATGATCGAGAGTTGCTATTTCCTGCGTTATTTCGAGCACCACTGGTTGCTGCGCTTTCACCTGCAGGCCGAGTCGGTGGGGCTGTTCAGTGAAGGCCTGCTGGCGTTCGATGGCGAGGGGCGTATCTGCGCGCTCAACCAGAGCGCACTGAACCTGCTGGGCTCGGTGCGTGGCGGTCTGCTCGGCCAACCGGTGGACATGCTCTTCGACTGCGCGCTGGATGAACTGCTCGGCCGCGCTACCGCGTCGGCCAGCGCGAGTTGGCCGCTGCGTACCCGTGACGGCCGCGTACTGTTTGCCAGCCTGCGCGGCCAGGCACGCGCGCTGGCGCAGCCGG
>NZ_JAAHBU010000076.1 GCF_010671725.1 Pseudomonas brassicae | reverse complement strand
GACGCGGGCCGGCGGGTTTGGCCGCGCCTGGGCGCGGCTTGGAGCGTGGGGGTAACGGCATGGGGCCTCAGCGGAACGGCGGCTCGTCGAAACTGCGCAGTTTACGCGAGTGCAGCGAATTCAGTTCGGTGCGCAACAGGTCGAGTGCGGCGATACCGATCTTCAGGTGCTGGCTGACGGCCCGGTTGTAGAAGGCATTGGCCGCCCCCGGCAACTTGATCTCGCTGTGCAACGGCTTGTCCGACACGCACAGCAGCGTGCCGTACGGCACGCGCAGGCGATAGCCCTGGGCGGCGATGGTGCCGCTTTCCATGTCCACCGCCACGGCGCGCGACAGGTTGATCAAGGGGCGCTCCTGGGCCCAGCGCAGCTCCCAGTTACGGTCGTCATAGGTCAATACCGTACCGGTGCGCAGGCGTTTTTTAAGCTCGTCGCCACGCTCACCGGTGACCTGCGCCGCAGCCTCCTGCAAGGCCAGTTGCACCTCGGCCAGCGCCGGGATCGGGATGTTGGGTGGCAGTACGCGGTCGAGGATGCCGTCGCGGCGCATGTAGGCGTGGGCCAGCACGTAGTCGCCAATGGTCTGCGACTGGCGCAGGCCGCCACAGTGGCCGATCATCAGCCAGCAGTGCGGGCGCAGTACCGCCAGGTGGTCGGTGATGTTCTTGGCGTTGGACGGGCCCACGCCGATGTTGACCAGGGTGATGCCATGGCCGTCGGCGGCAATCAGGTGATAGGCCGGCATCTGGTAGCGGTGCCACACCACGCCGGCCACCAGCGCCTGGGCCTCACCGTTGTCCATGGCCTTCTCGATCACCACGTTGCCGGGCAGCACCATGCGCACGAAACGCGGGTCTTCGCGCAGCTGTTCCAGGCCATGGGTGATGAACTGGTCGACATAGCGGTGATAGTTGGTCAGCAGGATCCACGGCTGCACATGGCGCCAGTCACTGCCGGTGTAATGCACCAGGCGGCGCAGCGAGAAGTCCACCCGCGCCGCGTCGAACAGTGCCAGCGGCAGCGGGTCGACGTTGGCCCAGTCATACAGGCCGTCGGCGATACCATCGGTGGCCGCCGACAGGTCGGTGCTGGGGAACACCCGCGCCAGCGCGGCAGCAGTGATGCCGGTGCCGGCCAGCTCGTCGCCCTGCTCCACCACGTAGGGGTAGGGAATGTTCTGTTCGCTCAGGCCCACTTCGACCATCACGGTGAAATCGCGCATCAGCGGCCCGAGCTGTTCGAGCAGGTAGCCGCGAAAGGCCGCCGGCTGGGTCACGGTGATGCTGTAGGTACCCGGCAACTGCACCTTGGCGTAGGCGCGGGTGATCACCGGCACTTCGCCCTGGTACTGGTAGGTCAGGCGCAGTTCGGGGTAGCGGAACTGTGCCCGCTCGGCCGCATCCGGTTCGGTTCGGTCCTTGAGGTAGCGCTTGAGCGCCTGGCTCAGGGCGGCGGTGGCAGACGCGTGCAGGGCCGCCAGACGATCGACGGCCTGCTCGGCGGTTTCTACGACAACGAAGGCTTCATCAGTACGGCTCACAATGTACTTCCTGTCTGACATGCATGGGCCCATCTTGCCTACATCCGTCGGCAAAGGCACGCCTATTAGAGCGGCCAGCTCGGTGTCGAGCGCTGCACCAGCGCCGCCACATCGACGCCCCTTGGCAACGCGCCGTACACCCGCCCATTGCCGCCCAGCCGGCTGGCGATGAACGCGTCGCTGACGGCGGCATTGCCCGCCTCCAGCAGCAACCTGGCCTGCAGCCCCAGCGCGATGTCTTCGGTGAGCTGGCGCGCGCGGTACTGGATGTCGGCGGTATCGGCAAACGCGGCCTTGAGGTTGCCGATATGCGCTGCCAGACGCCGGTCGCCGTGGCCATCACCCAGCTCGGCGAACAGTGTGTCGAGCACCCCGGGCTCCTTGGACAGGGCGCGCAGCACGTCCAGGCACTGCACGTTGCCAGAGCCTTCCCACGTCGAATTGACCGGTGCCTCGCGGTACAGTCGCGGCAGGATGCTGTCTTCCACATAACCGGCACCGCCCATGCATTCGGCAGCCTCATTGATCATCGCCGGCGCACGCTTGCAGATCCAGTACTTGCCCACGGCGGTCACCAGCCGGGCAAAGCGCACCTGATGCGCATCCTGCGGCGAGTCCAGTGCGTGCCCCATGCGCAGGCTCAGCGCCAGCGCCGCTTCGCTTTCCAGCGCCAGGTCCGCCAGCACGTTCTGCATCAACGGCTGCGCGGCCAGCACCCGGCCACCGACGGTACGGTGCGCACAGTGATGCGCGGCCTGGGTCAGCGCCTGACGCATCAGCGCACTGGAGCCGACCATGCAGTCGAAGCGGGTCATGGCGACCATCTCGATGATGGTCGGGACGCCCCGCCCTTCTTCACCGATCATCCAGGCCAGAGCACCCCGAAACTCGACTTCGCTGGAGGCGTTCGAGCAGTTGCCCAGCTTGTTTTTCAGGCGCTGGATATAGAACTGGTTGTGGCTGTCATCGGGGCGATGGCGCGGCAGCAGAAAACAACTCAAGCCCTTGTCGGTCTGCGCCAGGGTCAGGAACGCATCGCACATCGGCGCCGAGCAGAACCACTTGTGCCCTACCAGCTCGTAGGCCTGGGCGGGACCGGCGGCGCCAACCGGGTAGGCGCGCGTAGTGTTGGCACGCACATCGGTACCGCCCTGCTTCTCGGTCATGGCCATGCCCAGGGTCACGCCGACCTTGTGCCGGTCACCGATGTTGCGCGGGTCGTAGGTGGTGGCCAGCACCTTGGGCAGCCAGTACTCGGCCAGCTCGGGCTGCAGCCTCAGCGCCGGCACGGCGGCGAAGGTCATGGTCAGCGGGCAGCCAGTGCCGGCTTCGGCCTGGCTGTGCAGGTAGGTCATCGCCGCCCGCGCCACATGTGCCCCAGGACGCGGGTCGGTCCAGGGCAAGGACGGCAGGCCGTGCTCGATGGCCGTGCGCATCAGCTCATGATAGGCAGGATGAAACTCGACCAGGTCGATCCGCTGCCCGTAGCGATCATGGCTGCTGAACTGCGGCTTGTGCGCATTGGCCAGAAACCCCGCCGCCATCAGCGGCCCGCCCGCCAGCGCCCCGTAGGCATCGATCCGTGCCTCGGCCCAGCCGGCACCATAGCGCCGCGACCACTCCTGCAACGGCAGGTCGAGGCGATACAGGTTGGCGCCATCCAGGCTCGGCGGCTGGTTGGTCACGGCATGGGTTTCGGCGTACTGGTGCAGGTTCATGTGGGAGCTCCTGGCTGATCCGGACGTGATTTTCAGTGAATCACGCCCGGCCCCCGGCTCAAAGTGGCAAATCCGCCGAATCAGCCGCGATTTGCCACTGCGCCCAGCCCCCCGGCAATGCCGGGGGGCACCGGCGTAGTCAGGCTCAGCTCAAAGCAGCTGCCCTCACCGGGGCGTGACTCATGGCGCAAATGCCCGTCGATCAGGTGCGCCAGTTTGCGGCAGATCGACAGGCCGATACCCAGCCCTCCGTACTCGCGGCTCATGGAGCCATCGACCTGGAAGAAGCGCTGGTAGAGCACCGCGTCATCCAGGCAGGCAAAGCCGATGCCGCTGTCGCGCACGCTGAAGGTCAGGCCCTGCTGTGGCGCTGCCGGTTGGCGGGTGCGCACGGTCAGCAATACGCCGCCGCGATGGGTGAACTTGAGCGCATTGTCGAGCAGGTAACTCAGGCACATCGCCAGCTTGCGCCGATCGCCACAGACCATGTCCGGCAGGTCCATGCCCGCATCCAGGTTGAAGAACAGGCCCTTTTCCTGCGCCAGGGGCAGAAAGCGTACCCGCAGTTCGTGCAGCAGCCCGCGTACATTGAACAGCTCCGGCTGCGCACGCAGGCGGCCGGCCTGCAGCTCGGTGAGGATCAGGATGTCGTCGACCATGCGCATCATGTTCTGTGCCGCAGCACTGGCGGTGTGCTGGTACTGGCTCAGTTCCTGCTCGGTCGAGACCATCTGCATCAGTTCCAGCGAGCCGATCACCCCGTTCATCGGTGTACGCAACTCATGGGTCACGGTGGCGAGAAACTCGTCCTTGAGCCGGTTGCTGTGGGCCAGTTGCTGGTTGGCCTGCTCCAGTGCCTGCCCGGCTTCACGCAGGGTGCGGGCCTGCTCTTCGCGCATGCTGTTGATACGGTCGGCCAACGCCAGCGACAGCAGGCCCACCTCCAGCGCAGAACCGATCTGGCTGGCGTACATGGTCAGGAACACATTGGGCAGGTAGCCCAGCACCATCAGCGTGTTGACCAGGCCACCGAGCAAAAATGCCGACCAGGCGATGATGAAATAGCGTGCCACCCGCAGGCCGCGCCACCAGGCGAACAAGCCGGCGGCGAAGATGCTCACGGTGAACACCAGCGCCAGCGCGGTGGCCAGGCGCAGGGCGATGCCATAGCTGAAGCTCAGTGCCATGAGCATCACCAGCGCCGAGCAGCCGATCAGCACCTGGAGAAAGGTATCGAACCTGCGGCTGAGGCTGGCCATCTGCAGGAAGCTGCGGGCGAACTGACAGCCAAACAGCCCCGCTGCGCCAATGAACAACGGTGTACAGGCATTCGCCCACCCTGGACTGTCGGGCCAGAAATACGCGACCCCGGCGCCATTGACCGACACCTGGTACAGGCCGAACGAGGCGATGTAGAGGATGTAGTAGAGGTAACTGGTATCGCGCACGCTGATGTAGATGAACAGGTTGTACACCAGCATCCCCAGCAGCACCCCGTAGATCAGCCCGAGCATGTACAGGCGGGTCGGCTGGGCTTCCAGATAGGCATCGCCCGACCACAGGGTGAGCGGTGCCTGCACCGAGCCCTCGCTGTGCAGGCGCAGGTACAGGGTGGTCGATTGGCCTGGGGTGAACGGCAGGTTGAACAGGTAGTTGTCCTGGCGCAGCTGTCGGCTGGCATACGGCAAGGCATCCCCGGTGCGCTGCGCCAGGGCGTAATGCCCGCTGCCATCTGGCAGGTAGAGCTCCAGGTGGTCCAGCGGCGGGTAGGCCAGCTCCAGCAACCAGTTGCGCGGGGCGGCGTGTGGCGCAGCGACGTAGTGCAGGTCGAGCCGCACCCAGAACACCGAGGTCGAGTAGCCGGCGTTCAGCACCTCGCCCTGGTGCGCTCGAAACTGCGCGGCAAACGCCGGCGCGCTGACCTGGGCGATGCTCGCACTGCCATCACGGTCCTCGTACACCTGCATCAGCCGCCCCAGCGGCAACTGCGCGTGGCATCGTCGAAATCGACCGCACCGGCCAACAGTGGCAGCCAGCCCAGCAAAACAATCAGCAAATTGCGCATACAGCCCCAGCATGGTCTGCGCGGTTGCGTCGCGGTGGCCTCCTGTCCATTTGAGACGACGAAATCCGGCAGTACCTGTTATCGATTTGCGAGCACTCTAGCATAGCTTTCGGGCGTTGCCAGAGACGGTATAAAACTCAATGCAGAGGCTCTACCCCGGCACTTTCAGATGTTTCTTGAGGCATTGAGCAACCCCCTGCGCAAAAACTGTATTCCCGCGACAGACCCGCCAAAAGCGTTTGGTGGTAAGCTCGCGCACCATGAATACCTACAGCTCCCGCCCCGTTGTCCTCTGTCTCTCCGGCCACGACCCCAGTGGCGGCGCCGGCTTGCAGGCAGATATCGAAGCCCTGATCGCGCAAGGTTGTCACGCCGCCCCGGCCGTCACCGCCCTGACCGTGCAGGATACCGTCAACGTCAGTGATTTTCGCGTGCTCGACCGCGAGTGGGTACTGGCCCAGGCCAACGCCGTGCTCAACGACTCCAGCGTCGCGGCGGTCAAGCTGGGCATGCTCGGCTCGCTGGACATGGTCGACACCGTGGTCGAACTGCTCAGCGCCCACCCGCACCTGCCACTGGTGTGCGACCCGGTACTGCGTGCCGGCGGCGGCGGCCGTCTGGGCAAGGACGAGGTCGGCTACGCCATGCGCGAACGCCTGCTGCCGCTGGCCACCATCGCCACGCCGAACCTGCCCGAAGCACGCATCCTGGCAGAGCTGCCAGACGGCACGGCCGACCAGTGCGCAGAAAAACTCCTGCCGTTCGTCAAGCACCTGCTGATCACCGGCGGCCACGGCGACGAGCACGAAATTCACAACCGCCTGTACAGCCGCGACGGCCAGCACCACACCTGGACCTGCCAACGCCTGCCGGGTGACTACCATGGTTCGGGCTGCACCCTGGCCAGCGCCCTGGCCGGACGCCTGGCCCTGGGCGAGCACCTGCACAGCGCGGTGCGCTCGGCGCTGGACTACACCTGGCGTACCCTGCGGGACGCCGAGCAACTGGGCAAGGGCCAGTACGTACCACGCCGCCTGCCGCTGGATTTCTGTTCCTGATCGACCGCCCCGAGGCCTGCACGATGAAGTTACGTGGTTTGTATGCCATTACCGACAGCCAACTGTTGGCTGGCCGCTTTCTCTCCTACGTCGAAGCAGCCCTCGAGGGTGGCGTCACCCTGCTGCAATACCGCGACAAGAGCCAGGACGAAGCCCGCCGCTTGCGCGAGGCCGAAACCCTGATGAAGCTGTGCGAGCGCTATCGTACCCAGCTGGTGATCAATGATGACGCCGAACTGGCCGCACGCCTGGGCGTCGGCGTGCACCTGGGCCAGACCGACGGCCCGCTGACCCCGGCGCGGACCTTGCTGGGGCGCAACGCAATCATTGGCGCCACCTGCCACGCCCAGCTCGAACTGGCCGAGCAGGCGGCCCGCGAAGGTGCCAGCTATGTGGCCTTCGGCCGCTTCTTCAACTCGGTCACCAAACCCGGCGCACCGGCCTGTGACCTGGCCCTGCTGCAGCAGGCCCGCGCACGGATCAAGCTGCCGATTGCCGTGATCGGCGGCATTACCCTGGACAACGCCGCCCCGCTGGTCGCCCATGGCGCCGACCTGCTGGCGGTGATTCACGGCCTGTTCGGCGCCGACAGCACGGCCGAGGTCACTCGCCGCGCCCGCGCCTTCAACGCCCTGTTCGCATCTGCCTGATTGAGAGAGCCCGACATGTCTCGTTCCGAAACCCTGTTTGCCCATGCCCAGAAGCACATCCCCGGTGGCGTGAACTCGCCCGTGCGTGCGTTCAAGAGCGTCGGCGGCACGCCGCTGTTCTTCAAGCATGCCGAAGGCGCCTATGTCACCGATGAAGACGACAAGCGCTATGTCGACTACGTAGGTTCCTGGGGCCCGATGATCCTCGGCCACAGCCACCCGGATGTACTTGAGTCGGTGCGCAAGCAACTGGCCCACGGCCTGTCGTACGGCGCGCCGACCGCGATGGAAACCGAGATGGCGGACCTGGTCTGCTCGATCGTGCCGTCGATGGAAATGGTACGCATGGTCAGCTCCGGCACCGAAGCCACCATGAGTGCGATTCGCCTGGCCCGTGGCTTCACCGGCCGCGACAGCATCATCAAGTTCGAAGGCTGCTACCACGGCCACTCCGACAGCCTGCTGGTCAAGGCCGGCTCCGGCCTGCTGACCCAGGGCGTGCCAAGCTCGGCCGGTGTGCCGGCGGCATTCGCCAAGCACACCTTGACCCTGCCGTTCAACGACATCGACGCGGTGGCAAAGATGCTCGCTGAGGTCGGTCAGGACGTGGCCTGCATCATCGTCGAGCCAGTGGCCGGCAACATGAACTGTGTGCCGCCGGCACCGGGCTTTCTCGAAGGCCTGCGCAGCCTGTGCGACCAGCACGGCGTGGTGCTGATCTTCGACGAAGTGATGACCGGTTTTCGCGTGGCCCTGGGCGGCGCCCAGGCGCACTACGGGGTAACCCCAGACCTGTCGACCTTCGGCAAGATCGTCGGTGGCGGCATGCCAGTGGGCTGCTTTGGCGGCAAGCGGCACATCATGCAGCAGATCGCGCCGCTGGGCCCGGTGTACCAGGCCGGCACCTTGTCGGGCAACCCGCTGGCGATGGCCGCCGGCCTGACCACCCTCAAGCTGATCAGCCGCCCGGGCTTCCATGCCGAGCTGAGCGACTTCACCAGCCGCCTGCTCGATGGCCTGCAACAGCGTGCCGATGCGGCCGGCGTGCCGTTCGTCACCACCCAGGCCGGCGGCATGTTCGGCCTGTACTTCAGTGGTGCCGACGACATCGTCACCTTTGACGACGTGATGGCCAGCGACGCCGAGCGCTTCAAGCGTTTCTTCCACCTGATGCTCGAAGGCGGTGTGTACCTGGCGCCGAGTGCATTCGAAGCGGGCTTCACCTCGATCGCACACGGTGAAACCGAGCTGCAGATCACCCTGGATGCGGCCGAGCGGGCATTCGCCAAGCTCTGAATCCCTGGGCTGCTCTGCAGCCCTTCGCTGGCAAGCCAGCTCCCACAGGTGGTGCGTTGTACGCAGGTTCTGCACTTGCCCTGTGGGGCTGGCTTGCCAGCGAAGGGGGCGGAACCGGCAACACACACCGCAGCGTCTGCCCCCCTCGGCAGAAAATCGAGTAAAGACTTTGTAAGGTAGGCGCTGCTTATCCCATAATGTGCCACCAGACACATTGGCCGCAGCTTCGCAGAGGTAAGTCGATCACCATGAACCGCGCCGGCCGCGCCCTCGCACTGGGCTGCCTGTTGCTACTTCAGCCCCTGCTGGCCACCGCAGGCGGTAACTCGTTGCTGATCCCGGCAACAGGCCGCTGCACCCTCAATACGCCTGTCGACGAGCAGCAGCAGGCCCTGGCCAGCTGCCAGCAAGCGGCCCAGTCGGTGATGCGCAGGCGCAATTCGAGTTGGGCGAGTTCTACTACGACGGCAAGAACGCCCCGCAAGACCTGAACAAGGCCCTCACCTACTTCGAGCAAGCCTCGCTGCAAGGCCATGCCGAAGCGCAATACCGCCTGGGCAGCATGTTCTTTCGCGGTGAAGGTGTGGCGGCCAACAACGTGCAGGCCTATATCGTGCTGAAGATGGCAGCGGTCAATGGCGCCGAAGACGCCCTGGACCTGGCCGATGAAGTGTCGGCCAAGATGCCGCGTGACGAGTTGGAAGTGGCAACCCAGGTGCTTGGCCAGATCTTCCGCAAGTACTTGCTGGAACTGCAGACCGTCGACGGCCGCACCCCCTTCGCCCCGCTGCCGTAAAGCGCTGGGCTACTTCTCCGGCATCGGCATCGGGAACGGCATCACGTTGCTCACCCCGCGCGCCTCGCTGATCTTGGGCGTACCCAGGCGCTCTACCTCGTCGATGCGCACGATCGAATGCATCGGCACAAAACTGCGTACCACGCCTTCGAACTGGGCCTTGAGCTTCTCTTCGCTCGGGTCGACCACCACCTGCGTGCGCTCACCGAACACGAATTCCTCGATTTCGAGAAAGCCCCACAGATCGCTTTGGTAGATCTGTTTGGCGTACATCTCGAATACCTGACCCTGGTTGAGAAAGATCACTTTGTAGATAGGGGCTTCGCGCTTGGTCATTGTCGGCAGGAACGGTCGCAGGGGGAAATAAGTCGCAAACTATAACATAGGCACCAGGTCGACAACGCTAGGAAGCCTCGGCCACGGACTCTATAATGTGCGGTTCTCTGAATCACCTGATGATCACGCATGGCCAAGAAGCTTTATATCGAAACCCATGGCTGCCAGATGAACGAGTACGACAGCTCGCGCATGGTAGACCTGCTGGGTGAACATCAAGCCCTGGAAGTGACCGCACGGGCCGAAGACGCCGACGTCATCCTGCTCAATACCTGTTCCATCCGCGAACGGGCCCAGGACCGCGTCTACTCGCAGCTCGGCCGTTGGCGCGAACTGAAGGACCTCAAGCCCGACATGGTGATTGCCGTCGGCGGCTGCGTGGCCAGCCAGGAAGGTGATTCGATCCGCAAGCGCGCGCCCTATGTCGATGTGGTGTTCGGCCCGCAAACCCTGCACCGCCTGCCCGAAATGATCGACGCCGCGCGCAGCACCGGCCTGCCCCAGGTCGACGTGTCGTTCCCCGAAATCGAGAAGTTCGATCACCTGCCCGAGCCGCGCATCGACGGCCCCACCGCCTACGTGTCGGTAATGGAAGGCTGCAGCAAGTACTGCACCTTCTGCGTGGTGCCCTACACCCGCGGCGAAGAAGTCAGCCGCCCGTTCGACGATGTGCTGAGCGAGATCATCCACCTCGCCGAGAACGGCGTGCGCGAGGTCACCCTGCTGGGGCAGAACGTCAACGGTTATCGCGGCCAGACCCACGACGGGCGCCTGGCGGACCTGGCCGAACTGATCCGGGTGGTGGCTGCGGTCGACGGCATCGATCGCATCCGCTACACCACCTCGCACCCGCTGGAGTTCTCCGACAGCCTGATCCAGGCCCACGCCGAGGTGCCCGAGCTGGTCAAGCACCTGCACCTGCCGGTGCAGTCGGGTTCCGACCGGGTACTGGCGGCCATGAAGCGCGGGCACACGGTGCTTGAATACAAGTCCAAGCTGCGCAAGCTCAAGGCCGCAGTACCCGGTATCTGCATCAGCTCGGACTTCATCATCGGTTTCCCCGGCGAAACCGAAAAGGACTTCGAGAACACCCTGAAGCTGGTGAGCGATGTCGGCTTCGACTTCTCCTACTCCTTCATCTACAGCCAGCGCCCCGGCACGCCGGCCTCCGACCTGCCCGACGACACCCCCGAAGCGGTCAAGAAGGAGCGCCTCGCGGCCCTGCAGCACCGCCTTGACCAGCAGGGCTTCGAAATCAGCCGGCAGATGGTCGGCACCCTGCAGCGCATCCTCGTCACCGATTACTCGCGCCGCGACCCGGGGCAGTTGCAAGGGCGCACCGAGAATAATCGTATCGTCAACTTCCGCTGCGACAATCCCACCCTGATCGGCCAGTTCGTCGACATCCACATCGACGACGCCCGGCCACACTCGCTGTTCGGCTCGCTGGTGCAGTAAGGGCTCAACGCCGGGCGCAATGGCGCGCCCGGCGACCCTTGATCGTTTCAGCGCTTTCGCCATGGCGCGGGTGGGGTTATCCTTGAATTCATCCACATTGCCGTAGGGCGGCTAAAAACGACCTTGAACGCACCCATAGAACCTCATCGCTTCATCCTCGAGCCCTTCGAGGCTCATCGCTTCGCCAATCTGTGCGGGCAATTCGACGAGCACCTGCGCTTGATCGAACAGCGCCTGGCCATCGAGATCCGCAACCGCGGCAATCAATTCGAACTGATCGGCGAACCCAAGCTGACCTCCTCTGCCGAACAGCTGCTGCGCCGCCTGTATCGCGAGACCAAGGCCACCGAGCTGTCGCCGGAAATGGTCCACCTGTTCCTGCAGGAATCGGCCGTTGAAGCGCTGGAAAACCCGGCCGTCAACGAAGTCAGCGTTTCGCTGCGCACGCGCAAGGGCATGATTCGCCCGCGCGGCCTGAACCAGCAGCGCTACGTCAAGGAAATCCTCGGCAACGACATCAATTTCGGCATCGGCCCGGCCGGTACCGGCAAGACCTACCTGGCCGTGGCCTGCGCGGTCGACGCGCTGGAGCGCGAACAGGTGCGCCGCATCCTGCTGGTCCGCCCGGCGGTCGAGGCGGGCGAGAAGCTCGGCTTCCTGCCTGGCGACCTGGCACAGAAGATCGACCCCTACCTGCGCCCGCTGTACGACGCCCTGTACGAGATGCTCGGCTTCGAGCACGTGGCCAAGCTGATCGAGCGCCAGGTAATCGAGATCGCCCCGCTGGCCTACATGCGTGGTCGCACTCTGAACAACAGCTTCATCATTCTCGACGAAAGCCAGAACACCACCGTCGAGCAGATGAAGATGTTCCTGACCCGTATCGGTTTCGGCTCCACGGCCGTGATCACCGGCGACATCACCCAGGTCGACCTGCCACGCGGCACCAAATCGGGCCTGGCGCACGTCATCGGTGTGCTCAAGGACGTGCCGGGCATCAGCTTTACCCATTTCCAGCCCAAGGACGTGGTGCGCCACCCGTTGGTACAGCGCATCGTGAAGCCTATGAACGCTTCGAAAACGCTCAGCAGGACCCGACCGAAGGCAAACCGCGCAATGCTTGAGCTCGATCTGCAACTGGCAAGCGATGCGCCCGCCCCAAGCGAACAGCAGTTCCGTCAATGGTGCGCCCTGGCCCTGCGCCAGCGCACAGCCGACTCGGAACTGACCATTCGCCTGGTCGACGAGGCCGAAGGTCGCGAGCTGAACCACACCTGGCGGCACAAGGACTACGCCACCAATGTGCTGTCCTTCCCCGCCGACGTGCCCGACGACCTGCTCGACATCCCGCTGCTGGGTGACCTGGTCATCTGCATTGCGGTGGTCGAGCGCGAGGCCGCCGAACAGGGCAAGGCCCTGGAGGCCCATTGGGCGCACCTGGTCATCCACGGCTGCCTGCACCTGCTCGGTTACGACCACATCGATGACGATGAGGCCGAAGAAATGGAAGCACTGGAACGAACGTTGCTTGCCGAACTGGGTCACCCCGACCCGTACGCCGATGACGAACACGACGCACCCCACACTGATATCTGCAAGGATCACGAGTAACCGCCATGAGCGAAGATCGATCGAGCAACGGGCAAAAGTCCTGGCTGGGCAAACTGACCCAGGCTTTTGCCCATGAGCCGAAAAACCGCCAGGAGCTCCTCGAGCTGCTGCGCGAAGCGCACCAGAACAAACTGCTGGACAGCGAAGCGCTGACCATCGTCGAAGGCGCGATTCAGGTCGCCGACCTGCAAGTGCGCGACATCATGGTGCCGCGCTCGCAGATGATGAGCATCAAGGCCTCACAGACCCCGCGCGAATTCCTGCCGGCGGTGATCGACGCCGCGCACTCGCGCTACCCGGTGGTCGGCGAAAGCCATGACGACGTGCTCGGCGTATTGCTGGCCAAGGACCTGCTGCCGCTGATCCTCAAGGAGAACGGCGACACGTTCAACATCAAGGACCTGCTGCGCCCGGCCACCTTCGTGCCCGAGTCCAAGCGGCTGAACGTGCTGCTGCGCGAGTTTCGCGCCAACCACAACCACATGGCCATCGTCATCGACGAATACGGCGGTGTGGCGGGCCTGGTGACCATCGAAGACGTGCTCGAACAGATCGTCGGCGACATCGAGGACGAGCATGACGTCGAAGAAGACAGCTACATCAAGCCGCTGCCCAGCGGGGACTTCCTGATCAAGGCGCTGACCCCGATCGAGAACTTCAACACGTTCTTCGACAGTGAGTTCTCCGACGACGAGTTCGATACCGTGGGCGGCCTGGTCATGAGTGCCTTCGGCCACCTGCCCAAGCGTAACGAAACCACCGAGATCGGGCCGTATCGCTTCCGCATCCTCAATGCCGACAGCCGCCGGATCCACTTGCTGCGCCTGACCCCCATCACCCGTTAAGGACAACCATGCGCTGGATCACCCGCCCCGGCTGGCCCGGTAACCTGCTGGCCGTGGCGGCCGGCGCCCTGACCCCGCTGACGCTGGCGCCCTTCGACATCTGGGCGCTGGCGCTGCTGTCGCTGGCGCTGTTCTACCTCGGCCTGCGCGAGCTGAGCCCGCGCCAGGCGCTGTGGCGCGGCTGGTGCTACGGCTTCGGCCT
>NZ_JAAHBU010000075.1 GCF_010671725.1 Pseudomonas brassicae | reverse complement strand
CAGGCCGAGCGTAGGTGTCGCGTGCCCCCGGAGCGGCACCGGAGGGAGGGGACCCGGAGCGAAGCGTAGGGCCGGCTGAAGGACGGAGCGGTTTTGCTTACTTTTTCCAAGAAAAAAGTAAGCCGCTGTAAGAGCGCAAGGGGCCTAGATGGTCGCTATCCATGCTGGGCATGCACACGATCAGCGATTTCAGCGGGGGTGTGATTATCCTGCATGGGCAGCGCGGCGTACGGCCCATCCCTCCGGCCTGCTGACAGGCCGCACAATCAAGATCACCAGCAACACAACCAAACATCAGGCGTAAAAAAACCGCGATCGGCAGTGGTGCCGTCGCGGTTTTTTCGTCGACGATCAGCGCCGCGGCGCAGCAATCACGTCTTCAGCCTGCAGGCCCTTGTCACGGTTCATCACCGAAAATTCCACACGCTGACCTTCGACCAGCACCCGATGGCCCTCGCCACGGATCGCACGAAAGTGCACGAAGATGTCATCGCCTGAATCACGCGAAATAAAACCAAAGCCCTTGGAGGTGTTGAACCACTTCACGGTGCCCGTATCGCGGTTGCTCATGTCGTACGGCACTGCCGGGCTGCGGGTACGGCCAACTTTGGCCAGGCCCGCCACCAGGTGCAGCAGCACAGCGAGCAGGGCGCAGGCCATCGCTGTGATATTGCCCAGCTCTGGGCGTGCCAGCAGTGTCACCGCCTGCAGAGCCACCGCCAGTACCAGCAGCACGCTGGTTGCCTGTTGCAGATAGTGCCGTGCACCCCGGTAGTGCTGGGGCAGCACCGGCGCGAGGGTCAGGTTGAGCAGGCCGAACAAGGCCAGGTAAATGGCGTCCGGTTGCTGCAGGAAAGGGACGGCTTCGCCCCTCAGGCTGGGTATCAGGGACAGCAGCAAGGCGGCTGCGCCCGTCAACAGATGAACGATCTTGAACATGATGGTTTGGCTCACATTTTATTAAGGCTTATCACAGGAAGAGCTGAACCCACGGTGCGCAGTTACCGATGAGACGCCAAAGCGCAGGTGCAGCCTATGCGTCATTGCCCGAAAAATATGCAGTGACGGCACACTGCCTATTTAACCGCAAAGCCGGGGGGTTCTCAAATCAGCTGGTCGCCCGCCGGCCTGCAGCTGCTGCACCGTGTCGCAGCAAGGCCGCGCAAACGAGGCTGCAGGCGCACGCAACTCTTGATACAGTGCCCGTCAGCGTGTTGATCTGACATCACAGGAAGGAAATGTACATGGCAATTGATATTGGTATCAGTGAAGATGATCGCAAGTCCATTGTCGACGGGCTGTCGCATCTGCTATCGGATACGTATGTACTGTACTTGAAGACCCATAACTTCCATTGGAACGTGACCGGGCCGATGTTCAATACACTGCACTTGATGTTTGAAGGGCAATACAACGAACTTGCCCTGGCCGTGGATGCGATTGCCGAACGTATTCGTGCGCTGGGCTTTCCTGCACCAGGTACGTATTCCACCTATGCCAAGCTGTCTTCGATCAAGGAAGAGCCGGGCGTGCCGGCCGCCGAAGAGATGATCAAGCAACTGATCGATGGTCAGGAAGCTGTCGTGCGCACCGCGCGCAGCCTGTTCCCGCTGCTGGACAAGGTCAGTGACGAACCCTCCGCCGACCTGCTCACCCAGCGTATGCAGGTCCACGAGAAAACCGCGTGGATGCTGCGTTCCCTGCTGGCCCAGTAAGCAGGTAGCTGCTCGCTAGCAGTGTTGCGAGCATGAAGAAGCCCGAGTCTGCCTGGCGCCGATTCGGGCTTTTTCATGCCCGCGATAGTGCAGCGAAAGTTTCAGGGGAAGGTTTTCTGCAGGTTTAATGGATGAATCAAACTAAGGGCGCTTCCTACACTTTGCGGGTGAGGGGTCTGCTGGTTCGTTCGCGTTGATCAGCGCTTTATAGACAGGCACCTGGAACAACACTGTTCCGGGGTTGAACTTCCTGTCCGTCAAAGCGTGGTAAGCGTATGTCGCGAGTTGTGAATGAAGGTGCATGCCCCCCCGGAAAACCTCAGGGCGATGCGATCGACCCTTTTCAGGCAGATTTCAACATGGGGCTGGCCCGACCACTGTCACGCTCGGTGCGCCTCAACGGATTTGCCACATGCTTGCGTCTGGAGGAGGTCTACTGGAAAATCCTCGAACGTATTGCCGCAGCCAACCATTGCACGGTCAATTCCGTGCTGTCGCATGTCGACCGCGAGGTGCACCTGCGTCACGGCGGGGTAAAGAATTTCAGCGGCCTGGTACGGGTGATCTGTGTGGTCTATCTGCTGGGCGGCACCAGCGCGGCCTGAGCCATTGGTGCACTGGCCGGCTGGGCGGGCTGCACAGCCCTCCTTAACCATATATAATCTCGCTTTTTGCTGCGGGGCGTGGCCCGCGCAGTGGTCAACGAGATACGCCAATGCCACTTTACGACTATCAATGTGCTGCCTGCAGCCACCAGATGGAAGCCCTGCAGAAGATCAGCGCAGCGCCGCTGACCGACTGCCGGCCTGTCAGGCACCTGCTCTGAAGAAGCTGATCTCTGCTCCGGGCTTCCGCCTGGGTGGCACGGGTTGGTACGAGACCGACTTCAAGACCGGCTCGAAAAAGAACCTGGCGGGCGCTGACAAGGCCGACTGAGTTGAACTGAACTGCCAGGCTCTTGCACTATGGGCCCCCTGGGGCTTGCCGGGCCTTTACCGAATTCACGAATCACGAGAAGCGAAACCACCATCATGATGCGCAGCCATTATTGCGGCCAACTGAACGAGAGCCTGGAAGGTCAGGAAATTACCCTTTGCGGTTGGGTCCATCGTCGTCGCGACCACGGCGGGGTGATTTTCCTCGATATCCGTGATCGCGAAGGCATGGCCCAGGTCGTGTTCGACCCGGACCGCGCAGAAAGCTTCGCCGCCGCCGACCGCGTGCGCAGCGAATACGTGGTGAAGATCACCGGCAAGGTGCGCCCGCGTCCTGCCGGCGCAGTCAACGCCAACATGGCTTCCGGTGCTATCGAAGTGCTGGGCTACGAGCTTGAAGTACTGAACGAAGCGGAAACCCCGCCGTTCCCGCTCAACGAATACTCTGACGTGGGTGAAGAAACCCGCCTGCGCTACCGCTTCATCGACCTGCGCCGTCCGGAAATGGCCGAGAAGCTGCGCCTGCGCTCGCGCATTACCACCAGCATCCGTCGTTTCCTCGACGAAAACGGTTTCCTCGACGTCGAAACACCGATCCTGACCCGGGCCACCCCGGAAGGCGCGCGCGACTACCTGGTGCCAAGCCGTACCCACGCTGGCAGCTTCTTCGCCCTGCCGCAGTCACCTCAGCTGTTCAAGCAATTGCTGATGGTCGCTGGCTTCGATCGCTACTACCAGATCGCCAAGTGCTTCCGCGACGAAGACCTGCGTGCCGACCGCCAGCCGGAATTCACCCAGATCGACATCGAGACCAGCTTCCTGGGCGAGGCCGAGATCATGGGCCTGACCGAGAGCATGATCCGCAAGCTGTTCAAGGAAGTACTGGACCTGGAGTTCGGTGACTTCCCGCACATGACCTTCGAAGAGGCCATGCGTCGTTACGGCTCCGACAAGCCCGACCTGCGCAACCCGCTGGAACTGGTCGACGTTGCCGATCAGCTGCAGGCCGTGGACTTCAAGGTGTTCAGCGGCCCGGCCAATGATCCGAAGTGCCGTGTTGCCGCACTGCGGGTACCGGGCGGGGCGAGCATGCCGCGCAGCCGTATCGACGAGTACACCAAGTTCGTCGGCATCTACGGTGCCAAGGGCCTGGCGTACATCAAGGTCAACGAGCGCGCCAAGGGCGTTGAAGGCCTGCAGTCGCCGATCGTCAAGAACATCCCCGAGGCCAACCTGAACGTGATCCTCGATCGCGTGGGTGCGGTCGATGGCGACATCGTGTTCTTTGGAGCCGACAAGTCCAAGATCGTCAGCGAGGCCCTGGGCGCATTGCGTATCAAGGTCGGCAACGACTTCAACCTGCTGACCTGCGAATGGGCGCCGATGTGGGTCGTCGACTTCCCGATGTTCGAAGAGAACGACGACGGCAGCTTCACCGCACTGCACCACCCGTTCACCGCGCCGAAATGTTCGCCTGAAGAGCTGGAGGCCAATCCGGCCACCGCGCTGTCGCGTGCCTACGACATGGTGCTCAACGGTACCGAGCTGGGTGGCGGTTCGATCCGTATCCACCGCAAGGAGATGCAACAGGCGGTGTTCCGCCTGCTGGGCATCGAAGCGGCTGAACAGGAAGAGAAGTTCGGCTTCCTGCTCGACGCCCTCAAGTTCGGCGCACCGCCGCACGGTGGCCTGGCCTTCGGTCTGGACCGTCTGGTAATGCTGATGACCGGCGCCCAGTCGATTCGCGAAGTGATCGCGTTCCCGAAAACCCAGAGCGCCGCTTGCGTCATGACCCAGGCCCCTGGCCTGGTCGACGCCAAGGCCCTGCGCGAGTTGCACATCCGTCTGCGCGAACAGCCCAAGGCTGAATAAGCGGACCCGAGGCGCATCCAGTTGGATGCGCCTTTGCGTTACGGCATGCCGATTTGATTGCCCACGCCACGGGTCGACCGGGCGGGGGCGTGGTTTTGTTTCAAGGATTTTTGGAGTCGTATATGGCGGGTCATTCCAAGTGGGCGAACATCAAGCACCGCAAAGAGCGCCAGGATGCCAAGAGAGGCAAGATCTTCACCAAGTGGATTCGTGAGCTGACGGTTGCCGCCAAGCAGGGCGGCGGCGACCCAAACTCCAACCCGCGCTTGCGTCTGGCCCTGGATAAGGCGCTGGGTGCCAACATGAGCCGCGACATCATCGACCGGGCCGTGGCCCGCGGTGCTGGCGCGACCGAAGCGGACAACGTCGAAGAGCTCAGCTACGAGGGCTATGGCCCGGGTGGCGTGGCGATCATGGTCGAGGCCATGACCGACAACCGCAACCGTACCGCCGCCGCCGTGCGTCACGCGTTCAGCAAGTGCGGCGCAACCTGGGTACCGACGGTTCGGTGGCCTATCTGTTCGAGCGCAAGGGGCAGATCAGCTTTGCCGCAGGCGTCGACGAAGATGCGCTGATGGAAGCGGCGATGGAAGCCGATGCCGATGACGTGGTCAGCAATGAAGACGGCTCGTTCGACGTGTTCACCTCCTTTGCCAGCTTCTACGCGGTGCGTACAGCGCTGCAAGCCGCTGGCTTCGAGGCCGCAGACGCGGAAATCGTCATGCAGCCCACCACCAGTGCCGAGCTGGACCTGGAGGGGGCGCAGAAGGTACTCAAGCTGATCGACATGCTTGAAGACCTGGATGATGTACAGAACGTCTACTCCAATGCCGAGATTCCAGACGAGGTCATGGAGCAGCTCGGCTAGGATTCAGTTCTGGCGTACTTGAGGCCGGACCCGTCTGCAGGTGCACTGAGTGCCTGGGATGGGTCCGGCTTCTGTCTTTTCAACGGCGCATTGCTGCGTCATTTTTTGCGCAGGCGTTATGACACTGATTCTTGGTATTGACCCCGGCTCGCGCATTACCGGCTATGGTGTGGTGCGTCATACCCCCCGTGGCTGCGAGTACGTGGCCTCCGGCTGCATACGCACCGGCAGCGGCGAGCTGCCCGAGCGTCTGCAGATCGTCTACCGGGGCGTGCGCGAGATCATTCGCCAGCACGGGCCGGTGACCATGGGGATCGAGCGGGTGTTCATGGCGCGCAATGCCGATTCGGCGCTCAAGCTCGGCCAGGCGCGTGGCGCGGCGATCGTGGCGGCGGCCGAAGAGGGGCTGGAGATTGCCGAGTACAGCGCCACCCAGGTCAAGCAGGCGATCGCCGGTACTGGTGGCGCGAACAAGGAGCAGGTGCAACTGATGGTGATGCACCTGCTCAAGTTGACCCAGAAGCCGCAGATCGATGCCTCGGATGCCCTGGCCATCGCCATGTGCCATGCGCACACTCGCTCCAGCCTGGTGGCGCACGGGCTGGGGGCGGCACGCAGCCGCAGCGGCCGCTTGCGGCTCTGATAGCATCATCGGTTAACACAATTTCGCTTGCCGGCCACTGCCTGCTTGCAATCATGGCGACTGACGACGGGTTTGACCGGCTCGGCGCTCTGGATAAAGGACCTGAACGTGATTGGACGTTTGCGCGGTACCCTGGCTGAAAAGCAGCCGCCGCACCTGATTGTTGATGTCAATGGCCTGGGCTATGAGCTGGAAGTGCCGATGACGACGCTGTATCGCCTGCCCAAGGTGGGGGAAGCGGTGACCCTGCACACGCACCTGGTGGTGCGTGAGGATGCGCACCTGCTGTACGGCTTTCACGAAAAGCGCGAGCGCGAACTGTTTCGCGAACTGATTCGGCTCAATGGCGTGGGCCCCAAGCTCGCCCTGGCATTGATGTCGGGCCTTGAGGTCGACGACCTGATACGCTGCGTGCAGGCTCAGGACACCTCGGCACTGGTCAAGGTGCCTGGGGTTGGCAAGAAGACCGCCGAGCGTCTGTTGGTGGAGCTCAAAGACCGCTTCAAGGCCTGGGAGACCGCGCCGAGCCTGTTTACTCTGGTGTCCGATGGGCCGCAGGTGGCGCCGACCGTTTCCACCGCCGAGACCGATGCGGTCAGCGCGCTGATCTCGTTGGGCTACAAGCCGCAAGAGGCCAGCCGCGCGGTGGCAGCCATCGATGCCAAGGGCCTGAGCAGCGAAGAGCTGATCCGGCGCAGCCTCAAAGGGATGATTTAAGTGATCGAAGCCGACCGACTGATAACCGCCACCGGGCGCGACCGTGAAGAAGTCCAGGACCGGGCGATCCGTCCTTTGCGCCTGGACGAGTACATCGGCCAGCCGGTGGTGCGCGAGCAGATGGCGTTGTTCATCCAGGCTGCGCGCGGGCGTAGCGAGTCGCTGGACCATACACTGATCTTTGGTCCGCCAGGCCTGGGCAAGACCACCCTGGCCAACATCATCGCCCAGGAAATGGGGGTGTCGATCAAGAGTACCTCGGGGCCGATCCTGGAGCGTCCCGGTGACCTGGCGGCGCTGCTGACCAACCTTGAGCCTCACGATGTGCTGTTCATCGACGAGATTCACCGGCTTTCGCCGGTGGTCGAAGAGGTGTTGTACCCGGCCATGGAAGATTTCCAGCTCGACATCATGATCGGCGAGGGGCCGGCGGCGCGTTCGATCAAGCTCGACCTGCCGCCCTTCACCCTGGTGGGGGCCACGACCCGGGCGGGCATGCTCACCAACCCGTTGCGCGACCGTTTCGGCATCGTGCAGCGCCTGGAGTTCTACAACACGGCGGACCTTGCGACCATCGTCAGCCGCTCGGGCGGGATTCTCGGGCTGCCGATCGAAGACGAGGGCGCCTTCGAAATCGCCCGTCGCGCCCGCGGTACGCCGCGTATTGCCAACCGGTTGCTGCGCCGCGTGCGTGACTATGCCGAAGTGCGCGGCAAGGGTGACATCACCAAGGCCATTGCCGACCTGGCACTGAACCTGCTGGACGTCGACGAGCGCGGTTTCGATCACCAGGACCGGCGCCTGTTGCTGACCATGATCGAGAAGTTCGATGGCGGGCCGGTGGGCGTAGACAGCCTGGCGGCGGCGATCAGCGAAGAACGCCACACCATCGAGGATGTACTCGAACCCTACCTGATCCAGCAGGGCTACATCATGCGTACTCCGCGTGGGCGGGTGGTGACCCGCCATGCCTACCTGCACTTTGGCCTGAACATCCCCAACCGGATGGGCGAGGCGCCTGGCAGCGAGGCTTTTTGCGCGCCGCCCGATGAATGACAGATTTATCCGGCGATTTCGTGGTCCTATCGGCGGACACGCACGGGTCGCGCTGGCAATACGACATAATCCGTTAAAAACAGTTGGTGGGGCGGATTGGCAAGCTGAGGAGTTAGCACTAGAGTATGCGCGCGCAAAATGGGGTTGAGGCGTTCGCACATCGCTGTCGCGTCTATTACGAGGACACGGATGCGGGCGGCGTGGTGTATTACGTCAATTATCTGAAATTCATGGAGCGTGCCCGCACCGAGCGGTTGCGCGAGCTGGGCTTTGCCCAGTCTGCAATGGCAGAACAGAACACCTTGTTCGTCGTTCATTCCAGCGAGGCGCGCTACCACGCGCCGGCCCGCCTGGACGACGAATTGCGGGTCACCGCACAAGTGCTTGAATTGAATCGCGCCAGCCTGCGTTTCGTGCAGCAGGTGTGGCGCGAGCGTGATGCAACGCTGCTCTGCGAGGGGCAGTTCCTGGTGGCCTGTGTGCGCGCCGATACGTTCAAACCCCGAGCCATCCCCCCTGAGCTGCGTGCAGCCTTTATTGCGGCGGATGGTGCGGGTACACAATCAAATGCAGGAGATTAAGCGTGGAAGCTAACGTCGTCGACCATACCTCCATGTGGAGCCTGGTCAGTAATGCCAGCATCGTGGTGCAGCTGGTAATGCTGATTCTGGTGGCCGCATCGGTGACCTCATGGATCATGATTTTTCAACGCAGCACCATGCTGCGTGCCGGTCGTCGTGCGCTGGAAAGTTTTGAGGAGCGCTTCTGGTCGGGTATCGATCTGTCCAAGCTGTACCGCCAGGCCGGCAGCAACCCGGACCCGGACTCGGGTGTGGAGCAGGTGTTCCGGGCCGGCTTCAAGGAATTCTCGCGTCTGCGCCAGCAGCCGGGTGTCGATCCTGACGCGGTCATGGAAGGCGTTGGCCGGGCCATGCGCGTTGCCATCTCGCGCGAAGAAGAGAAGCTCGAGCAGAGCCTGCCATTCCTCGCCACCGTGGGTTCCACCAGCCCGTACATCGGTCTGTTCGGCACCGTATGGGGCATCATGAACTCCTTCCGCGGCCTGGCTTCTGCCCAGCAGGCGACCCTGGCCACCGTGGCTCCGGGTATCGCCGAAGCGCTGATCGCCACCGCGATCGGCCTGTTCGCCGCAATCCCGGCAGTTATTGCCTACAACCGTTTCGCTGCGCGCAGTGAAGTCTTGATCGGCCGTTACTACACGTTCGCCGACGAGTTCCAGGCCATCCTGCACCGTAAAGTGCACACCAGCGAAGAGTGATCAGGTAAAAGCCCATGGCTCGAGTTCGACACAAACGCAAGCCGGTCGCCGAGATGAACGTGGTGCCTTACATCGATGTGATGTTGGTGCTGCTGGTCATCTTCATGGTGACCGCACCGATGCTCAACCAGGGCGTGAAGGTCGACCTGCCCAAGGTTTCCAGCGAAGCCTTGCCGCAGGACAACAACGTCCAGATCCTTACCATTTCGATCAAGGCCGACAAGACCTACTTCTGGAACCTTGGCAGCGAAGTCGACACCGAAAAGCAGATGGACAAGGCCATGACCTTGCCGCAGATGACTGACGCTGTGACCAAGATCATTGCCGCCGGGCGTGACCAGGGCAAGCAGACCCAGGTCTTCATCCGTGGTGACAAGTCCGTCGACTATGGCGCCGTGATGGGCGCCATGGGTGGTTTGCAGAAGGCCGGTGTGGGTAACGTTGGCCTGATTACCGAGGCGCCCTGATGCAACAGCGAGAGCCATCCGCCTCGGAAAGCTATTTCTGGCCCAGTGTCTGGGCCATCGCGCTGCACGTTCTGGTGTTCGGCATGCTGTTCGTCAGTTTTGCCATGACCCCGGAGCTGCCGCCGGCCAAGCCTATTGTCCAGGCGACCCTGTACCAGCTGAAGTCCAAAAGTCAGGCCACCACCCAGACCAATCAGAAGATTGCGGGTGAAGCGAAGAAAACCGCTGCGCGCCAGACCGAAGTCGAGCAGATGGAGCAGAAGAAGGTCGAGCAGCAGAAGCAGGAAGCGGTGAAGGCTGCGGAACAAAAGAAAGAAGAGGCTGCTCAAAAGGCCGAGGAGGCCCGCGAGGCCGCTGAAGCCAAGAAGGCTGACGAAGCGAAGAAGGCGGACGAGGCCAAAAAGGCCGATTCGGCCAAGAAAGCCGAGGAAGCCAAGAAGGCTGAAGAGAAACAGCTGGCCGATGTCGCCAAGAAAAAGGCCGAAGAGGAAGCCAAGAAAAAGGCTGCCGAAGACGCCAAGAAGCAGGCGGCTGAAGACGCCAAGAAAAAAGCCGCCGAGGATGCCAAGAAAAAGGCAGCCGAGGACGCGAAGAAAAAAGCGCTGGCTGAAGAGGCCAAGAAAAAGGCCGCTGAAGACGCCAAGAAGAAAGCTGCAGCCGATGCGGCCAAGAAAAAATCAGCAGAAGCGGCGCGCAAAGCGGCGGAAGACAAGAAAGCCCAGGCCCTGGCCGAGCTGTTGTCCGACTCCACCGAGCGTCAGCAGGCGCTGGCAGACGAACAGGGTGACGAGGTGGCCGGCGATTTCGACGACCTGATCCGTGCCCGTGCAGCCGAAGGGTGGGCCCGTCCTCCTTCAGCGCGCAAGAACATGACAGTGGTACTGCAGATTGGCATGTTGCCCGATGGCACCGTGACCACGGTGAGCGTTGCACGCTCCAGTGGTGATGGTCCGTTCGACGCCTCTGCCGTGGCAGCGGTCAAGAACATTGGTCGATTGACCGAAATGCAGGGCTTGAAACCGAGCGACTTCAATCCCTATCGTTCATTCAAGATGACATTCACACCTGAGGATCTAGCCTTGTGATTAACCTTCTTAGAGGACTGCTGGTTGTTCTCTGCTGCGCAGCAGGGATGGCCGTTGCAGAAGAAAAGAACATCCTGGTCACCAGCGGCAGCGACCGTGCCACGCCGATTGCGGTCGTGCCGTTCGCCCTGCAGGGTGGCAGCGTGCTGCCCGAGGACATGGCCGACATCATCGGCAATGACCTGCGCAACTCCGGCTACTACTCGCCGATCCCGCGCCAGAACATGATCAGCCAGCCGAGCCAGGCCAGCGAAATCATCTTCCGTGACTGGAAGGCACTGGGTGCCCAGTACGTGATGGTGGGTAGCATCGTGCCGT
Organism: Pseudomonas brassicae; assembly: GCF_010671725.1. Lineage (GTDB taxonomy): Bacteria > Pseudomonadota > Gammaproteobacteria > Pseudomonadales > Pseudomonadaceae > Aquipseudomonas > Aquipseudomonas brassicae. The sequence goes on along the minus strand of NZ_JAAHBU010000075.1, from coordinate 3,664 downwards.
CGGGCGGCCGCCTGCAGGTGCAATACGCCCTGTTCAACGTCGCCACCGAACAGCAAGTGCTGACCGGCAGCGTCTCGGGCAGCACCGACCAGTTGCGCGACATGTCGCACTACATTGCCGACCAGTCGTTTGAAAAACTCACCGGTATCAAGGGCGCGTTCTCCACGCGCATGCTGTATGTGACCGCCGAACGCTTTTCGAAAGACAGCACGCGCTACACCCTGCAACGCTCGGACTATGACGGCGCCCGCGCCGTGACGCTGCTGCAGTCGCGCGAGCCGATCCTGTCGCCGCGCTTCGCGCCCGATGGCAAGCGCATTGCCTATGTGTCGTTCGAGCAGCGTCGCCCGCGTATCTTCGTGCAGCACATCGATACCGGTCGCCGTGAGCAGATCACCAACTTCGAAGGCCTCAACGGCGCGCCTGCCTGGTCGCCGGATGGTTCGCGCCTGGCGTTCGTGCTGTCCAAGGACGGCAACCCGGACATCTATGTGATGAACATGGCCTCGCGTCAGTTGTCGCGTGTCACGGCCGGCCCGGGTATCAACACCGAGCCGTTCTGGGGCAAGGATGGCTCGACCATCTACTTCACGTCAGACCGTGGCGGCAAGCCACAGATCTACAAAACCAGCGTTTCGGGTGGTGGTGCCGAGCGTGTAACTTTCGTGGGTAACTACAACGCCAACCCTAAACTGTCGGCGGACGAAAAGACCCTGGTGATGATCCATCGCCAACAAGGTTTCACCAACTTCAAGGTGGCCGCACAGGATTTGCAGCGGGGAAGTGTAAAAATCCTCTCAGAAACAAGTCTTGATGAGTCACCCACTGTTGCGCCCAACGGCACCATGCTAATCTACGCCACCCGCCAGCAGGGCCGGGGAGTCTTGATGCTCGTCTCTCTCAACGGACGCGTGAGGCTCCCGCTTCCTACCGCTCAAGGCGAAGTCAGAGAACCGTCCTGGTCCCCTTACCTGAACTGACGCGGCGCTTTACGTTGTACTTAACACATTGGGGTTCATTAGGAGTTTCAAGATGGAAATGCTGAAGTTTGGTAAGTTTGCTGCGCTGGCTCTGGCCATGGCTGTAGCTGTAGGTTGCTCCTCCAAGGGCGGCGACAACGCTGGTGAAGGCGCTGTTGATCCAAACGCTGGTTACGGCGCTAACACCGGTGCTGTTGACGGCTCCCTGAGCGAAGAAGCTGCTCTGCGCGCAATCACCACCTTCTACTTCGAATACGACAGCTCGGACCTGAAGCCAGAAGCCATGCGCGCTCTGGACGTTCACGCCAAAGACCTGAAAGGCAATGGCGCTCGCGTCGTCCTGGAAGGCAACACCGACGAGCGTGGTACTCGCGAATACAACATGGCTCTGGGCGAGCGTCGTGCTAAAGCCGTTCAGCGCTACCTGGTACTGCAAGGCGTTTCCCCAGCCCAACTGGAACTGGTTTCCTACGGCGAAGAGCGTCCAGTTGCTACCGGTAACGACGAGCAGTCCTGGGCTCAAAACCGTCGCGTCGAACTGCGTAAGTAATTCGATATGCGAACGTGCCGCCGTGCTGTAACCGTCCTGGCTCTCGCCCTGCCACTTGTGGCCTGGGCCGAGGTTCCTGTTGTTGATGACAACGCTGGTAATAACGGCGCAAGCAGTTATCCGCCAGCGGGTTATGGTACGAGCGCGCCTACGCCGGGGGAGGGGTTTCGGCCCCTGCCTCGGCGCAGGGTCAGCTGTTCATGCAATTGCAGCAGATGCAGGATCAGATCTCGCGCCAGCAAGGCGTGATCGAAGAACTGCAAAACGATGTAGCCCGCCTGAAACAGGAAGGCCTGGAGCGTTACCAGGACCTGGATCGGCGTATCGGAGCTGGCGGTACACCCGCTGCAACTCCCGAGAATTCTTCCACTGGTGGCAATGTCGCCGCCGGTGCCGCTGCAGGTGCCGTAGCCCCTGCAGCCAGTAGCGAACCTGGCGACCCGGCGAAAGAAAAGCTCTATTACGATGCTGCTTTCGACCTGATCAAGGCCAAGGATTTCGACAAGGCCAGCCAGGCGTTCAACGCCTTCCTGCGCAAGTACCCAAACAGCCAGTACGCCGGCAATGCCCAGTACTGGTTGGGTGAAGTGAACCTGGCCAAGGGTGACCTGCAGGGCGCAGGTCAGGCCTTCGCCAAGGTCAGCCAGCTGTATCCCAAGCACAACAAGGTGCCGGACTCGCTGTACAAGCTGGCCGATGTAGAGCGCCGCCTGGGGCATACCGACCGGGTCAAAGGCATCTTGCAGCAAGTGGTCACCCAGTACCCGGGGACCTCTGCTGCCCAACTGGCGCAGCGCGACCTGCAGAAGCTCTGATCAGCCCGCCTGGAAGAAACCCGCGCTTGTCGCGGGTTTTTTCGTTAGAATCGATGCCCTTTTATTTATTTACGCTGCTGCGAACTACGCGATGACGGGTTCGCTGCGGTGCCTGACGGAGGCGGACAGCCTGTTTAGCTGTTACGCCCGTGGCGACTATGCAAGACACATTACGCATTACCGAAGTTTTTTACTCGTTGCAGGGTGAAACGCGTACCGCCGGGCTGCCCACGGTTTTTGTACGCCTCACCGGCTGTCCTCTGCGTTGTCAGTACTGCGACAGCGCCTATGCCTTCAGTGGCGGCACCGTGCGTAGCCTCGACTCGATCCTTGAGCAGGTCGCCGGCTTTCGCCCGCGCTACGTGTGTGTCACCGGCGGTGAGCCGCTGGCGCAACCCAACGCCATCGCTTTGCTCAAGCGGCTGTGTGACGCCGGTTACGAGGTCTCGCTGGAGACCAGTGGTGCGCTGGACATTTCCAGGGTGGACCAGCGCGTCAGCCGGGTCGTCGACCTCAAGACCCCAGGCTCCGAAGAGATGCACCGCAACCTTTACGAGAATATCGAGCTGCTGACCCCGAACGATCAGGTCAAGTTCGTCATTTGCTCGCGTGAAGACTACGACTGGGCGGTGTCCAAGCTGATCCAGTACGGGCTCCAGAAGCGTGCGGGGGAGGTGCTGTTTTCGCCAAGCCATCACCAGGTCAAGGCCAGTGACCTGGCAGACTGGATCGTGGCCGATAATTTGCCGGTTCGTTTTCAGCTTCAGTTGCACAAGCAACTGTGGAACGACGAGCCGGGACGCTGATTGGGGAGTGATGCTATGACTGAGAAACGTGCGGTAATCCTGTTGTCCGGTGGCCTGGACTCGGCCACGGTGGTCGCCATGGCCAAGGCCGACGGCTACAGCTGCTACACCATGAGCTTCGATTACGGCCAGCGTCATCGCGCCGAGCTGGACGCTGCCGCGCGGGTCGCCCGCGACCTGGGGGTCGTGGAGCACAAGGTGATCGGCCTGAGCCTGGACGGCATTGGCGGGTCGGCACTAACCGACAGCAGCATCGACGTGCCCGAGGCGCCCACCGAGGGCATCCCGGTGACCTACGTGCCGGCGCGCAACACTGTGTTCCTGTCGCTGGCGCTGGGCTGGGCTGAAGTGCTGGAGGCGCGTGACATCTTCATCGGCGTGAATGCGGTGGATTATTCGGGCTACCCGGATTGCCGGCCCGAGTTCGTTGAAGCCTTCGAGCGCATGGCCAACCTGGCGACCAAGGCTGGTGTCGAGGGGCAGGGCTTTCGCATCCAGGCGCCGTTGCAGAAC
>NZ_JAAHBU010000074.1 GCF_010671725.1 Pseudomonas brassicae | reverse complement strand
CAGGTGCATCAGGCTCGCCGCGCTCACGCCGGCCTGACGCGCCTGCTCCCGCAGGCGCTGGGCCAGGTCGTGGTCCAGCGCCGCACGGGCCTCTTCGATACCGCGACCTTCGCTGTGCACGTCCTGCAGGCCGAAGGGCAAGGTCGGCTCGTCGAGGCTGCCGAGCATCTGCGTGAAGAAACGGCTGTGGCGCGCCTCGTCATCGCGCAGGTGCACTTCGGCCACGTAATTGCGATACGGCACAGGTGGCTGCAGATCGGCCGGCTGGTCGAACAGCACACTGTGCAGTTCGCGGCACACCACTTCCATGGCGGTATTGTCGAGAATCAGGTGGTGGAACAGCAGCAAGGCCACCACCTGTTCAGTGCCCGGCTCGACGGCATACACCAGGCGCATCAGGGGTGCCTGGGCCAGGTCCATGCGGTGGTGGCGGGCGTCGAAGCGCTGTTGCAAGCGCTCGATCAGTGGCGCATCCGCGGCCTCTGCGGGGGCATCGAAGTAAACCTGCTGCACGGCCATCGTGACCGTGCGCAGCACCACCTGCTGCGGGTTTTCCAGACCCTCCCAGACAAACGCGGTACGCAGGATGTCATGCCGGTCGACCAGCACCTGCAGCGCGTCGGCCCAGGTGTGCAGCCGCTGCGGGCTGTCGAACGCCAGGCGCCATTGCAACAGGTACGGGTCGCCCTGGGCAGCACTCAGGTGATGGTAGAGGATGCCCTGCTGCAAGGTCGCCAGCGGGTAGATCTCCTGCACGTTGGCCACGCCGCCCGGCACGCTGGCGACGATGCAGTCGATGGCGGCCTGGTCCAGCTGCGTCAGGCTGAGCATCGACGGGGTGATCTGCAGGCAGCCCGGCGGCACGCGGTTGGGCGGTACTTCGACCGCCTGCCCCTGGCCCACCGAGGCGGCCAGCGCGGCGACCGTCGGCTGCCCGAGCAGCACGTGCACATCCACGTTCAACCCGGCCTGGCGCAGGCGCTCCACCAACTTCACGGCCAGCAGCGAGTGGCCGCCGAGCTCGAAGAAGTTGTCGTGGCGTCCTACCCGCTCCACCTCCAGCACCTCGGCCCACAGCGCGGCCATGCCGATTTCCACCGCACCTTGCGCCGGTTCGTGCAGGCAGCCGAGCAGCGCGCCCGGCTCTGGCGCCGGCAACGCACGCCGATCGAGCTTGCCGTTGCGGGTCAGCGGCAATGCGTTCAGGCGCGTGTAGGCCAGCGGTACCATGTAGGCCGGCAAGCGCTCGCGCAACGACTGGCGCAGCGCCTCGGGGTCCACCGCGAAGGCTTCGGTGAACCAGGCCAGCAAGCGTTCGTCGCGCACCAGCACCACGGCTTCCTTCACACCGGGGTGGCAGGCCAGTGCGGCCTCGATTTCGCCCAGTTCGATGCGCACGCCGCGGATCTTCACCTGGTCGTCGTTGCGCCCCAGGTAGTCCAGGTTGCCCTGCGCGTTCCAGCGCACCAGGTCGCCGCTGCGGTACAGGCGCGCCTGCGGATCGGCACTGAACGGGTCCTGCACGAAGCGCTCGGCGGTGAGTTGCGGGCGGTTCAGATAACCGCGCGCCACCCCCGCCCCCGCGATGTACAGCTCACCGGTCACGCCAGGCGGCACCGGCTGCATCTGTTCGTCCAGCACATGCAGGCGGGTGTTGGCGATGGGTCGGCCGATATGCAGTGCAGCCCCGGCCTCGACCTGCCCCGAGGTGGCGACCACGGTGGTTTCGGTGGGGCCATAGTTGTTGATCACGGCATAGCGCTGGTTGCGCGCGAACTGGCGCAGGCGGTCGCCGCCGATCAGCAGGGTCTGCAGGGTCGGGTGGTCCTGACCCTGGCTGAACGCGAACTCGGCCACCGGGGTTGGCAGAAAGCTCACATCCAGCGGCTGGGCCCGCCACCAGCGCAACAGCGCCTCGATGTCTTCGTTGCCCTCCTGCACGGGGGCCAGGTGCAGCGTGGCGCCGGCGCACAGTGTGGGCCAGACCTCCCAGGCCATGGCGTCGAAGCCGAACCCGGCCAGGCTGGAGGCATGCCGGCCCTGACGCAGGTCGAAGGCCGCACAGTGCCAGTCGACCAGGTTGGCGAGCATGCGGTGCTCGACCATCACGCCCTTGGGCAGCCCGGTGGAGCCCGAGGTATAGATCACGTAGGCCAGGTGCTGTGGCGTCAGCGCAGGCAGCTGCGGGTTGCCTTGTGCCGCGCCGTCGCGTGCAGGGCGGTCCAGTTCGATCACCGGCACCTGCACTTCGGGCAGGCGCCCGACCAGGCTCGAATGGGTGAGCACCGCGGCGGGTGCGCTGTCGACCAGCAGGTAGTCCAGGCGCTCGCGCGGGTGGGCCGGGTCGACCGGTACATAGGCCGCCCCCGACTTGAGCACCGCGAGCAGGCCCACCAGCGTGTCCAGGCCGCGACGCGCCACCACGGCAATACGGTCGTCCGCGCGCACACCCAGTGCGATCAACGGGTGGGCCAGCGCATTGGCGCGCCGATTGAGCTCGGCATAGCTCAGCGCCTGCCCGTCGGCGAGTGCGGCCACGCTGTGCGGTGCCACGCGGGCCACCTGCTCGATGCGGCGATGGATCAGCGGCTCGGCGCCTGGCGGCGTGACGGTGGTGTTCCACTGTCGCAACTGGCGGGCATCCGCGGGTGTCAGCAGGTCAAACCCGCCAATCGCGCATTCGGGGTTTTCGAGCACCTGTTCGAGCAAGTGCAGCAGGCGCGCGCCCAGTGCCTCGACCTGCGGAGCATCGAACCAGGCGCGGTGGTAGACCATGTACAGCCGGGCATTGCCGGTGTAGCGATTGGTGAGCAGGTGAATCGCCAGCGGCGTGTTCTCGTACCCATTGGACACCTTGACCGTGTGTGCCAGCGCGGTGCCGTAGCGGAAGTCATGGTCTTCGGGTTCGTAGGACACCGACACCTCGAACAGCTGCGCGCGCTCTTCCCGCATAAGCCCCAGGGCACGGTTCAGCTCGCTCACAGGAAAACGCTGATGGCGAAAATCGCGCTTGAGTTCGTCGCGCACGGCACGCACCAGGTCGGCAAAGGTGCAGTCACGCCCGAAGCCCATGCGCACGGCACTGACCTGGGCGAACAACCCTACGGTGTCCTTGAAGCGCGCGCCCGAGCGGTTGAGCAGCGGCAGGCCGACCACCCAGTCGTCGCGCTGCTGGGTGCGGCTGAAATACACGTGCAGCACGGCCAGCAGCACATGGAACGCCGACGACTGGTAACGGCCGGCCACCTGCTGCATGCGCTCATGCAGGGTATCGGGCAGCGGCTGCACGACCGTGCGCGAGGCGGCCAGGTCACCGGCGCGGCGGTAGTGGTAGCGCGCCACCAGCAGCGGGGCCGGCACGCTCTGGTACTTGTCCAGCCAGTAGGCACGGTCACGCGCATGCCGCGCTGAGCGCTGGTAATACTCATCCTCACTCACGAACTGGCGGTAGGACGATTGGCAGGCGGGCGGCACATCGCCTGCCGCCAGGGTGCTGTAGATCTCGCTCAGCGCCTTGAGCATCTGGCCGAAACCCCAACCGTCGAGAATCAGGTGATGCACCTGGACGCACAGCCAATGCCGTTGCGCGCCCAGGCGCAGCATGCGAAAGCGATACAACGGCGCGTCGTACATCGCCAGCACCTGCTGCATGTCTGCCTGCACCAGCGCCTTGGCCACCGACACCGGGTCGGTATGACCACTGAAGTCATCCAGCCGCAGGCTCAGCACGGGGGCTGGAGCAAAGGTTTGCAGCGGCAGGCCGTCGACACCGGCGCCGCGCAGCAGTTGCGTACGCAGCGCATCATGGTCAGCCAGCAGGCGCTGCAGGGCCTGCTGCATCAGTGCAGGGTCCATCGCCCCGGTGAGCTCCAGGTACCCGCCAATCGTATAGAGTGGCGAGTCCCCGCTGCTCATCTGGTCGAGCCAGATGTCACGTTGGGCAGCGGTCAGCGCAAAGGTGTCGGCAGCGGGCATCGGGTTCATAAGATCCTTCTCATGTGAGTATCCAGCGGATTCAAACACCCTTGGCCACGCGGGCATGCCCCCCGAAACCCGGACAATCGCTCACAGCGCTCGTTCCACTGAAACTTCTGTAGGACAACTGCCATCGCCATTGAACGCCAATCGCCGTAGCGCCCCAGGGCAAACCCGCAGTGGGGCGCCTACGGTGCAGTTCGTGCGGCAACGTGCAGGTATCGGAGCGCGTTCCAGCCGCTCGTCCAACAGCACGCAGGCTGTCTGGCACAGGCCTTGGCTGGCATCGTGTGTCCCGGCATTCCAGTACAGACACCGCCCCGCGTCGCGACTTGAATAGCCGCCCACGCCGCCCGCCCCCGCAAGGAGGGGACAGGACCACGAGAGCACTTCGCGTTCACCCCGCATCAGGATGACCAGGATATGAATCGCACCGACTGGATCGCACCCAGCCATACGCCACAGTTTTACATGCAGTTGGGTGAGCTGGTGACCCGCACCGGCGACCAGGCCTTCGCCCGGTACATGCTGCAACTGGTGGACGCCCTGGTGCCGATCAGCCGGCTGGAACTGAGCGAGTGGACGCTGGACCAGACCCGCCTGGTGCACATCCGCGCGCTGGGCAGTGCCGGGCTGCAGGCCCCCCCCGCGCCCGCCGACACCCCACGCCACCCGCTGCTACCGAGCATCCTGCAAATGCAGGACCCACTGCTGATCCAGCTCAAGGCGCGCCATTCGCAGCAACGCTCGCGCCAGTGCAACCTGGTGTCGCGCAGCGGCAACCGGCGCTGGGTGATCGGCTGTCAGCGCCTGGCCAACCAGCCCGCGTTTACCCTGGCCGAGCTGTCGTTCCTCAAGCAGTTGGCAGACACACTGTTACCGCTGGTGGCCCATCATGCGCAACTCGGCGACGGGGATGGCCCGGCACAGGGTACGCCGGCCAGCCTGCGCCTGGCGTTTGGCAAGCGCCTGAGCCGCCAGGCGGTGAACCTGTCGAGCCGCGAGCAGGAAGTCTGCATCGGGCTGCTGACCGGCGCCACGGTCGCGCAAATGGCCCAGGAACTGGCGGTCAAGCCCAGCTCCATCGAGACCTACCTCAAGCGCGCCACCGCCAAGCTGGGGGTCAGCGGCCGGCATGGCCTGGCCAAGTGGATGGCGGGCGCCTGAGCCGCGCGCCGCGCACTGGCCTCAGCCGCCGCGCCGCTGATCCAGCGTCTGGGCGAACTCGCCCATTACCTCTACCACCTGCTGCGCACCGCGATGGATCTCCAGGATCACGCTGCCGGCCTGGTTGGCCAGGCTTACGCCCTGGCCCGCCTTGAGTGTACTGGCCTGCATGCTGCTCACGGCTTGCCTGGCCAGCTCGCGGTTCTTGCCGACCACGTCGCTGATCGCGACGGTGGCTGCCGCCGTGCGTCGCGCCAGGTTGCGCACTCGTCGGCGACCACCGCAAAACCGCGCCCCTGTTCGCCGGCTCGGGCGGCCTCGATGGCGGCATTGAGTGCCAGTAGGTTGGTCTGTTCGGCGATACCGCGAATGGCATCGACGATGGCGCCGATCTCCTCCGACTGCGCGCTCAACGCAGCAATGCCCTGGGCCACCTGCTCCAGTTCATCGGCGATGCCCTGTACCACCGTCACGGTCTGTTGCACCACCGCGGTGCCCTGGCGGGTGTGCGCATCGGTCTGGCGCGAGGTGTCAAAGGCCAGCCGTGCCGCATTCGACTCCGTCTCGCGCTGCACCACCTCACGGGTGATGTCGGTGGCGAACTTGACCACGCCATACACATGCCCCTGGGCATCGTATAGCGGGTTGTACGTGGCCTGCAGCCAGACCGTGGCGCCCTTGCTGTCGACCCGCTGGAACTGGCCGGCCTTGTACTCGCCGCGGTTCAATGCGGCCCAGAAGCCTCGATAGGCGTCGCCTTGAGCCTCGCTGGGCACGCAGAAACGGCGGTGGTGCTGGCCACGCAGGGCCTCCAGGCGATAGCCCATCACGTTCAGGAAATTCGCATTGGCATCGATCACCTGCCCCTTGAGATCAAACTCGATGACCGCCATGGAGCGGTCGATCGCCTGCCGGAAGCTCGACGCGGTGCGTGCACTCAGCACCCGTGCGTGGATATCGCGCACCAGCGTGACGATCTGCTGCACGCGGCCCTGGGCATCACGCACCGGCACATAGCTGGCGTGCACCCAGCAGCGTCGACCCGCCTGCGCCAGCCACAGGTACTCGCCGTCGACACTGCGCCCCTGGCGCAGCTGCTGCCAGAGTGCGGCGTAGTCGGCACTGCCCGCGTAGGCCGGCTCGCACAGCACGCGCTGGTGCTTGCCGAGCAACTCGCCTGGCGCATACCCCAGCAGCGCCAGGCACGGCTGGCTCACCTCCAGCACCTCGCCCTCGGGGCTGAACGCGATGATCGCCAGTGCCTGGTCAAGGGCAGCCTGCACGGCCTCCAGGCGAGCCACCCTGGCCTGGCTGTCGAGCAGCGCGTGCTGGAGGGTGCGGATACGCATGAACATGGGGTGATGCTCCGAAAGAAGGCTATGTGACGGCGGGGGCAAAGAGCCGCTATTAAGCCACTTTGCCGGCAAAAGTTGTACAGAATTATATTTATGTACAACTTGGTCTCTACATCCAGCGGGTAGGCGAACCTTTGCCGGGCAATGGGCGTCCTAGCTAGGGCACTGTTGCTGACTGCCTGCCGCGAGGTTCACGTTTGAAAGCTGCCATCGTCAAAAAATACCGCCTGATCATCAAGACCCTGGGCTACGTGGGCTGGTCGCTGTTCTGGCTGCTGCTCTGGGACATCGCCGTCACCGTCGACTTCATGCTGTTTCTCAACAGCAAGATCAACTTGCCGCTGATGCCCCTGACCCTGCTGGGTTCAGCGCTGGTGGTGCTGATCAGCTTTCGCAACAGCAGCGCCTACAACCGCTGGTGGGAAGCGCGCACCCTGTGGGGGGCGATGGTCAACAATTCGCGCAGTTTCGCGCGCCAGGTGCTGACCTTGCTGGATGACCCCGGCAGCGAGGTCAACCCGATCAAGGCCACCCTGCTGCGCCGCCACGTGGCGTACGTCAACTGCCTGGCGGCGCACCTCAAGGGCCAGCCGTGCCCCGGGGAGATCGAGGCATTCATCCCGGCCCACGAGTTTGCCCGCAGCGCGGCGACCAACAACTTTGCCAACGACATCCTCAACGGCTCCGCCGCGCTGCTGGCCACCGAGTACCAGGCCGGGCGCCTGGACAGCATACGGCTGGCCCGGTTGGAGTCGACCCTGGTCGAGCTGTCCAACAGCCAGGGCGGGCTGGAACGTATCGCCAATACACCGCTGCCCTACCCCTACGTGTACTTTCCACGGCTGTTCATTTCACTGTTCTGCCTGATCGTGCCGGTTGGCCTGGTGGAGGCGCTGGGCTGGTTTACCCCGCTGGTGTCGACCGTGGTGGGGTTCATCCTGCTGGCCATCGAGCGTATCGGCACCGACCTGCAAAGCCCGTTTCGCTCCAGCGAACACCAGATCCAGATGGAAAACATCTGCGAAACCATCGAGAAGAACCTGCAGTCGATGCAGCGTGACGCCTTGGGCAGCGTGCGCATGGCAGCAGCCTGACGGCAGACGCATTGGCAGGGCCGGCGGGTGCGAATCACCCGCCACCGCGGCCATTTGGTCAGGACGCTGGCCTGACAGGGTGCCGAGCACGCGTTGCGCCGCTACAATGCGCACCTACCGTGAACAGCCAGACTAAAAAAAACATGTCCTTACCCAAACATCACCTCGAATTGCTCAGCCCTGCGCGTGACGTGGCGATCGCCCGCGAAGCGATCCTGCACGGCGCTGACGCGGTGTACCTCGGTGGCCCGAGCTTCGGCGCCCGCCACAACGCCTGCAACGAGGTGAGCGACATCGCCGGCCTGGTGGAATTCGCCCGCCGCTACCACGCCCGGGTGTTCACCACGATCAACACCATCCTGCACGACAACGAGCTGGAGCCGGCGCGCAAGCTGATCCACCAGCTGTACGATGCTGGCGTCGACGCCTTGATCGTGCAGGACCTGGGGGTGATGGAGCTGGACATTCCGCCCATCGAGCTGCATGCCAGCACCCAGACCGACATCCGCACCCTGGCACGTGCCAAGTTCCTCGACCAGGCCGGCTTCTCGCAGCTGGTACTGGCCCGTGAGCTGAACCTGCAGGAAATCCGCGCGATCGCCGACGAAACCGACGCGGCCATCGAGTTCTTCATTCATGGTGCGTTGTGCGTGGCCTTCTCTGGCCAGTGCAACATTTCCCATGCGCAGACCGGCCGCAGTGCCAACCGCGGCGACTGCTCGCAGGCGTGTCGCCTGCCGTACACCCTCAAGGATGAAAAAGGCGGCGTGATCGCCTACGAAAAGCACCTGCTGTCCATGAAGGACAACAACCAGAGCGCCAACATCCGCGCCCTGGTCGAAGCCGGTGTGCGCTCGTTCAAGATCGAGGGTCGCTACAAGGACATGGGCTACGTGAAAAACATCACGGCCTTCTATCGCCAGCGCCTGGACGAGGTGCTGGAAGACCGCCCGGACCTCGCCCGTGCCTCCAGCGGGCGCACCGCGCACTTCTTCGTGCCCGACCCGGACAAGACCTTCCACCGTGGCAGCACCGACTACTTCGTCAGCGAGCGCAAGATCGACATCGGCGCCTTTGATTCGCCGACGTTCACCGGTTTGCCGGTGGGCGTGGTGGAGAAGGTCGGCAAGCGCGACCTGCAGGTAGTGACCCATGCACCGCTGTCCAACGGCGATGGCCTGAACGTGCTGGTAAAGCGTGAGGTGGTGGGTTTTCGCGCCAACATCGCCGAGCCCAAGGGCGAATTCGACGAAGACGGCGAGACGCGCTACCGCTACCGCGTCGAGCCCAACGAGATGCCCAAGGGCCTGCACCAGTTGCGTCCCAACCATCCGTTGAGCCGCAACCTGGACCACAACTGGCAGCAGGCGTTGCAGAAGACCTCTGCCGAGCGGCGCATCGGCCTTGACTGGAAGGCGTGCCTGCGCGAAGACGGCCTGGTGCTGACCGCCACCAGTGAGGAAGGCGTGCAGGCCAGCGCCACCCTGGCTGGCCCGTTCGGCCCGGCCAACAAGCCGGAGCAGGCGCTGGAGCAGTTGCAGGACCTGCTGTGCCAGCTGGGCACGACCCAGTACCACGCCACGGGTGTCGAGCTGGATGCGCCGCAGGCGTTCTTCATTCCCAACTCGCATCTCAAGGCGCTGCGCCGTGATGTCATCGAGAGGCTGACGGCGGCGCGGGTTGCTGCTCACCCGCGTGGGGTGCGCAAAGCCGAGACCAGCCCGGCGCCGGTGTACCCGGAGTCGCACCTGTCGTTCCTGGCCAACGTGTACAACCAGAAGGCGCGTGACTTCTATCATCGCCATGGAGTGAAGTTGATCGATGCGGCCTACGAGGCGCATGAAGAGGCGGGTGAAGTGCCGGTGATGATCACCAAGCATTGCCTGCGTTTCTCCTTCAACCTGTGCCCCAAGCAGGCCAAGGGCGTGACCGGGGTGCGGACCAAGGTAGCGCCGATGCAATTGATTCATGGTGATGAGGTATTGACCTTGAAATTCGATTGCAAGCCGTGCGAGATGCACGTGATTGGCAAGATGAAGGGTCATATTCTCGATTTGCCGCAGCCGGGCAGCGTGAAGCATGTGGTGGGTCATATCAGCCCTGAAGACTTGCTCAAGACGGTGCGCGCGGGATGCATTGAGGCGTGTTGCCTGGCGCGCCTGCCTTTGTGTGATCCAGAGCCCTGCAAACAAGGCTGACAACGCCGATCCTGCAGGCCATGGTACGTTGCAGCAAATGTGGGAGCTGCGGTGCGACGACTCGCCTTGCCAGCG
>NZ_JAAHBU010000073.1 GCF_010671725.1 Pseudomonas brassicae | reverse complement strand
TTCGCGCTGTCGCTGCTGATGTTCCTGGGTGTGGTCACCCGCAACCGCGCCCTGGCCCCCTGGTTTGCCCTGGCGCAGTTGCGCTGGTCGCCCCAGGCAGTCAGGGACGTGTGGCGCCTGGGTTTGCCGATTGCCGGCACCTATGCGTCCGAGGCGGGTTTCTTCAGCGTACTGACCCTGTTGATCGGCACCTTGGGCATGGAGGCACTGGCGGCCCAGACCGTGCTCAACCAGATCATCTACATCGTCTTCATGGTTTCTGCCGGCCTGTCGCATGCAGCGTCCATCCACGTCAGCGAGGCATGCGGCGTGGCGACTTCGCACGGGCCCGGCGCCTGGGCGTGATCAGCCTGGTGCTGGGTGCAGCGGCAATGCTGATGGTGGCCGTGCCGTACGTGGTGGTGCCTGAGTTGATCGTCGCACTGTTCATCTCGGCCGAGCACAGCCGTCACACCGCCACCCTTGCACTGGCTGCGTCAGGCCTGCTGATCGCCGCTCTGATGCAGCTGTTCGATGCCAGCCAGAACATCGGCAATGGTGTGTTGCGTGGCACCGGTGACACCGCCGGGCCGTTTCGCATTTCGCTGATCGGCTACTGGCTGGTGGGGCTGCCCTGCGCCTATGTGCTGGGCAGTGTCGGTGGCTACGGCGTGTATGGCGTGTGGGTCGGGCAGACCATCGGCCTGGCAGCCACAGCCTTGATGCTCATGCTGTCGTTCAACACCCGCCTGCACGGCCTTGCGGCCCAGGTCGGTACGGTTCCCCCCGCGGTACAAGCGCGCTAGCGACTGGAGAGGCATATGCAAGGAAAGCACCTTGGCAACCGGCTTGATGCACTGCTGCGCCCGGAGGTACTCGGGTTGGCGCTGTATGATCCGGGCGCCGACCCCGACACGCTGCTGCGCCAGTACGGCTTGGGCAGCGTGATCAAGCTATCGAACAACGAAAACCCTTATGGCCTCTCGCCGCTAGCGGCGCAGGCAATGCAGCGGCGCATTGCCCTGGGGCTGGGGCGATACCCCGACCCGAGCGGCAAGGCGCTGTGCGCGATGCTCGCACGCAAGCACGACGTCGCCGCCGACCGGGTCATGCTTGGCAATGGTTCGGAGAACCTGCTGGAACTGCTGTGCCAGGCCTTGCTCGGCCCGGGTGACAGGGTGCTCACCCAGGCCCCCGGTTTCAGCCTGCACGAAATCTACCCGCGCATGATGGGCGCCCACGTGCACAAGGTGCCGTGCACCGACACCTTCGGCTTTGCTGCCGCGGCCTGGCGGCAGGCGCTTGCAGGCCCGCTGAAGCTGGTGTTCATCAGCAACCCGTGCAATCCGCTCGGTACTGCGTACAGCACCCGGGAACTGCAAACGATCATCGGCTGCACCCCGCCGGACTGCCTGTTGGTCATCGACGAAGCCTATTTCGAATATGCCATCGCCTGCCCGGGCTACCCCGATGCGCTCGCGCTGCTGCGTACCCACGCGCGGCCGTGGATGGTGCTCAGGACATTCTCCAAGGCCTATGGGCTGGCCAGCCTGCGGGTGGGCTATGGCATCGCCAGCGAGCCTGGCCTGATTGAGGCGCTGCACCGGGTGCGCACACCTTACAACGTCAATCTGCTCGCCCAGGAGGCCGCCTGTGCCGCGCTGGAAGATACCCCGCACCTGGAAAAAAGCGTCGCGCTGGTGACCCGCGAGCGGGCTCGGCTGACGCAGGCATTGCGTGACGCCGGCCTGCGTGTGGCGCCCTCGATGGCCAACTTCCTGTTCGTCGACACCGGCACCGATGCCCGCCAGGTGGTCCAGGCGCTGCACCGCCACGGCGTGATCGTCAAGGCCTGGGCCGAGCCCGGCTACCAGACATTCATCCGTGTATCGCTGGCGCTGCCCGCCGACAACGACGCGTTCCTGCGTGCACTGCTGCATGTAGTGGCACCGGCGTGACCCTGTTTACCCAACGCTCACTTTCGTCCCCTGGAGGCCGTAATGCATTCAGTCAACCATCAACCTGGTATCAACCTGCGGGTATCCGACCTGATCGGGGGCTCGCCCTTGCTCGAACTGCCGGTCGCCCCGGGCAGCGGCCGCGTGTTGCTCAAACTCGAACAATTCAACCCCACCGGCACCGCCAAGATCAGGATGGCGCGCCAGATGGTCGATGAGGCCGAGGCCCAGGGCAAGCTCAAACCCGGCGGCTGGATCGTCGAGTCCACCTCGGGCAATACCGGGCTGGGCTTGGCACTGATCGCTGCCGAGCGGGGTTACCGCTTCACCGCCGTGGTCGACCACCACTCCAGCGCTGACAAGCTGCGCGGCATGCAGGCCTATGGCGCGCAACTGGTCAGGGTGGGCAGCGCCGAGGGCGGCCTGGCCACCGCCGACCGTGACCAGACCGCTGCGCACATCGCCGCGCAACACGGTGCCTACTGGACGCAACAGCACAACAATCCCGGCAACTCGAATGGCTACCAGGGCCTGGCCGATGAGCTGCTGCGCACGCTGGGCAGCGACCTGCATACGCTGTTCGGTGCGGTCGGCACCGGCGGATCGCTGTGTGGCACGGCCAGAGCGCTCAAGGGGCACCTGCCGGACCTGCGCATCGTCGGCGTGGAACCGGCCGGGTCGGTCATCTTTGGTGGCGCGGGGCAGCCCTACCACCAGTCGGGCACCGGCACCCCGGCGGGGGCCGAGATTGGCGCATTGATCGACTACCCACTGATCGATGAAGGCCTCAAGGTCACCGACGCCGAGGCGTTCGAGACGGCGCGGTACCTGGCGCGCAGCCATGCGTTGATGGTCGGCGGCTCGGCCGGCGGCGTGATCTACAAGGCCTTGCAGCATGCCCGCAAGGCCCCCGGCGACAGCGTCACGGTGGTGCTGGTGTGCGACGGCGGCGAGAAATACCTCGACACCGTGTTCAACGACCACTGGTTCAGCGCACAGGGTTTGCACAGCCCATCGGTGGTCGACGAGCTGCACGCGCTACTGCCGCCACGGGCGCCGCAGGCACGCCAGTGGTCCGATCACCACGACTGCGGGCAGCAATGATGCTAATGTGCCACCACTGCGCTTTCGTTGCTCCGTCATCAAAACGCTGTACTACGCTACACAGCCGTTCGCGCTGTCGTTGAACCACGGATGAGGTTCAGTGGCTGCGCGAACTACTGCATCACTGAACCTCATGGATGAAACGATGAACGCTCACATGCTTTTTCCGCAAATCGGCAAAGTCATCGCCAGCACGGGCAGCCGGCATTTCCCCCGGATGCTGCATGACCTGATCCAGACGCAACTGATGGTCGATGCCACGCACATCCGCCACCTGCGTGTCGAACCCCACAGCGTCTCGGCCAATGACGCTACATTGCTCAGCGAAACGGTCTTCTCCGAACCCGAGCTGCCGTGCGCCGGGCTTGATAGCCCTGCCCGGCTCAACCTGTCACGGCGCAAGGAAGGCAACCGCTACGAGATCATCCTCTACCGCAGCCACCCGCCGCAGGGCTTTTCGGCCCTTGAGCACAGCCTGGTCGCAGAGATCTCGCCGCTGTTGCTGCCGATGCTCGAAAAACATGCCAGTGCCCTCTACCCCGGCGCCGTCTCGTGCGCCCAGCCCGACGTCGCTACGCCAGTAGCGTACAACAGCCTGGAACGGCGCTTTGCCGAACGTCTGCGCCTGAGCGGGCTGGCGCTGTCGACCCGCGAGCGGCAGGTGTGCGTCGGCCTGCTGGCCGGGCACACCGCGCCGGAACTGGCGGCGCACCTGCAACTGAAGGCCAGCACCGTGGACAGCTACCTCAAACGCGCCGCGATCAAGCTGGGCATCAGCGGCCGGCATGCCCTGCCGCGCTGGATGTACGCCCCCCAGGTGCAGCCCGACGGGCGCTGAGGCTCAATCGCGGGCCAGCGCCTCGATCGGGTCCAGACGTGCCGCATTGCGCGCCGGCACAAAGCCGAACAGGATGCCGATCAGGGTCGAGCACACGAATGCCATGACGATCGAGCCCCCCGAAAACACCATCTCCCACTCCTTGACGAACACCGAGAACAGGTAGCCGATACCGTAGGACAGCGAGATACCGATCACCCCGCCGATCAGGCAGACCATCACCGCTTCCACCAGGAACTGCTGGCGGATGTCCGACTGGCGGGCCCCCACGGCCATGCGGATGCCGATCTCGCGGGTGCGCTCGGTGACCGACACCAGCATGATGTTCATCACCCCGATACCGCCCACCACCAGCGAGATCACCGCAATCAACGACAGCAGCAGGGTCAGCGAGCGGCTGGTCTTCTGTACCGTCTGCATGATGCTGTCCAGGTTGTTGGTGAAGAAGTCCTTGCTGCCATGGCGTTGCAGCAGCAGCTTGTTGACCTCCTCCTCGACCCGCTGGCTGGGCATGCCATCCTTGATCCGCACGCTGATGCTGTCCAGGTGACGCTGGCCCAGCAGGCGCCCTGCCACGGTCTCGTACGGTACCCAGACGTTCAGCGTGTTGTTGGCCACGAACAGGTTCTTGTTGTCGGTGGTCACGCCGATCACCGTGCACGGCAGGTTGTCGATCAGGATCACCTGGCCCAGCGGGTCGATGTTTGCCCCGAACAGGCGCTGGCTGGTGTTGTGGTCGATCACCACCACCTGGGCCTGGCGTCGGGCGTCGTTCGCGCTGAAGCGGATGCCCTTGGCAATACGGATGTCGCGCACCTGGAAGTAGCGTTCGCTGACCCCGTTGACCTGGGCATCCACGTCTATATTGCGAAAGCGCAGCAGCATGTTGCGGCCCAGCACCGGCGTGGCGCTGTCGACGTAGTACAGCTGGTTCAGGGCCTGCACGTCGGCGGGCACCAGGGTTTCGATGGACTTGGCCCGGCTGTCGCCAAAGCTGCTGCCGGCGTACACCGCTATGGTATTGCTGCCGATCGCCTGGATGTCCTTGAGCACATAGCGCTTGGCGCCTTCACCGATACCCGAGATCGACACCACCGAGGTGATGCCGATGATGATCCCGAGCATGGTCAGCAAGGTGCGCATGCGGTGCGAAATCAGCGCCACCCAGGCCATGGAGAAGGCTTCGCGAAACAGCCCCAGGCTGGCCACCAGGCGCCTTGCACCCGCCGGCCGGGTCGGCTGCTCGCGCGTCGCCGGTGGCGTGGGGCGTGCTGGCGCGTTGCGCGTATCGCTGATGATGCGGCCGTCGCTGACCTCGATGATACGCTCGGCGTGGGCCGCCACCTTGGGGTCATGGGTCACCAGGATCACCGTGTGCCCGGCGCCGTGCAGCTCCATCAGGATGCGCATCACCTCCTTGCCGCTGACGGTGTCCAGCGCGCCCGTCGGTTCGTCGGCCAGGATCACTTCACCCCCGTTCATCAACGCCCGGGCAATACTGACCCGCTGCTGCTGGCCACCGGACAACTGGCTGGGCCGATGACCGAGGTGCCCCGACAGCCCAGCCGCGTCAGCAGTTGCGCCGCCCGCTCGTGGCGCTGGCCCTGGGGCGTACCGGCATAGATCGCCGGCATTTCCACGTTGTGCAGCGCATTCAGGTGGGCCAGCAGGTGATAGCGCTGGAAGATGAAACCGAAGTGATCGCGGCGCAACGCCGCCAGGGCATCGTCGTCGAGTTCACGGGTTTCCTGGCCGCTGACCTGATAGCTGCCGCTGCTGGCGTAGTCCAGGCAGCCCAGAATGTTCATCAGCGTCGACTTGCCCGAGCCCGAGGCGCCGATGATGGCCACCAGTTCGCCGGCCTGGATCTCCAGGTCGATGGCCTTCAGGGCCAGGAACTCGCGATCGCCGGCCATGAAACTGCGGCTGATGCCTTGCAGGCGCAACAGCGGTTGCGAGGTTGGCGCACAGGGCTGCGCGACCAGCGCCAGGTCTGCCTTGACGTTCATGTTCATGCTCACGTCCCCGCCACGGCCGACACCGGCTCGCCGATCACCACGCGGTCGCCCTCAGCCAGCCCCTGCCTGATCTCCACCTGCACATTGTTGTTGATGCCCGCCTGCACGGTACGCGCCTGCGCGTGGCCACGGGCGTCCAGCACCCGCACCTCGAAACCGCCCTGGTCGTTGCGCGGCCCCAGCGCGGCCACCGGCACGGTCAGCACGCCGGCCGCCGTCTCCAGCACGATACGCACCTGGGCGGTCATGGCGATGCGCAGGCGGTGGTCGGTGTTGGGCACCTCGAACAGGGCGTTGTAGAACACCGCGCTGTTCTGCCGGGAGCCCCGGGGCCTTCGCTTTCCAGGTAGTTCTGCGGCGCCGGCTCGGTGCTGCGCAGGGTGCCGAAGTAACGCTTGTCCTCGCCCAGGATGGTGAAGTACACCGGCTGGCCCGGGCGGATATGGATCACATCGGCCTCCGACACCTGGGCCTTGATGGTCATGGTGTCGAGGTTGGCCAGCTTGAGGATCACCGGCGCCAGTTGCTGCGCGATCACGGTCTGGCCCTGCTGGGTGACGATGCCCACCACGTTGCCGTCGATGGGCGCCATGATCCGCGTGTAGCCCAGGTTGACCCGCGCCGTGTCGATCTGCACCTGGGCGCTCTTGATCTGCGCGTCCAGCGACAGCAGGTTGGCCTGCTGCACTTCGTACTCCGATTCGGCGTTCTCGAAATCCTGCCGCGAGATCGACGCGTCGCTCTGCAGCTCGCGGTAGCGCTCGAAGATGCGTCGGGTCTGCTTGACCTTGGCCAGGGTCGAGCGCCGCTCGGCGCGCAGTTTCTCTTCATCCACCTCGGCCTGGCGCAGGGTGTTCTGCAGCACCACCGGGTCGATCTCGGCCAGCCACTGGCCCTTGCTCACCTTGTCGCCCAGCTTCACCTTCAACGACTTGAGCTGCCCCGACACCTGAGCCCCCACGTCCACCTGGCGAATGCCTTCGAGCAGCCCGGTGGCGAGTACCGCGTTTTCAATGTCGCTGCGCTGCACCGTGGCGGTGAGGTACTGCGGCGGCTCCGCCGGCGCCTGCACGGCGTACAGGCCTACACCCGCGATCAGGGCTACGGCCAGCCCCCAGCCCAGTTTGCGAAATCTTGTCTTGTCCATAAGTGTCCATTGCTGCAAAAAAAGGCGTGCCCTTGCCCGGCACGCGAAGAAGTGCATACGCCTCAAGGGCGCGACCGGCATGGCCGCGCCCCGCCTGTCAGGCCAGGTCCTGCGGCACGCCAACAGCCTGCTGGTCGAACCACCAGGCCGCCAGGCTGTACACCTCAGGCGCCTTGAGGATGCTGAAGTGATCCCCAGGCCCGTGCCACGCCACCAGTTGCGGCAGCACCTGCTGCCAGCCGGCCAGTGCAGCCGCCTGCTCGCGCGCATTGCCGGGCGCATCCAGGCCAGGATCGGCCACCAGCACCAGGCTCACCGCACCGCTGTAGCCCGGCTGCGGCCGGTAGACCGTGCGCAGCGCCCTGGCAAAGCAGCCCACCATGCCCTGCAGCGCCTGCACCGACGCGCGCGGCGGCAGCAGCCCGGCCCCCACCATCGCGTCCTGCAACAGGTGCAACTGGCGGGCATCGTCGGCCTCGGCGAACGCCTGTGCCTGCAGCGCCAACGGCTTGCCGCTGGAGCGTTGCAACGCGGCCACCAGCATCTCCAGGGCGGCTGTCGTGGTGTAGGGCTGGCCACAGGTGCCCTGCCCGTCCGGTGCTTCGCTGTCGATCAGGGTCAGCGACGTCACCGTGCGGCCACGGGCCTGCAGCTTCACTGCCATGGCGTGCGCCACCCAGCCACCGAACGAATGCCCCACCAGGTTCAACGGCCCCTGCGGGTACAACGCCTCGATGGCCTGCACATGGCATTCGGCCGCCGCCTCCACTCTGCTGTGCGGTACCCCGGCGCCGTCCAGGCCGCGTGGCTGCAAGCCATACACCGGCCAGTGCGGCCCCAGTGCCTCGACCAGGCCGAGGAAGCTGGTGACACTGTCGCCGGCACCCGGCACGCAAAACAGCGGCACCCGCCCAGCCTGCCCGCTCTGTATCGCCAGTAGCGTCGCCGGTGCAGCCGCTTGCCGGGCAGCCGACGGCACGGTGGCCAGGGCCTTGCCGATGGCCTGCCCGAGTGCCTCCACATGCGGCGCCTGCATCATGCTGTGGTGGTCGCCTGGCACCGTGATGCAGTGCACCACCTGGGTCGGCAGCCACTCGCCCCAGCCCAGGCTCGGGCTGCGCGGTACCTGCTGCGTACTGCGCTGCTCGGCGCGAAACAGGTGCAGGTCGATGCCCAGCGGTTCAACCCGGTAATGCGCCAGCGCATGACCATGGGCCAGCTCGCGCGTCAGGTAATGCCGCAGTGGCGCGTCATGGGCCTGCGCCAGTTCCGTCGGCAGCAACTGCTGCGCACGACAGCGTTCGAGCAGCACGCTGAAGTCCAGCCCCTGCTGCTGCAACGCCTGCACCTGCGCCAGCGCATCCACCCCGACGTCACCCTGGGCCCGCCAATGCGCACTGCAGTGCTCCAGCAACTGGCGCTCCAGCAGTGCCGGCCCCTGCCAGTACGCCTTGCCGCGGTCGGTCAGGCGCGGCACGTAGCTGTCGATCAGGCCGAGGAACGCCACTGTCTCGTCCATGCCCAGCAACTGCGCCGCCACCTCGTAGGCCAGCACCCCGCCGAATGACCAGCCGGCCAGCCGGTACGGCCCGTGTGGCTGGACCGTTCGCATCCGCTCGATCAACCGCGCCGCCAGGCACTCCAGGGTCTGCAGCGGCGCCTCGTCGGGCCCCGTGCCTGGCAGCCCATAGATCGGGAAGTCGCCCGGCACCTGGCGTCCCAGCACCGGAAAGTAACCGTCCAGGCCGGTGAAGTCATGCACCAGGAACAGCGGCGGCTGGCTGCCGCCCTCGCGCACGACCACCACCTGCGGCTGCTCGCCCGGCGCGGCGGCACGCTGTTCGAGCACCTGCGCCAACGCCTCCAGGGTGACGTGCTGGAACAGGTCGGCCAGGGTCAGCGCCAAGCCGGCCTGCTGCAACTGGCTGACCAGTTGGATCGCCAGCAGCGAATGCCCGCCCAGCGCGAAGAAGCTGTCGTGACGCCCCACCCGCTCGACGCCCAGCAACGCGGCCCACAGGCCAGCCAGGCGGTGCTCCAGTGCCGTGGCCGGGGCCTGGAACGGTGTTACCAGCAGTGCCTCCAGGCCCGGCGCCGGCAGTGCCTGGCGGTCGACCTTGCCATTGGCCGTCAGCGGCAGTGCCGCCAGGCTCACATAGGCCGCCGGTACCATGTAGTCCGGCAGGCTCGCCTGCAGATGGGCATGCAACCCGGCCGGCTCCACGGCAACCCCTTGCGTGGTGAAGTACGCCACCAGGCGTGAACCGCCCTGCTCCAGCGGCTGGGCCATGACCACCGCTTCGGCGATGCCCGGGCACTGCGCCAGGTGCTGCTCCACTTCCCCCAGCTCGATACGCACCCCGCGAATCTTGACCTGGTCGTCGTTGCGCCCCAGGTACTCCAGGGTGCCGTCGTCGAGCCAGCGCACCAGGTCGCCGGTGCGGTACATACGTGCCCCGGGCTGCGCGCTGAAAGGATCGTCGAGGAAGCGTTCGGCGCTCATCTGCGGCCGGTTCAGGTAGCCCCGTGCAACCCCGGCGCCGCCCACGTACAGCTCGCCGGGTACGCCCAGCGGCACCAGTTGCCGATGGGCGTCCAGCACATACAGGCGTGCGTTGCTCACCGGCTTGCCGATGTGCAGTACCCCGCCCACCGCCAGGGTGCCGGAGCTGGCCACCACCGTCGCCTCGGTGGGGCCGTAGTTGTTGACCACGGCAAAGCCCGGGTCGTGGTTGAACTGGCGCAGGCGGTCGCCCCCGATCAGCAAAGTGCGCAAGGTCGGGTGCTGCACGCCACGGCTGAACGCATACTCGGCCACCGGTGTGGGCAGGAAGGCCACGTGCAGCGGTTGCGCCTGCCACCAGTCGAGCAGCGCATCGAGCTGCTCGTTGACGATATCGGCCGGCGGCAGGTGCAGCACCGCACCGGCACACAGCGCCGGCCACACCTCCCAGGCCATCGCATCGAAGCCGAAACCCGCGACGCTGGCGGTAGGGCTGCCGGCCTGCAGCGCGAACGCCCGGCAATGCCAGTCCACCAGGTTGTTCAGGCTGTGGTGCTCCACGATCACGCCCTTGGGTTGCCCGGTGGAGCCCGAGGTGTAGATCACGTACGCCAGATTGGTCGGGCTCAGGCCCGGCACTTGCGGGTTGTCGTGCCGTTGCGGCCAACCCGGCCGGTCCAGCGCCACCACCGGCACGTGCATCGGCGGCAAACGGCCCGTCAACGCCTGCTGGGCCAGCACCACCACCGGCGCGCTGTCTTCGAGCAGGTAACGCACGCGGTCATCCGGGTGCGCCGGGTCGACCGGCACGTAGCCGGCACCGGCCTTGAGCACCGCCACCAGGGCGACCAGTGTCTGCAGCCCTCGACAGGCCAGTACCGCGACCCGGTCGTCCGGGCGCACGCCCAGCTCGATCAGGTGATGAGCCAGCGCATTGGCCTGGCGGTTGAGCGCGGCATAGCTCAGTTGCTGCGCACCGACCTGCGCGGCGATGCCAGCCGGACGCTGCTCGGCCTGACACTCGATGCGCTGGTGCACCGTCTGGCCGCTTGCAGGCGGTACCTGCACGGCATTGAAGCCCTCGACCAGCAAGCTGCGCTCGTCACTCGGCAGGCTGCTCAGTTGCACCATCGGTGTGTGCGGTGCCTGCTCCAGCGCGGTGACCAGTCGCTGTAGCGCACATGCCAGGTAACTGCACATGCGTTCGGCATCGAGGCCCGGCGCGGTGTGGGCGGTCAGGCTGAAGCCCTCGCCCAGGTCATCCACGCTCAGGGTCAGCGGATAGGTACTGCGCTCTTCGGCACGCAGCAGCTCGATGCCCTGCCACGCCGTCTCGGCCTGCGGCGCGTGCTGCGCCGCCGCACTGTGACGGTAGTTGAACAGCGTGCTGAACAGCGGCGCGCCCATCGGCAACGCGCTGCAGCGCTGGGCCAGGGCCAGCGGCGCATGCTCATGCCCGAGCAGCCCGGTGAGGCGCTGGTGGGTGTCGCGCAATGCCGCACGCACCGACTGCTCGCCCACGTCCACCCGCAGTGGCAAGGTGTTGATGAACACCCCCAGGGCACGCTCCACCCCTTCACCGCCCTGCAGGCGGCCAAGCAGCACGGTGCCGAACACCACCTGCTCACGGCCCGACAGTTGCCCCAGCACACGGGCCCAGGCCAGGTGCATCAGGCTGGCAGCCGTCACACCGGCCTGCCGCGCCTGTTGGCGCACACGCTGGCACAGGTCTGCGTCCAGGGTCTGGCGTGCCAGCCCCGGCGCACCCTCGGTCACCGGACGTTGCTGGCCATACGGCAAGGTCGGCTCGTCGATATCCCCCAGTTGCTGCGCAAAGTACGCCTCGTGGCTGGCCTGCCCCGGCCCTTGCTGGCTCTGGGCAATGTAGTTGCGATAAGGCACTGCCACCGGCAACTGCGCCCCCTGGCCCAGCAGCACGGCCTGCAGCTCATGGCCCAGCAGGTCCAGCGC
>NZ_JAAHBU010000072.1 GCF_010671725.1 Pseudomonas brassicae | reverse complement strand
GGCCCAGGGCATGCCGGCCTGGAACGCTGCCTGCCTGGGCGTGTGGTTGCACGCCTGCGCCGGTGAGCGCCTGGGTGTGCACGGCCGCGGCCTGGCGGCCAGTGACCTGGTGCCGGCGATTCGACAAGTATTGGAGGAGCATTCAGCGTGTCAGGTGTAACCCTGTTTCTGGCCGACGAGGCGGCGATGGTCGCCTTCGGCACCCGTATCGCCAGTGTGACCCAAGGTCACGGCGTGATCTTCCTCGAGGGCGACCTCGGGGCCGGCAAGACTACCTTGTCGCGGGGCATCATCGTGGCCTGGGGCACACCGGGGCGGTGAAAAGTCCTACTTTTACCGTGGTCGAGCCCTACGAGATCGGCGAGATTTGGGCCTTCCATTTCGACCTGTATCGCCTCGTCGATCCAGAAGAGCTGGAGTACCTGGGCATTCGCGACTACTTCGAGGGTGACGCCTTGTGCCTGTTCGAATGGCCCGAGAAAGGGGCGGGCATTTTGCCAAAGCCCGACCTGACCATTACCATAAGCCCCCAGGCGGGCGGTCGTTCGCTGAACCTGTCGCCGCAGGGCTCCCGCGGCGAAGCCTGGTGTGCCGCTCTGGCCTTGGAATTCAATTAGAAAATGGGGATAGGTATGCGCTTTCGCGCACTGGTTGGCGTTGTAGGACTGTTGATGATGGCAGTCACGGTGGACGCCTTCGCGATCACGCAAGTCAAGAGTGTCCGTTTATGGCGTGCGCCGGACAACACGCGCCTGGTGTTCGACCTCTCGGGCCCCGTGCAGCACAGTGTGTTCACCCTGTCGGCCCCCGACCGCCTGGTGATCGACATCAACGGCGCGACCCTGGCTGCGCCGTTGAACGTGTCCACGTCCAACACCCCGATCACCAGCGTGCGCTCGGCGCAGCGCACGCCTACCGACCTGCGTGTGGTCATCGACCTGAAAAAGTCGGTCAGCCCCAAGAGTTTCACCCTGGCGCCCAATGCCCAGTACGGCAACCGCCTGGTGGTCGACCTGTTCGACCAGGAAGCCGACGCCACGCCGCCGCCCCCGACCCCATCGGTAGCAACCACCCCGGCCGTGCCGGTGACCCCCGCGCAGCCGGCGATCAAGCTGACGCCGGTGCCCAACGGCAAGCGTGACATCGTGATTGCCATCGATGCCGGCCACGGCGGTGAAGACCCGGGCGCTTCGGGCTCGCGTGGCCAGCATGAAAAAGACATCGTGCTGGCCATCGCCAAGGAACTGCAGCGCCAGATCAACAGCGAAAAAGGCTTCCGTGCCGAGCTGACGCGTACCGGCGACTATTTCATCCCGTTGCGCAAACGCACCGAGATCGCCCGCAAGAAGGGCGCCGACCTGTTCATCTCGATCCACGCCGACGCGGCGCCGTCCAAGGCCGCCTTCGGCGCCTCGGTGTTCGCCCTGTCGGACGCGGGGCCACTTCCGAGACCGCGCGCTGGCTGGCCGACAGTGAAAACCGCTCCGACCTGATCGGCGGTGCCGGCAACGTCAGCCTCGATGACAAGGACCGCATGCTGGCCGGGGTGTTGCTCGACCTGTCGATGACCGCCTCGCTCAGCTCCAGCCTCAACGTTGGCCAGAAGGTGCTGGGCAACATCGGCCGGGTCACGCCGCTGCACAAGCGCCGCGTCGAACAGGCCGGCTTCATGGTGCTCAAGTCGCCGGATATCCCGTCGATCCTGGTGGAAACCGGGTTCATTTCCAACGCCAATGAAGCGTCCAAGCTGGCCACGGCCAGCCACCAGCAGTCGCTGGCGCGCTCGATTCACAGCGGCGTGCGGCAGTTCTTCCAGCAAAATCCGCCGCCGGGTACCTACATCGCGTTCCTGCGTGACAGCGGCAAGATTGCCCAGGGCCCGCGCGAGCACACCGTGCGCCCGGGCGAGACCCTGGCCATGATCGCCGTGCGCTACCAGGTCAGCGTGGCGAGCCTGCGCAGCACCAACGGCCTGAAGACCGATGAGCTGAAAGTCGGCCAGAACCTTGATGTGCCGGCCACCACGCTGGCTGGCCAGCCATGAGCAGCAGCGCCCGTATCGAGCTGCTCAGCCCGCGCCTGGCCAACCAGATCGCCGCCGGCGAGGTGGTCGAGCGCCCGGCCTCGGTGATCAAGGAACTGCTGGAAAACAGCCTCGACTCCGGTGCCCGGCGCATCGACGTCGAGGTCGAGCAGGGCGGCGTCAAGCTGCTGCGGGTGCGCGACGATGGCAGCGGCATCACCGCCGACGACCTGCCACTGTCGCTGGCCCGTCACGCCACCAGCAAGATCCGCGACCTCGAAGACCTCGAACGGGTGATGAGCCTGGGCTTTCGCGGGGAGGCGCTGGCCTCGATCAGCTCGGTGGCGCGCCTGACCCTGACCTCGCGCACCCGCGATGCCGACCAGGCCTGGCAGGTGGAAACCGAGGGCCGCGACATGGCGCCACGGGTGCAGCCCGCCGCGCACCCGGTGGGTACCTCGGTCGAAGTGCGCGACCTGTTCTTCAATACCCCGGCGCGGCGCAAATTCCTCAAGACCGAGAAAACCGAATTCGACCACCTGCAGGAAGTGATCCGGCGCCTGGCGCTGGCGCGTTTCGACGTGGCCTTCCACCTGCGCCATAACGGCAAGAGCATCCTCAGCCTGCACGAGGCCCACGACGATACTGCCCGCGCCCGCCGCGTGGCGTCGATCTGCGGCCCGGGCTTTCTCGAGCAGGCGCTGCCGATCGAGGTGGAACGCAATGGCCTGCACCTGTGGGGCTGGGTTGGCTTGCCGACCTTTTCGCGCAGCCAGGCCGACCTGCAGTACTTTTTCGTCAACGGCCGTGCG
Organism: Pseudomonas brassicae; assembly: GCF_010671725.1. GTDB lineage: Bacteria > Pseudomonadota > Gammaproteobacteria > Pseudomonadales > Pseudomonadaceae > Aquipseudomonas > Aquipseudomonas brassicae. The sequence goes on along the minus strand of NZ_JAAHBU010000072.1, from coordinate 10,363 downwards.
GTGCGCGACAAACTGGTCGCGCATGCGGTGCGCCAGGCCTATCGTGACGTGCTGTTCAATGGCCGGCACCCGACCTTTGTGCTGTTCCTGGAGGTCGACCCCACTGGCGTCGACGTGAATGTGCACCCTACCAAGCACGAAGTGCGCTTTCGCGATGGGCGCATGGTGCATGACTTTCTGTATGGCACCCTGCACCGGGCGCTGGCCGATGTGCGCCCGCAGGATCACCAGGCCGCCCCGGCTGGCGCGCCAGAGCAGGAGCGCCCCAGCGGTCTGCAGGCCGGCGAGTTCGGCCCGCAGGGCGAGATGCGCCTGGCTGCCAACCTGCTCGAACAGCCCCAGGCGCAGCCGGCGCTGCAGCCTGCCGGCAGCGGTGCGGGCGCCGGCTATCAGTACCAGTACACGCCGCGCCCGGCTCAGGCATTGCCCGCAGCCGAAGCCCAGGGCGTGTACCGCGAGTTTTTCGCTCCGTTGCCCGGCAGCGAGCCGAGTAGCCTGCCTCAGGGGCAGGGCGATATCCCGCCGCTGGGCTATGCGCTGGCGCAGCTCAAGGGCATCTATATCCTCGCCGAAAACGCCCAGGGCCTGGTGTTGGTGGACATGCACGCGGCCCACGAACGCATCATGTACGAACGCCTCAAGGTGGCGATGGCCAGCGAAGGCCTGAGCGGCCAGCCGCTGCTGGTGCCCGAGTCCCTGGCCCTGAGCCAGCGCGAGGCCGACTGCGCCGAAGAGCACGCCGCGTGGTTCCAGCGCCTGGGCTTCGAGCTGCAGCGCCTGGGCCCGGAAAGCCTGGCGATCCGGCAGATCCCGGCGCTGCTCAAGCAGGCCGAGGCCAACCGCCTGGTACAGGACGTGCTGGCCGACCTGATGGAATACGGCACCAGCGACCGCATCCAGGCGCACCTGAACGAACTGCTCGGCACCATGGCCTGCCACGGCGCAATTCGCGCCAACCGGCGCCTGGCGCTGGCGGAAATGAACGGCCTGCTGCGCGACATGGAAAACACCGAGCGCAGTGGTCAATGCAACCATGGCCGACCGACCTGGACCCAGATGGGCCTGGACGATCTGGACAAACTGTTCCTGCGCGGTCGCTGATATGGCAGTTCGCAATCCCCCCCGCCATCTTCCTGATGGGCCCTACCGCCGCCGGCAAGACCGACCTGGCCATCGAATTGACCAAGGTGCTGCCGTGCGAGCTGATCAGCGTCGACTCGGCGCTGGTCTATCGCGGCATGGACATCGGTACCGCCAAGCCTTGCAAAGAACTGCTGGCGGCCCACCCGCACCGGCTGATCGACATTCTCGACCCGGCGCAAAGCTATTCGGCCGCCGATTTTCGCCGCGATGCCCTGCAGGCCATGGCCGAGATCACCGCGCGCGGCAATATCCCGCTGCTGGTGGGCGGCACCATGCTGTATTTCAAGGCGTTGCTCGAAGGCCTGGCCGATATGCCGGCCGCCGACGCGCAGGTGCGTGCCGAGCTTGAGGCCGAGGCGGCCCGCCTGGGTTGGCATGCGCTGCACGCACAGTTGGCCGAGGTCGACCCGGAGTCGGCAGCGCGCATTCACCCCAATGATCCGCAGCGCCTGGTACGGGCGCTGGAGGTGTACCGGGTCAGTGGCATGACGATGACGTCACATCGCCAGCGTCAATTGGCGCAAAGTAGCGTCGCAGGCGCTTCGGGCCAGGAACAATTGCCCTATACTGTCGCCAGCCTGGCAATCGCCCCGCAGGACCGGCAGGTGCTGCACACGCGAATTGCGCTACGATTTGAGCAAATGCTGGAACAGGGCTTCGTTGACGAGGTCCGATCGCTGCGTGCCAGAAGTGACTTGCATGCAGGGCTACCGTCTATACGGGCAGTCGGTTATCGCCAGGTCTGGGATCACCTTGATGGCAAGTTGAGTGCGGTTGAAATGCAGGAGCGCGGCATCATTGCCACCCGCCAGTTGGCAAAGCGGCAGTTTACCTGGTTGCGCAGTTGGGCCGATCTGCACTGGTTGGACAGCCTGGCTTGCGACAATCTGCCGCGCACCTTGAAATACCTGGGAACGGTCTCCATATTGGGCTGAGTCCCTGCAATTGCCGTCTACGCTTGGGTGGGGCGGCCAAAGCCATCAGATTTCTTGATTTTTTATTATTGATCCTTACAGGAGTGCGGCATATGTCAAAAGGGCATTCGCTACAAGACCCTTACTTGAATACTTTGAGAAAAGAGAAGGTCGGCGTTTCGATCTATCTGGTCAACGGCATCAAACTGCAAGGCACGATCGAGTCGTTCGACCAGTTCGTGATCCTGCTGAAGAACACCGTCAGCCAGATGGTCTACAAGCACGCGATCTCGACAGTGGTGCCGGTTCGTCCGATCCGCCTGCCAAGCGCAGCCGATGCCGAACAAGGCGACGCTGAGCCAGGTAACGCCTGATAGGAGTCTGCTTTGTTCTTTGAGCGCCACGGTGGTGGTGAGCGGGCGATCCTCGTTCACTTGGAAGGTCAGAGCCCTGAGGCGCGCGAAGACCCGCAGGAGTTCCGCGAGCTGGCCCTGTCGGCCGGTGCCGACATTGTCGCGTTCGCCAATGTGGCGCGACACCAGCCAACCGCCAAGTTCCTGATTGGTAGCGGCAAGGTCGAGGAGTTTCGCGACCTGGTCAAAGCCGAACAGGCCGATTTGGTCATTTTCAATCACACCCTCACGCCCAGTCAGGAACGTAACCTCGAACGCATTTTCGAGTGTCGCGTGCTTGACCGCACGGGTCTGATTCTCGATATCTTCGCCCAGCGCGCGCGGACCCACGAAGGCAAGCTGCAGGTCGAACTGGCCCAGCTCGAGCACATGAGCACACGCCTGGTGCGTGGCTGGACTCACCTTGAGCGGCAGAAGGGCGGTATCGGCCTGCGTGGCCCGGGTGAAACCCAGCTTGAAACCGACCGGCGCCTGCTGCGGGTACGCCTGCGTCAGATCAAGGGCCGCCTGGAAAAGGTGCGCAGCCAGCGCGAACAGGCACGGCGTGGGCGCAAGCGCGCGGATATCCCGTCGGTATCGCTGGTGGGCTACACCAACGCCGGCAAGTCCACCCTGTTCAATGCCCTGACCCAGTCCGAGGTCTACGCGGCCGACCAGCTGTTCGCCACCCTCGACCCGACCTTGCGCCGGCTCGAGCTGGATGACGTCGGGCCGATCGTGCTGGCCGACACCGTGGGCTTCATTCGTCACCTGCCGCACAAGCTGGTCGAGGCATTTCGGGCTACGCTCGAAGAGTCGAGCAACTCCGACCTGCTGCTGCACGTGATCGACGCCCATGAGCCGGACCGCATGGAGCAGATCGAGCAGGTGATGGCGGTGCTGGGCGAGATCGGTGCCGAAGGCTTGCCGATCCTCGAGGTGTATAACAAACTCGACCTGCTCGAAGGGGTCGAGCCGCAGATTCAGCGCGATGCCGATGGCAAGCCGCAACGGGTCTGGGTCTCGGCCCGTGACGGGCGTGGCCTGGAGCTGGTGGGGCAGGCCGTCGCCGAACTGCTGGGGGATGATCTTTTCATCGCTACCTTGCGCCTGGAACAGCGTTTCGCACGGTTGCGGGCGTTGTTCTTCGACCTGGGGGCGGTGCAGAGCGAGGCACATGACGAAGACGGCAACACCTTGCTGGCGGTACGTTTGTCCCGGGTCGAATTCAATCGCCTGGTGAGCCGCGAGGGGATGAAGCCGCTGGAGTTCATCGAGCAACACACTTTGCAATACAAGCCTGACCTCGCGGTCGGGCAGCCGTGACAGGCATTCTGTAGCATTGGACGGCGCGCCGTGGGCGCGTCTTTGCTTTATCAGATGGAGAGCGCTATGGCTTGGAATGAGCCGGGTGGCAACTCGAACAATCAGGATCCTTGGGGTGGGCGCCGTGGTGGCGGCGACAAGAAGGGTCCACCGGATCTCGACGAGGCCTTCCGCAAGCTGCAGGATAGCCTGAACGGCATGTTCGGCAGTGGCAAGAAACGGGGCGGCGACAGCGGCTCGGGCAAGGGTGCCGGCTTGGGTCTGCTGGGTATCGGCCTGGCCGTGCTGGCGGCTATCTGGCTGTACAGCGCCGTGTATGTGGTCGACGAGCAAGAGCAGGCGGTTGTGCTGCGCTTCGGCAAATACTACGAAACCGTAGGGCCGGGCCTGAACATCTATTTCCCGCCGATCGATCGCAAGTACATGGAAAACGTCACCCGCGAGCGTGCTTATACCAAGCAGGGGCAGATGCTGACCGAAGACGAGAACATCGTCGAAGTGCCGCTGACCGTGCAGTACAAGATCACCAACCTGCAGGATTTCGTGCTCAACGTCGATCAGCCTGAAGTCAGCCTGCAGCACGCGACCGACAGTGCCCTGCGCCATGTGGTGGGGTCCACCGCGATGGACAAGGTGCTGACCGAAGGCCGTGAGCAGATGGCGGTGGAAATCAAGGAACGTCTGCAACGCTTCCTCGACACCTACCGTACCGGTATCACCGTGACCCAGGTCAACGTGCAGAGCGCGGCAGCCCCGCGTGAAGTGCAGGAAGCCTTCGATGACGTGATCCGTGCCCGTGAAGACGAGCAGCGTGCGCGCAACCAGGCCGAGTCCTACGCCAATGGCGTGGTGCCGGAAGCCCGTGGTCAGGCGCAGCGCATCATCGAGGATGCCAACGGCTACCGTGATGAAGTGGTCTCGCGTGCCAAGGGTGAGGCCGACCGCTTCACCAAGCTGGTCGCCGAGTACCGCAAGGCCCCTGAGGTGACCCGTCAGCGTCTGTACCTGGACACCATGCAGGAAGTCTACAGCAACACCAGCAAGGTCCTGGTATCGGGCAAGGACGGTCAGAGCAACCTGCTCTACCTGCCGCTGGACAAGATGATCGACAGCCGCCGCAGTGGCAGCGCCCCCGGTCACCAGCGCCACGCCGTCGGCCAATGACGCGGCCAACCGTGCCGCCGCAGACCTGCAACAGCAACAGCGCGAGACGCGCTCCAGGGAGAGCCGCTGATGAGCAATAAATCCCTGATCGGCGTGATCGTCGCCGTGGTGCTGGCGATCGTCGCCTGGAACAGCTTCTACATCGTGGCCCAGACCGAACGTGCCGTGCTGCTGCAATTCGGCCGTGTGGTACAGGCCGATGTACAGCCTGGCCTGCATGTGAAAGTGCCGTACGTGAACCAGGTGCGCAAGTTTGACGCACGGCTGATGACCCTCGACGCCCCGACCCAGCGGTTCCTGACCCTGGAGAAGAAAGCGGTGATGGTCGATGCCTACGCCAAATGGCGCGTGCAGGACGCCGAGCGCTTCTATACCGCTACCTCGGGTATGAAGCAGATCGCCGACGAACGCCTGTCGCGTCGTCTGGAAAGCGGCCTGCGCGACCAGTTCGGCAAGCGCACCCTGCACGAAGTCGTGTCGGGCGAGCGTGACGCGCTGATGGCTGATATCACCGCCTCGCTGAACCGCATGGCCAGCAAGGAACTGGGTATTGAAGTGGTCGACGTTCGCGTCAAGGCCATCGACCTGCCCAAGGAAGTCAACCGCAGCGTGTTCGAACGCATGAGCACCGAGCGTGAGCGTGAAGCTCGCGAGCACCGCGCCAAGGGTAACGAGCTGGCTGAAGGCATCCGTGCCGACGCCGATCGTCAACGCCGCGTGTTGCTGGCCGAAGCCTATCGCGAGTCGGAAGAAACCCGTGGTGATGGCGATGCCCAGGCAGCCTCCATCTATGCCAAGGCCTACGGCCAGGACCAGGACTTCTATGCGTTCTATCGCAGCCTGAAGGCCTACCGCGAAAGCTTCGCCGACAAGAGCGACGTCTTGGTACTGGACCCGAGCAGCGAGTTCTTCCGCTTCATGGGCAAGACCAAACCGTAAGCATGCACACCCCGCCCGGCGGCTAAAACGTCGGGCGGGGTGCCCCCGCGAGAAAACGGGTGTATGATGCGGCAGCCGGGAAATTCCCGGCTTTTTTGCGTCTGCGAGATCGATTGGCCAGCCGTTGGCCCGAGCCCGTGGCGTATTTCAGGATTTGCGAGGGTATTGGCACTGCGGTTTCGCTGGAATCAGCGCTGCCCGCCATTGTCTGCCGATACCTGCTTCACTCAAGGCTCGCCCGTGGGCAGGCCGCCCGGACCATAGGGGAAATGGCGTAATGGCAACGGTAGACCGCTGGCTGCTGCCAGATGGCATCGAAGAAGTACTGCCACCTGAGGCGGCGCGCATCGAAATCGCGCGTCGTCAGGTGTTGGACCTGTTCCAGAGCTGGGGTTACGAGTTTGTCGTGACCCCGCATATCGAGTACCTGGAATCGCTGCTCACCGGTGCCGGCCAGGACCTGGACCTGCGTACCTTCAAGGTAATCGACCCGCAGTCTGGGCGGCAGATGGGCTTTCGGGCCGACATCACGCCACAGGTCGCGCGTATCGATGCGCATACCCTGCGCCGTGAAGGGCCCAGCCGCCTGTGCTACGCCGGCAGCGTGCTGCACGCGCAGCCGCGTGCCCTGTCCACCTCGCGCAGCCCGATCCAGTTGGGTGCCGAGCTGTACGGCGATGCCAGCCCGGTCAGCGACGTCGAGGTGATCAGCCTGATGCTGGGCATGTTGCAGCTGGCCGATGTGCCGGACGTGCACATGGACCTCGGCCATGTCGGCATCTACCGCGGCCTGGCGCGTGCCGCCGGGTTGTCCGGTGCGGTCGAGCAGCAGCTGTTCGATGCCCTGCAACGCAAGGCCATCGACGAAGTGATTGCACTCACCGCCGACCTGCCGGCGGACCTCGCCGGCATGTTGCGCGCGCTCACCGAGCTGTGCGGCGGGCGTGAAGTGCTGGAAGCGGCACGTGTGCGCCTGGGCCGTGCGCCTGCGGCCGTGCTGGCAGCCCTGGATGACCTGCTGTCGATTGCCGAACGGCTGTCGGCGCGCTACCCCGAGCTGCCGTTGTATTTCGACCTGGGCGAACTGCGTGGCTACCACTACCACACCGGTGTGGTGTTTGCCGCGTTCGTGCCGGGTGTCGGCCAGTCGATCGCCCAGGGCGGTCGCTACGACGACATCGGAGCAGACTTTGGCCGGGCCCGCCCGGCCACCGGTTTCTCCACGGATTTGAAGACCCTGGTCACACTGGGGCGAGCCGAGGTGGTGTTGCCGTCTGGCGGGATCTGGATGCCCGACAGCACCGACGCAGCACTTTGGCAGTTGGTCTGCCAATTGCGCAGTGAGGGTCAGCGGGTGGTCCAGGCCTTGCCTGGGCAGCCGCAGGCCGCCGCCGTCGAGGCGGATTGCGATCGGCAATTGATTCAGCAAAACGGGCTTTGGCAGGTTCTGCCGCTGGCCATTTGAGATTCCCCGCCGGTACGAGCCGGCGCCAAGTTTGCGCGAATGAGGACAAGTGTAATGGGTAAGAATGTCGTAGTCCTGGGCACCCAATGGGGTGATGAGGGCAAAGGCAAGATCGTTGATCTGCTGACCGAACATGCTGCCGCCGTAGTGCGCTACCAAGGTGGCCACAACGCGGGCCACACCCTGGTGATCGACGGTGAGAAGACCGTCCTGCACCTGATCCCGTCGGGCGTGCTGCGCGAAGGCGTGCAGTGCCTGATCGGCAACGGCGTGGTGGTTGCACCCGACGCCCTGCTGCGCGAGATCACCAAGCTGGAAGAGAAGGGCGTACCGGTGCGCGAGCGCCTGCGCATCAGCCCGTCCTGCCCGCTGATCCTGTCCTTCCACGTGGCCCTGGACCAGGCCCGTGAAAAGGCCCGTGGCGAGCTGAAGATCGGCACCACCGGTCGCGGCATCGGCCCGGCCTACGAAGACAAGGTTGCACGCCGTGGCCTGCGTGTGGGCGACCTGCTCAACATGCCGCGCTTCGAGCACAAGCTGCGTGAACTGGTGGATTACCACAACTTCATGCTGGTCGGTTACTACAAAGAGCCGGCCATCGAGTTTGAAAAGACCCTGGCCGAGTGCAAGGAATACGCTGAGCTGCTCAAGCCGCTGATGCTGGATGTCACTGCCGAGCTGCACGAGCTGCGTCGCGCCGGCAAAGACATCATGTTCGAAGGTGCCCAGGGCTCGTTGCTCGACATCGACCACGGTACCTACCCGTACGTGACCAGCTCCAACACCACCGCCGGTGGCGTTGCGACCGGTTCGGGTGTCGGCCCGATGTTCCTGGACTACATCCTGGGCATCACCAAGGCCTACACACCCGCGTAGGTTCGGCCCGTTCCCGACCGAATTGTTCGACGATGTCGGTGCGCACCTGGCCAAGCAAGGTCACGAGTTTGGCGCCACCACCGGCCGTGCACGTCGTTGCGGCTGGTTCGACGCCGTGATCCTGCGTCGTGCCATCGATGTGAACAGCATTTCGGGTATCTGCCTGACCAAGCTGGACGTGCTCGACGGCCTGCAAACCATCAACATCTGTGTCGGCTACACCGACGCCGAAGGCAAGGCGGTAGCACCGACCGACGCTGACAGCTACGTGGGCCTGCAGCCTGTGTACGAAGAAGTGCCAGGCTGGAGCGAGTCGACCGTGGGTGCCAAGACCCTGGAAGAACTGCCGGCCAACGCGCGTGCCTACATCAAGCGTGTTGAAGAGCTGATCGGCGCGCCGATCGACATCATCTCCACCGGCCCGGATCGCAACGAGACCATCGTGCTGCGTCATCCGTTTGCCTGATTCGCTGTAGGCAGTTGAAAACGCCGCTGTCCCTTTGGGGCAGCGGCGTTTTTTTTTGGCCCCTTCGCTGGCTTGCCAGTGAAAGGGCGAAAAAGGTCACCCTTGGCTATGCATTTGTCCAGTATGCCTGCTGCCCGGCACGACCTTTGCTGTAAGAATCGTCCTATAGGTGCCATCACTATAATGGCCCCGCGATGTGGAGGGTTCTTTTGTGTCGGCCGTACTCTCATTGTTACGAAGCCGCCTGTTGCGGCCTGTGTTTGTTGCCTTGGGTATCGCTCTTTTGGTGCAGGTGCTGGTCGCGGTCGCGCTGACTCGGAGCACGGTGACCGCACTGGAAGCCGATCTGGGTGAGCGACTGGGCGCTGACAGCCAAAAACTGTCAGCTGAGCTGGAGCAGGCCGGGCGCGAGCTCAGTTCGGGCCTGGACAGCCTCTCGGCAAGCACCCGTGAACGCCTGAGTGCCGGCCTTTCGGCGCGGCTCGAAGAAGAGCAGGCGCAGTTGCGCGCCAGCCTGCAGAAAAACCTCAAGGAGTCGGCCAACGACATGGCCGAGCTGCTGGCCTCCGTTGCCCCACGCGCCATGTGGGACAACGATGTACCGGCACTGTCGGAGTTTTCGCGGCGTGCCCAGCGCAATCCCAACGTGCTGTTCGTGGTCTACGACGACGCCCAGGGCGAGCACCTGACCCGTTACCTGAACCGGCAGAACCCGATCAACCAGGCCCTGCTGGAAAAAGGCCAGGGCGAGCGTGCGCTGGACCGGGTGCTGGATGCGGCGCGCAACGACCCGGCGGTGTACATCATCGAGGCGCCGATCAACCCCAATGGCGCTGAGATCGGCAAGGTCGTGATGGGCGTTTCCACGGCTGCTGTGGAGCATGAGCTCAAGGCCCTGGACGGGCGTTTCTCGGCATTGATCGCCAGTGGTGGGCAATTGGTCGGCGACAGCCTGGTGGGTGCGGCGGCGGACAGCAACAAGGCCTTGAGCGCCGCTTGCAGGCGGCCCAGGCCAGTGCGGCAAGCATGCAGGCCAACAGCTCGCAGACGGTGCAGGACGCGGCCGCAACCCTGCGCTGGAACATCGGCCTGGGCCTGGCGCTGGTCGGCCTGGGGGTATTGCTGGTGGTGGCCGTGGTGCTCGGGCGTCGCGTGCTGAGCAAGCTGCGCCTGCTGATTGCTGCACTCAATGACCTGGCGGCCGGTGAAAGCGACCTGACCAAGCGTGTGCAGATCGACAGCCGTGACGAAATCGGCGACATGGCCGCGGCGGTCAACCAGTTCGTCGACAAGCTGCAACCAATCGTGCGTGAGGCCGGTGAAGTAGCGCAGCGCACCGGCGTCGAGATCGGCACCATGGCGCAGCACAATGCCGGTGCCGATGCGGCGGCGGCCTCACAGCGTGATGAAGTGGCCGAGAGCCTGCGCGCGCTGTCGAGCATGGCCGACGAGGCCCAGGCCGAGAGTCACGCCATGCAGGCCGCCTTGCAGCAGGTGGTGGACATTCGCCAGGCCACCGATGAAAACAGTCGCACCTCGGCGCAGGTGTCCAAGCTGATCGAGGCGCTGGCGGGACAGGTGGGAGCCGGGGCCAAGGTGATCGAGCGGCTGGCCGAGCAGAGCCAGCAGATCGAGGTGGTGCTGGAGGTGATCCACGGGATTGCCGAGCAGACCAACC
>NZ_JAAHBU010000071.1 GCF_010671725.1 Pseudomonas brassicae | reverse complement strand
TGGATCAGCGCCTCGATCTCGCGGCCCACGGCGCTCAAGGCGCGTTGCAGGCGCTCGCGTTCGATAACCGGCGACTCGCCGCGCAGCGGGTAGTCGAAACTGCGCTCCACCTGGATATGCGCCGGACCGCTGGCAATGCCCGGTGCCGCCGCCACACCCTGAATCTGCGCACCCGCCACCGGCGCCAGCAGCACTGGCTCGGGCAGCACCGCCTCGACCACCTCGGCCACCGGCGCAAGCGCCTCGACCGCTTCGCCCAGGCCGGCCTGCACCGCTGCCAGCAAGGCCGGCAAGGCATCAGCGGCCACACTTGGCTCGGCAATGAACTCCAGCACCTGGCCACGGCGCGCACCCAGGCTCAACAGCTTGCTCAGGCTCTTGGTCGAAACGGCCGCTTCGCCGCTGTCGACCACGCGCACGCGCACTTCACCGTCGAAGGCCTTGGCCAATTGCGCCAGCACCTTGGCCGGGCGCGCATGCAGGCCATGCGCGTTGGCCAGGCCAATGCGCGCGCTCGGCCAGTCGGCCGGCAGTTCGCCGCCCAGCACTTCGAGCACTGCCCGGCTGCTGGTGGCGCGGAACAGTTCCTGCGCACGGCCTTCGATCAGCAGCGTGCACAGGCGTTCGAGCAGCGCCTGATGCGCTGCGCCCAGGCTGGCCAGGCAAAACAGGCCATTGAGCGGCTGCCCGAGGTAGCGCAGCGGCTGCTGCGGCGTGACAAAGGCCAGGCCCGGCTTGCGCACGGTCTGCTCGCTGTGCAGCCACCACAGGCCGTCGCCCAGGGGCAACGCCTCGACCTGCTGCAGCACGGCGGCAAACCCGTTGCCGGCACACTCGGCACGGCGCAGCAGGCGCGCACCACGCCACACCAGTTCTTCGAAATCTTCGGCAGGCACACCCAGGCCGATCATCTGCGCATCCAGCGCCAGCTCCTGGGGCGCGCCCTGCAACAGCTTGAGCAGCGCTTCGGCGCTGCCGGCGCGGCGCAGCGCCTGGGCCAGGTCGGTTTCACCCAGCGCGCGGGTCAGCAACTGCAGCAGGCGCAGGTGTTCGTCGGAGCGCGCGGCGATACCGATGGCCAGGTACACGATCTGCCCATCGCCCCAGTCCACCCCCTCGGGGAACTGCAGCAGGCGTACCCCGGTGGCGTGGACCAGGTCGCGGGTCTGCGGGGTGCCATGGGGGATCGCGATGCCCTGGCCGAGAAAGGTCGAGCCCTGCGCTTCGCGCGCCTGCAAGCCGGCCAGGTAACCGTCGGCCACCAAACCATCGGCGACCAGACGCTCGGCCAACAGGTGCAAGGCGGCGGACTTATCCACAGCCACCTGGCCCATGGATATCTGCTCTATGGTGAGCTCGAGCATGAACCTCTCCTTTGCAGCGCCAGGCTGGCGCCGAGGTATTGTTGTGAATTTAACAGCATAGGACCCGATCCTGATCCCGGCGCAAGCGATGGCCACGGCAGAAAAATCGCCTGCTGAAACGTTTAATCTAGAATAGCGTGCACGTTACTCGATAACCTGCGAACAATGAAAGCCCCATTTTGTCGGACAATTGCGACAATGGTCGTCTGCGCCAACGCGAGCGAATCGGCGACAATGCCCGGTCCGGCTCTGCAGTCAGCCCCGGTAATAACAAGGAAAATGCGGTGAAACTCAGCGATATTGCCCGTCTGGCCGGTGTCTCCGTCACCACGGCCAGCTATGTCATCAATGGCAAGGCCGAACAGCAACGTATCAGCATCACCACGGTCGAGCGCGTGCGTGCGGTGGTCGAGGCCCACGGCTTTACGCCCAACCCCCAGGCTGCCGGGCTGCGCAGCCGGCATACGCGCACCCTGGGGTTTATTCTGCCCGACCTGGAAAACCCCAGCTATGCGCGCATCGCCAAGCAGCTGGAACAGGGCGCACGGGCGCAGGGCTACCAGCTGCTGATCGCCAGCAGCGACGACCAGCCCGACAGCGAGCGCCAGTTGCAGCAGCTGTTCAAGGCGCGGCGCTGCGATGCGCTGTTCGTGGCCAGTTGCCTGCCTGAAGACGATGACAGCTACCGCCAGTTGCAGGCCAAGGGCCTGCCGATCATCGGCATCGACCGCAGCCTGGACCCGGCGCAGTTCTGTTCGGTGGTCAGCGACGACGAGCACGCCAGCCTGCAGTTGACCCGCAGCCTGCTCGACATCCGACCTGCGCATATTGCGCTGATTGGCGCACGCCCGGAGCTGAGCGTCAGCCGTGCCCGTGCCAGCGGTTTCGACCAGGCGTTGCAGGGTTTTCACGGGCGCGCCAGCCAGCACCAGGGCGAAGCGTTCAGCCGCGAATGCGGGCGCCGCCTGATGAGCGAACTGCTGGCCGAGCTCGGGGGCCTGCCCGACGCCCTGATCAGCACTTCGTACGTGCTGCTGCAAGGAGTGTTCGACGTGTTGCAGACCCGTGCGGCGGATTCACGCAGCCTGTACCTGGGCACCTTTGGCGACAACCAGTTGCTGGACTTCCTGCCGTTGCCGGTCAATGCCATGGCTCAGCAGCACGGGCTGATGGCCGAGACGGCATTGCGCCTGGCCCTGGCAGCCGTGGAGAAACAGCAATACGCACCCGGTGTGCATGCGGTGGCGCGCACCTTCAAACAGCGGATCTTCAAGGGCTGAGCATGCGCCTGGTCGATACCCACACCCACCTCGACTTCGCCGACTTCGACGCTGACCGCGACGAAGTGCTGGCGCAGGCGCGCCAGGCCGGGGTGGAGCGCATGGTGGTGCTGGGGGTGTACCAGGCCAACTGGCAGCGGGTGTGGGCGCTGGTCAAGCGCGAACCGCAGCTGTACGCCGCGTTCGGCCTGCACCCGGTGTACCTGGAGCAGCATCGCGCCGAGCATGTGCGCGAGTTGGGCGACTGGTTGAGCCGCCTGCGCGGTGACCGGCAGCTGTGTGCGGTGGGCGAGTTCGGCCTGGATTACTACGTCGCCGAGCTGGGCCGCGAGCGTCAGCAGGCGCTGTTCGAGGCGCAGTTGCAGCTGGCGGTGGACGTCGAGCTGCCGGCGTTGCTGCATGTACGGCGCAGCCATGCTGACGTGATTGCCCGGCTCAAGCGCTACAAGCCCGCGCGTGGCGGCATCATCCATGCGTTTGCGGGGAGCTTCGAAGAAGCTCGCGAGTACCAGAAGCTTGGCTTCAAGCTGGGGCTTGGCGGCGCGGCGACGTGGCCGCAGGCGTTGCGCTTGCGCAAGGTGCTACCACGCCTGGGGTTGGAGAGCGTGGTGCTGGAGACGGATGCACCGGACATGGCCCCGGTGATGCATGCCGGGGTGCGCAACAGCCCGGTGCACCTGCCGCAGATTGCGCAGGCGCTGGCCGGGGTGATGGGGGTTGAGGTTGAAGCGCTGGCGCAAGCCAGCACGCGCAATGCGTATGAGGTATTTGGTTGGTCGTGCTGACAACGCCGATCTGTCGGCCTTGTTTGCTCGCTTCAGATCTGTGTGGCCCTATCGCAGTCTTGCCCCCCTCACACCCTGAACGCCCCTATCAACTGTTTCAGCTCCATTACCTGCGCCGACAACTGCCGGCTCGCATCCTCGGTCTGGTGCGCACCCTGTGTCGTGTGCTCCGCCGCACGGTTGATCTGCACGATGTTCAAGTCGATGTCCTGCGCCACCGCCGTCTGCTGCTCCACCGCCGCCGCAATCTGCTGGTTCTGCTCGACGATGCTGTCCACCGCCCCAAGAATGTTCACCAGCGCCCGCTGCACCTGCTGCGACTGGCTCACCGTGCCCGCCGCCAACCGGTGGCTGCTGTCCATCGCGCTCACCGCCGCCCCCACACCGCCCTGAAGGCGCGAGATCATCTGGTCGATTTCCTCGGTCGACTGCTGGGTACGCTTGGCCAGGCTACGCACCTCGTCCGCCACCACCGCGAACCCACGCCCCTGCTCCCCGGCCCGCGCCGCCTCGATGGCAGCATTGAGCGCCAGCAGGTTGGTCTGCCCGGCAATGCTCTTGATCACTTCCAGCACCTGGCTGATTTGCTGGCTGTCGCTGACCAACTGGTTGATCACCCCCACCGACTGATCGATCTCGGCCGCCAAGCCGGCAATGCTGCCCTGCTGCAACTGCACCAGCTCGCGCCCGCTCAATGTCTCGCGGTTGACCCCCTGTGCACTGCTGACCGCCGCCGCCGCACTGCGCGCGACCTCCTGGGCAGTGGCCGACATCTGGTTCATGGCGGTGGCTACCTGTTCGATCTGCCCACGCTGGCCACTGACCGCCTGGGTACTGCGCGCCGACACCACATGCACCTGCTCGGCCTGGTGCTCGACCTCGGCCACCGTCACCCCAACCCGCTCGATCAGGTCGTGGATGCGCCGCACCGTCGCATTGAACACGCGCCCCAACTCACCCAGTTCATCGCGGCTGCGGGCTGGAAGGTCACCGTCATGTCGCCGCCGGCCACCTTGTCCATCATCGCGCCCAGCCGGCTCAAGGTGCTGCGGGTAGACGCATAGAAACCACCGTAGAGGTAGACGATCAGCAGGAACACTGCCGCCAGCGCCAGCACCAGCACCAGCATGTGCTGGCGATAGGCGGCCAGACGCGCCTGCAACTGCTGGTCAAGCAAGGCCAGGGTGGCGCTGTTGAGCTGGTAGGTCTGCTCGATCAGGCCGCTGACCTGCTGGTAGAACGCAGGCCACGGCGCATCAAGTGTCTCGGCCATCACCACCTGGCGCTCGAACAGCTCGCTGGCCTGCTTGAGCGAGGCCTGGCTGCTGGCTGCCTGGCGCGCCAATTGCGGCTCGCCGCCGACCGCGTCATGCACGCGGATGGCGTAATCGCCCGACAGCTTGTCGAGTTTTTGCAACAGGTCTTCGAAGCGTGTGCTGGCCGCTGAATTGAGAAAGCCCTGCGCCAGCGAATAGGCGCCCATCGCACGGCCCTCACCCAGGGTCTGGGTAACCTGGGCGGTGACCGTGGTCATCAGCTCGCTCATCTGGCGCACGCGGCTGTCGCTGTCCTGGCTCAGCCCCGCCTGGCTGGCCACCAGCCGGCTCAGCAATTGCGCCTGGGCCAGCAGTGCGTCGTACAACGCCGCCTTGGCCTGCAGCGAGCGTTCGGCTGCGGCCGCCTCAAAGCCTGCAAGCAGTTCGTCGCGCCTGGCCGTGAACACCTGGGCCTCTTCGACGATCACCGGCGCCAGGCCGCTCAGGCGAGCAACCGCCTGTTGTTCCAGAGCCAGGATGCGCGCCTCGACATCCTCGGCCTTGCCGGACTGCCCCAGCACCGCATTGATCTGTACCAGGTTGCCCAGGGTTTCCAGCTCACCACGCAGTGCCAGGGTGTCGCCCAGCAGGTCGAGGCTATGCAGCGCCACCTGGGTCGCATGGAACTTGGCGTAGGCGTCACGCACCAGGTAGAAGTTGGTCACCAGCATGGGCAGGAAAAACACAATGCTGATCAGGCTGAACTTCATGCCGAAGCTCAAGCGGTTCATCAATGCAATGGCGGGGTACAAGAGGCGCTTCACGTGTCGTCTCCTTCGATTTCTTATTGTTCTGCGCACAATGGCACCAGGCCACTGGCAAGCGTAAGCCGCACTTGTATAGCGCATATCGAAGGGGAGCTTTGTAACTTAAGGTTAACCAACCGTAGGAACGGGCCGCCGTTGCGGCAGCCCGGTTAAACCTTATGTGTCAGCCGAGCACGGTCCACAACGCCAGCCCCGCATACCACAGCACTGCCGAACGCAGCAGCAGTTCCCACAGGCTGTCCAGGCCGCACAGGCCCTGCGGGCCAGCGCCCAACTGAGCGGGGATTTCAGCCGCGGCGTTGCCGGCCAGTTCCACCAGGCGCGCGGCGCCGATGTTCCAGTTGAGCAGTTCGTTGAGCATCACACGGCTGACCGCAACAAAGTTGCCGACCAGCGCAAAGCTTGCCGCCAGCACCCGCACCGGGGCCCAGTCGAAGGCATGGCGCAACTGCCGGGCGCGTTCCTGCACCGCCGGGTTGTGCGCCTGCTCGGCGCTCAGTGCCAGCAGCCGATAGGCCAGTGCGGCCGCAGGGCCAAGCAGGCTGTACCAGAAGATCACCGCGAAAAAGCTCTGGTAGGCGTGCCACAACAGGTGGCCCTGAACCCTGCCAAGCAACGGCTGGCTGTCATCGGCAGTCACGCCCAGGTCGCGCTCGGCAACGTGTACCGCCGCCTGCTCATCGCCCCGGCGCCACGCATCGCGAAACGGCCCCAACGCCGCCTTGGCATCGCCCCGGCCCAGGCTGTAGACCACCACCAGCAGATGGATCGGCAGCGCCAGCAGGCCGTAGGCCACCGGCTCCAGCACGTACAGCAACAGGGCCAGCAGCGCCACCGGCAACACCACCAGCACGCACAGCACCCACCCGGGTCGACCTTGCCGTTGCGTTCCAGACGCGCCAGCTCGGCCAGGAAAAAACCATCGCGCTGCACGCGCTGGCGCAAGGCCGAAAACTTCTCGACCCACAACACCAGCAGTAACACCAGAAAACTCATGATCTGTCCTCGAAATCCTGCAACCCGGCGTGGTAACGCCCCCAGTCGAACGCCGGCCCCGGGTCGGTCTTGCGCCCCGGCGCGATATCGCTGTGCCCGCGAATATGCCCCTGGTCGATGGCCGGCCAGGCGCCCTGCAGCTGCCGGGTCAGTTGCTGCAAGGCAGCGTACTGGGCATCTGTGAACGGCAGTTGATCAGTGCCTTCGAGCTCGATGCCCAGGGAAAAGTCGTTGCAGCCCTCGCGGCCGTCGAAACAGGACACACCCGCGTGCCACGCACGGTCCAGGCAAGAGACAAACTGGGTGACCGTGCCGTCACGTTCGATGAAGAAATGCGCCGACACCCGCAGGTGCTCGATTTCTTCGAAGAACGGGTGCTCATGGGTGGGCAGGCAGTTCTGGAAAAACTGCTGAACCTTGCCCGTACCGAACTGCGCAGGCGGCAGGCTGATGTTGTGGATCACCAGCAGGCTGATCGCCTCGCCTTCGGGGCGCGCATTGAAATTGGGAGAAGGGCAATGGGTGACACCGGCGACCCAGCCAGTAGCGTGGTCCAACTGCATAGAAAATCCTGAAGCGTGAGGGCTCGGCTTGAGTATGCCCCGAGGGGTGGGCAGATGTATCGTTAAAAAGTGTGGGAGCAGGCCAGCCGTGTTGCAGGTTCTGGCCCCTTCGCCGGCACGTCCGGCGTCTACAACGCGTGCTTGCGCAACTGGCTCAGCACCGAGCCGAGCGCCCGTTCGAACAACTGGCTGGCATCCAGCATGCGCACCTCGCCCTGGCGCACCGCCACGGCCAGCCCGGCCGACGACCACTCGCGCAGCTTGCGCCCGGTACGATCGACGAACACATATATGTCGGTGCTGTGCGTCACCGCAATCAGCTTGCCACGCACCGGCTCGCCCGCCTCACGCAGCTCGATCCAGGCGCCGGGGCGCAGGCTGCGCACCTGCAGCAACGCCGGATCGTCCTCGGCCAGGCATCCCGACGCGGCCCCGGCCTGCACCGACTCGGGGCCCAGCAACACGATGCGGTCACGCACCAGCACACGTTCCACGTTCGCCCTGGCGCGCGGCGCCGATGTCTCCAGCGCCTGCAGGTGCAGAACCTCGAGCTGGGCAAAGAATTCGCTCGTGGCAAACGGGTCGAACGCCACTGCGGCCAGCCCTTCGCGTAACGCCTTGAGCAGGCCTGGCACCTGCGTCAACAGACGCTCGCGCGCCTCGGTAGCAGTATGTGGCTCGACACTCCAGAGCAACGCGTCAATCGTTGCCAGGCCCTCGCGCCACGGCGCCGAGTGCTCGCCATGCTTGAGGCAGGCCAGCAGCAGCACCTGGCTCCAGGCCTGCTCCAGCACGCGTACCACGCCCTGCGGCAGGCACCGGCCAAGCAGGCGTCGATTGAGTTCGTCCTGCACCAACTGACGCGCCAGCACCGTACGTGCACGGCCTTCCTCGGCATCACGGGTGCGCTGTTCAAGCAACTCGGTGCGACGGCGCTCATCGGCGCTGAACGCCAGAAACTCGCTGAGCAACTCGGCAAAGATCTGCGGGTCGTCGGCAAACTCGCTGAGCAGGCGTTGCACGATGGCCTCTATCCGCACATACAGCTCGTCGCGCTGACAGTCGTCGCGCGTCCCCCAGCCCATGGCCGCCGCGGCAATTTCGTCGAGCAGGCGCCGCGCCGGATGGGTGGCACGGCTGAAAAAACTCTTGTCGAGCATCGCCACCTTGAGCATGGGTATCTGCAGCCGTGCAATCAACAGGCGCAAGGAGTGCGGCAGGTTACGGTCGGCCAGCATGAACTCGAAGAGCATCGCGATCAGGTTGATCACATCCTCGTCGACCCCTTCGACCTTGCGGTACTTGCCGCTCTGCACGCTGACCCGGGTCAGCAGTTGCTCAAGCTGATGGCGCAGGTCGAAGTCCTGTACCTCGCCCGTTGCTGGCACGAACTGCTGCAAGTGCGACAGCAGGCGCAGCAAGTCAGGGCTGCTGAGCAACTGCACAGCACCGCACAGCTCCAGGCGCGGCGCCACACGCCCACGCACCGGTGACAGCAACGCCTGCAGCGAGGCAAACGCCGCCTGCACGCCGGCATCGGCCGGGGC
>NZ_JAAHBU010000070.1 GCF_010671725.1 Pseudomonas brassicae | reverse complement strand
CACCGCCACCACGGCCGGCCCCGCGGGCCCGCCCCCCACCCCATGCAACGCCGCAGCTCCACCAGCGGTTACCTGAAGAGACGCTGACATGGCTTACACAAAAGCAGACCTCGCCACCGTCGAGCGTGCGATCGCGCGCGGTGAAAAGATCGTTCGGTACTCGGACCGTACCGTCGAGTATCGAACGGTCGACGAACTCATCCAGGCGCGCAACCTGATCCAGTCTGAACTGGTGAGGGCGGCCGGGCCGCGCTCGCGTGTTACTCGCCTCTATCACGGGGGCAAGGGACTGTGAGCGGACGTTATATGTCCCTCGGCTCGGGCATCCTGGTGCCCGAACGGATCAAAGCCAGCTACGAAGGCGCCGCCGAGGGACGGCGCTCATCAGGGTGGGATGCGCCGGACACCGGCGTGAACAGCCTGATCATGCCAGCCTTGCGTAACTTGCGTTCCCGCTCCCGCAGCGCCGTGCGCAATGACCCGTACGCGGCAAACGTCATCGACAAGCGCGTCAGCAACCTGATCGGCACCGGCATCACGCCGCATCCGCAGCTCGCCGACAAAGAGATACGCAAGGCGATGCAGGTGTTGTGGGAGGACTGGGTCGATGAAGCTGACGCCGATCAGCTCACCGACTTCTACGGACTGCAGGCCCTGGTGGCGCGCACGGTGGAACAATCGGGCGAATGCTTCATCCGTCTGCGCCCGCGCAGGCCAGAGGATGGCTATGCGGTGCCGCTGCAGCTGCAGTGCCTGGCACCGGAGTTTGTTCCCCACGACAAGTTTGAGGTGACCCGATTCGGCAACGTCATCCGCGCTGGGATCGAGTTCAACGGCATGGGCCGGCGTGTGGCGTACTGGTGTTATCGCGTTCACCCCAGCGACAAGTCCTCGCTGAATGTCGGCTACAACCAGTTGGTGCGCGTTCCGGCCGAGCAGATGCTGCACATCTTCGAACCGTTGGAGCCGGGTCAGTTGCGCGGTGTGCCACGTCTGGCACCGGTCCTGAAGCGCCTGCGCAGCCTGGACAACTTCGACGATGCGGTCCTGTTCCGGCAGGAAGTGGCCAACCTGTTCGCTGGCTTCGTTCGCAAGCCTGCACCAGAGGGACCGCCGCAAATCGATCTGCTCACTGGGGCGCCCGTCAGCCTAGACCGGGATGGATTCACCCCCATGGTTGGTCTGGAGCCTGGCACCGTGCAGGAGCTTGGGGCAGGGGAGGAGATCGAATTCTCCGACCCACCAGATGCCGGCAACAACTACCGCGACTTTATGCGGCAGCAACTGATGGCGGCCGCAGCTGGCACCGGCTTGCCGTATGAGCTGATGACCGGCGACATGCAAGGCGTGAACGACCGCGCGATCCGCGTGGTGCTGACCGAATTCCGGCGCCGGCTGGAGCAGCTTCAGTTCCAGGTTTACGTCCACCAGATGTGCCGCCCCGTGCGCCAAGCTTGGTTGGACATGGCCGTGCTGGCTGGCGCGGTCGACCTGCCGGACTACTCGCAGCGGCGCCGCGAATACCAGCGCACCCGATGGGTGCCACAAGGCTGGGCCTACATCCACCCCGTTCAAGACGTCCAATCTCGGCAGATGGAAATCGCTGCCGGTTTCACCACGCGCAGCGAGACCTGCCTGCGCAACGGTACCGATGCAGAGGTGGTGGATGAAGAGAACGCCACCGATCTCGCCCGGGCGCAGGCTTTGGGTATCAAGTACAGCACGTTGTCGGCGGTCGACGACGATCCCGACGAGAAGGAGAAACCATGAACCCCTTGAAACCGATCCGTATCTTCAACAAGGCGCCCACGCCGCAGTCGGAAAACGAGCAGCACTGGTACCGCATCAGCGCCGCGACCAAGGCCGAAGGTGCTGCGGACGCCGAGCCAACGCCGATCGAGATCTACATCTATGGCGAGATCGGTGGCTGGGGCATCACCGCCAACCAGTTCCTCCGCGATCTGAAGGCGATCGATGACGGTGTCTCTCCGGTGCACGTGGCTTTCAACACCAACGGCGGCGACCTGTTTGAGGGGGTGGCCATCCACAACGCGTTGGCCCGCCTGGGCGAGCGCTGTACCGCGCGGATCGATGCCTTGGCGGCCAGCGCAGGTAGTGTTGCGGTGTGCGGCGCTCACCGAGTGGTGATGGCGTCGAACGCGATCTTCATGATTCACAACCCCTACACTTGGATCGAAGGTGACGCCGAAGATCTGCGCCGGGTGGCTGATGTGCTCGACCAGGCGTTCGAGGTGATCATCGCGGCTTATAAGGCCAAGTCGCCTGAAATTGATGAAGTCGAGCTGCGGCGCCTGGTCAACGATGAGAGTTGGCTCACCGCTCAAGAGGCCCTCGACCTCGGGCTGGTCGATGAGATTGGCAGTGGCGTGCAGGTTCGGGCCTGCCTGGGCAATGGCGCGGCCATGGCCCGGTACCAGAAAACCCCGCAGGCGTTGCTCGACCAGTTGTCCAGCAAGCCGCCGGCAGATGATCCGGCAAAGCCGCCTGCGCCGACCAAGCCTGACGTCGCTGACTCCACGGCGCTGGCGCTGATGATCACCCAGGACTGTGCCAAGGCTGGTATCGGCAACCTGGCTGAAACGCTGATCGCTTCTACCAAGCTGACTGACGCGGCCACGGTGCAGGCTGCGCTGAAGAATGCCAAGGGTGTACGTGATCTCTGTGTCGCCGCGCGGTTGCCCGAGCTGACCAAAGAGTATGTCGCTGCCGGCCTGGCCGCTGACGCAGTACGGGCGCGGCTGTTCGAGAAGATTGTCAGCTCCGGTAAGGGCTTCGAGATCAACAACGCCTTACCGCCTGCTGACGATGAGCAACCGCCGATCAAGGCGCAACTCCCCAATCCATCCAGCATTTGGGCTGCCCGCCGGCAGGCCGCCAACAAAGGAGCACGACCATGAGCAACATCCAACACGAACCGGTCCACGCCGGTGAGTTCCTGCTTTCCGAGGGCGTAGGGAAGATCTCCCGCGAAGCCATCAGCCTCGCAGCTGGCCCGGCTCTGGTCGCTGGTCAGGTGCTCGGCCTGGTCACGGCTAGCGGCGAGTTCGCTCCCTACGACCCTGGAGCTGAAGACGGAACCGAAAACGCGTCTGCATCCTCTTTGCCCCGCTCGGTGAATCGGACACCTCTCGCCGGGGGCGCGCTGTTGTGCGGCTGGCTGAGGTCGCCGAGGCGCTGCTGACGGGCGTCGATGTCGATGCCGAAAAGGCGCTGGCGGCGCATTTCATCATCTTGCGTTGACCTGGCCCTTTCTATCTCCCAACCCCGCCTGTGCGGGGTTCTTACTTTCTGGAGTACCCCATGGCTGAGATTGCCATTTTTCAAGACGATGCCTTCAGCGTTGCAGCTCTGACGGCGGCCATCAACGAGCAGGAATACGTGCCGGGCCGCCTGGCGGCTCTCGGGCTGTTCCGTGAAGAGGGCGTTCCCACCCTGACCGTCCAGCTCGAAAAGGACGGCGATACCCTCGCGCTGGTACCCGCGGGCGAGCGCGGCACCTCCGGCCTGGTGGTGGGCGGCAGCAAGCGTCAGCTGATTCCGTTCAACACCATCCACTTGCCGCAGCGCTTCGCTATCAAGGCTGATGAGATCCAGGGCATTCGTGCGTTCGGTGCTCTGACCGAGTTGCAGGCCGTTCAGGCCGTGGTGAACAAGCGACTGAGCAAGGCTCGCAGCCAGTTGGACGCCACCCACGAGTTCCACCGTATGGGGGCGCTCAACGGCAAGGTGCTCGATGCCGACGGTGCGTCGGTGCTGCTGGACATCTACAAGGTGTTCGGCGTACAGCAGCAGTCATTGCCGATGGGGCTGAACAACCAGGATGCGAACATTCAGGCCCAGTGCGTGGACGCGCTGGACATGCAGGAGGATGCCCTCGGCAACGTCACCACCACCGGCGCCCGTGCGTTCTGCGGCAAGACGTTCTGGAAGAAGCTGATCGCCCACAAGTCGGTGGTCGAGACCTACAAGGGCAGCCAGCAGGCCGCATCGCTGCGCGGTGACGGCGCGAGTCGTTTGACTTCGGTGGTATCAGCTGGGAGCGTTACCGCGGCAAAGTTGGCGGCAACGCCTATGTGGCCGACGACGAGGCCCGCCTGGTACCCGAGGGCGTCTCGGATCTGTTCCTCTCGATCTACGCACCGGCGGACTACATCGAGACCGTCAATACCGAGGGCCTGCCGTACTACAGCAAGATCGAAGAAATGCCGTTCGGCAAGGGGATCGATGGCGAGGCGCAGTCCAACCCCCTGCACATCTGCACCCGTCCCCGTGCCGTTATCCGCCTGGCGCTCTGATCATGGCCTTCCGGGACCTGATCGCCGAAGTGGATGACACGGTGTTCGATGTCTTGGGTGATCGCGCTCTGATCGAGGGGCGCGAGGTGCTGGGGATGTTCTCTGCGCCGTGGCTGCAGCCGAAGCTCGGCCGCATCACCACGGCCTTGCGCGAGCCGCACCTGGTTATCCGTGTGAAGGACAACGACGGGGTCGAGAGTCGCCAGCGGGTAGAGATCGACTTGCCGAAGGAAGACGGCGGGGGCATCTACACGATCGCCAGCATTGAGCCAGGCGGTGATGGTCTGGTTGCCCTGGTGCTGAGGCTCAAACCGTGAGCGTCGGCAGTTACACCAAGCAGTCAGCCGGGGGCGGGATGATCACCCTGCAGCCTTCTGCCACTGACCTGCAGGCGTTCAAGGAATTTGCGGCAGTCGTCCCGAAAGCTGCCGCAGCCGCGCAGCGGCGTGCAATCAACAAGACCTTGCGCTGGCTGGTGACGCACATCGGTAGGGCTGTCAGCCGCAAGGAACGTATCGCCGTCGCGCTGTGCGGCAGCGGCTGCGTGCCTTCCCTGTAACTGCCAACGGCATCGGCAAGCTTTGGTTTGGCATCAACCCGATCGAGGCCAGCCGTATCGGTCGCGCTCGACAGGGCCAGGCTGGGGTGTCGGTGGCCGGGCGGCGCTATCAGGGGGCGTTCTTCAAGAAGGTCTATGGCAGCAAGGCCGACATCTGGATTCGCACCGGCAGCAAACACTTCAGGGCATCCGACTACCCGAACAGCGATGTTTCGGGTGGCGGTGGCTTTCGCACGGGCTGGGTTTCGGAGAATGACAACCGCTTCCCGTTGGCCAAGGCCAAGGTGTCGCTGGAAGACGTGAGACCACTGTTCGAACAGTGGGTGCAGCGGGCTGATGAGCGGTTGATGGAGGTCCTGCAGCAGGAGCTCAACTTTGAAATTCAGAAGTACCTGAAAGGAGGTGCGCGTGGGTGATGAAGCGCTGAGCCTTGATAGGTTATATGCCGCGATCGAAGCTCACATCAGTGCGGCGGTACCGGGCCTGGAACTGGTGGCCACAATGCCCCATATGCTCCAGCAGTTGCCCGTGCCAGCAGTCGTGATCGAAGTAGTGGAGTTTGAGCCGGGCAAGGATCGCGGCACTGGCGAGACGGCTTTGGTGGTGCGGTTTGAGGCGCGTGTGATCGTGGCGCCAGAGCAGGAGGACTGTCAGCAGCAGGCAGCGTTTGTCGCTGCGCAGATGACCGGCCTTTTGCGTATGCAGTCGTGGGGGCTGGATGTTGAGTTTGCGGAGTTCGTGCGTGCGGCCCAGGACTGGACCCGCCCTGAGCTTGACGGTTACGCCGTCTGGGTTGTGGAATGGACTCAGCAGATTCATCTGGGCGAACAGGAATGGCCATGGCCCAACCAGCCGCCCGGTACTCTGGTGTTCCAGGTTGGTCCTGATGCTGAAAGCGTCGAACCGGAGGGCCTGCAATGACTTACGCAAGCGCACAGCATGACCGGATGCTGGCTGGCCTGGTCATGCCCTGCAGCGTTGTCGGTGTCGATCTTGCTGCCGCGATGGTGCGTGTATCGGACGGTGCAGGCTGGACCAGCGCCTGGGTGCGCTGGCACAGCCAGGCAGCAGGCAAGGCGCGGCACTGGCGGGCGCCGAGCATGGGCGAGCAGGGCGTGCTGATCAGCCCCAGCGGTGAGCCGGCGCAGGGCACGTTCGTGCCGGGCCTGTATGGCAATGCCGGCGCACAGCCGGACAATCGCGATCACGTCGAGGTGTGGCGCTTCGACGATGGCGGCTCGCTGGCCTACGACTGGCAGGCCAAGACCTACACCATCGACCTGCCCAGCGGCAGCGTTACCACCAAGGTCGGCGGCAGTACGGTAGTGGTCATGGACGACGCGATCACGGTGCTGACTGGCAGCGTCACGATTACCGGGGCAATCACCCTGAACGGTGATGTGCAACTCAATGGCGCCCTGCGCGTAGCCGGTGACATCAATGGCGGCGGCAAGATCATCGACACGAGTGGCAACACGCCCAACCACAAACACTGACCAGCCCGCCCAGCGCGGGCTTTTTTACACCTGGAGAATGACATGGCGACACCGAAGAAAACCGAGCCTGAGGCGCCTGCAGGCGCGACAGCGTTTCGCGACACTGTGTTTACCTCCCGTACCTTGTCCTGCCGGATGGGCGTTCATTGCCCGTGACGCAGAGCCGCGTCATCGCCGGGCCTGGCGATACGATTGCTCTGGAGTACCTGCAGGGCCATCCGGATCTGCAGCA
This sequence comes from Pseudomonas brassicae, assembly GCF_010671725.1. GTDB lineage: Bacteria > Pseudomonadota > Gammaproteobacteria > Pseudomonadales > Pseudomonadaceae > Aquipseudomonas > Aquipseudomonas brassicae. The sequence goes on along the minus strand of NZ_JAAHBU010000070.1, from coordinate 16,796 downwards.
GGAGTGACCCCCATGATCGGCCTGGATCGCCGTACCGGGCTGGCACTGTCGGGCATCGAGCACCTGCGCCAGTCCATCGAAGACATCCTGACCACGCCGCTCGGCAGCCGGCGCATGCGCCCGGACTACGGCAGCAAGCTGCGCCGCTTCGTCGATCTTCCGGTCAACGACGGATGGAAAAGCGCGGTGCAGGCCGAGGTGGCTCGCTCGCTGAGCCGCTGGGAGCCTCGCCTGAAGCTTGAGCGCGTGCGTGTGGTCGCGGTGCTGGGCGGCCAGATCACCCTGCAATTGACCGGGCAGTACCTGGGCGACAGCCAACTGCTGGAGGTGACGGCATGAGTATCGTGGATTTGTCGGCGCTGCCCGCGCCGCAGGTGCTGGAAGACCTCGATTTTGAGGCTGTTTTCCAAGACGACCTTGCGGCGTTTCGGCTGCACATGGGCGACAACTGGGATGCGCTGCTGGAGAGCGACCCGGTAACCAAGCTGCTGGAGGTCGGCGCGTACCGCAAGATGGGTAACCGGGCACGGGTCAACGACGCAGCCAAGGCGTTGTTGCTGGCCTTCGCCAAGGGTGGCGACCTCGATCACCTCGCGGCCAACGTGCGGCTCAAACGCCTGGTGGTGCAGGCCGAGGATCTGGTTGCGGTCCCGCCGGTGGCCCAAGTGCTGGAGGAAGACGACGCCCTGCGCGAGCGGGTTCAGCTGGTGTACGAAGGGCTGACCACCGCCGGCCCGCGCAACAGCTACATCTTGCACGCTCGCAACGCCTCGGGCCTTGTGGCCGACGCCTCGGCCGAGAGCCCGGCCCCGGCGGTGGTAGACGTGACGGTGCTGAGCCTGGACGGCAACGGGGTGGCCAGCGCCGAACTGCTGGCCGAGGTCGCCGCGCACTTGAATGACGACGACGTGCGGCCGGTGGCGGATCGGCTGAACGTGCGCAGCGCCGAGGTGATCCCTTACCGGATCGACGCCGTGTTGTACCTGGCCGGTACCGGGCCGGAAAACGAGGCGACCCTGGCCGAGTGCCAACGGCGCCTGCAAGCGTGGATCAACCCACGGCGCCGCCTGGGCGTGGAGGTCTCGCGCTCGGCCGTCGATGCGCAGTTGCATATCAGCGGGGTGGGGCGGGTGGAGTTGCTGGACTGGACGGATATTCGCCCGTCCAAGGCCCAGGCGGCCTGGTGCACGAGCTTCGAACTGACGCGGGGAGGCTGACATGCAAAGCCTCCTGCCGCTCAACAGCACGCCGCTGGAGCGGGCTGTTGAGGCTGCATCCGTCGAGGAACTGCAGATTGCCCTGCGCACGCTGTACAACCCCGACACCTGCCCGGCGCACCTTCTGTACCAGTTGGCCTGGGCGTGGTCGGTCGACCGCTGGGATGAGAAGTGGTCCGAGGCGGTCAAGCGCTCGGTGATCCGATCCGCGTTCTACATCCATGCGCACAAGGGCACCATCGGCGCGCTACGCCGCGTGGTCGAGCCGTTCGGCTACCTGATCGAGGTGGTCGAGTGGTTCCAGACCGTGCCCGAAGGCGTACCTGGCACGTTCGCACTCAAGGTCGGCGTATCCGACGAAGGTATCAGCGAGGAAATCTACCGTGAGCTGACCTGGTTGATCGACGACGCCCGGCCGGTCAGCCGGCACATGACCGGCCTCGCGATCAGCATGGAAACCACCGGCGTCGTTTACCTGGGCGCCTCGCTCTACGACGGTGACGAGCTTGATATCTACCCGCCTGCGCCGCGTGACATTGAGGTCACAGGCTCCATCGGGCGTGGCGGGCGTGAGCACACCATTGACTACCTGGACATCTACTAATGGTTGATCAGACTTCCCAGTTTTACGCGATCCTGACCAAGGTCGGCGCCGCGAAGCAGGCCAATGCGGATGCCTTGGGCATCCCGTGGAAAATCACGCAAATGGCGGTAGGTGATGCAAACCCTGCTGGGGTAGACAACCCGCCGCTACCGATGCCCGATGCGAGCTGGACCAGCCTGCTTGGCGAGTGGCGTCGGGCGCCGCTCAACCAGCTCAAGGTCGACGAGAAGGACAATGCGGTCATCGTGGCCGAGCAGGTGATTCCTGCAGAGATCGGTGGGCGCTGGATTCGCGAGGTGGGCCTGTACGATGCCGACGGCGATCTGGTGGCGGTGGCCAATTGTGCACCGACCTACAAACCGCTGCTCAGCCAGGGCTCAGGCCGTACCCAGGTGGTGCGCATGAACCTGGTGGTCAGCAGCTCCAGCAACGTGGCGCTCAAGATTGACCCGAGCGTGGTGTTGGCCACCCGCGAGTACGTGGACAAGGCGCGGGAGGCGACTGAGCTGTATGCCCGAAATCAGCTCAAGATCCACACCGATGCGGCTAATCCGCATCCGCAGTATTTGCTGCGCTCGGCGGTAGCCAACGACGTCGGGCCCTTGACCTGGCTCGGCGATGCCTCTGGCACAGCCAACGCACTGGCCCTGGCGCTCAAGCACCCAGAAGCAAAGCTCGCGGCCTACGCCGCAGGGCAGCGCTTCCAGTTCAAGGCTGTTGCGAGCAACACCGGTTTGGTCACGGTAAAGATCAACGACCTGGCCGCTGTCGCAGTGAAAAAGGCCGAAGACGGCGCCCTGGTGGATTTGCTAAGCGGCGATATTCGGGCGGGTGCGCTGTACGACCTGAGCTTCGATGGCACCTCTTTTCAGCTCGGCAGTACGGGCTCATCGCTGGATTCTGTCTTGCGGCGTTCATTGCGCATGGGCGGCGCCCCGATTACCGCGTCCACCGTCCTGACCGACAACCAACTGGGGCACGTCATTGTCGATGCTGCAGTCGGCGCTCTGACTGTCACTTTGCCGAGTTCCAGCGCGACCTTACGCGGCGTCGAGGTGACGTTGAGCCGCAAAGACGTAACCGCCAACATGCTCAGCATCGCCGCATCCGGTGCTGAAAAGATTGTGCTACCCGGCACCGCTGATGGCATGCCTGCCACTGAGCTGATTTTTGCCGGGGATTATCTGACTTTACGTGCCGATGGTGCAGGTAAGTGGTGGTGCGTAGGTCAGGCGCAACTGCCGGCGAGCATCCAGTCTGGGTTGGTTTCGTACGCCGCGCCGGGTGTGTATGCGTTCGCTGTTCCGCCCGTTCTACGCGCAGGCCGGCGCATTCCCAGCGTAACGCTGACCGGGGGTGGCGGTAGTGGTGCTCGATCATCAACGGCCTCTGGTGCAGGTGGTAGTGCGGGCGGTACTGCCATCAAGCGTGTATCGCTTACGGGACTGTCGAGTGTCACGCTCACAATTGCCGAGGGCGGCCTCTCCCGGTCGACAAGTAATGGTTCTGGATACGATGGTGGCACAACGTCATTCGGCGATATTTTCTCAGCTACCGGCGGGGGTGGAGGGCTATCAAACGGTGTGGGAGGCCCCCCCGGCAGTGGCGTCGGCGGTGACATCAACATTGACGGCGGTCGGAGTGGCAACCTGCTTGCCGGTTTCACGCCGCTCAATCGTGCCGGCGGTGATGGGGGGGCGTCGTACTGGGGGGGGCGGCTCGGTTTCTGCTGATAGTGCAAACCCAGCGTTAGCACCTGGATCTGGCGGTGGCGGTGCTGTGTCTAGCTCGGGCAAGGGTGCCGATGGCATTGGGAAAATCGAATGGTGATGGCTATGTGGGCACGAATCGAAAACGACACGGTGGTCGAAATCACTGGCATTGATCCGGCTGGGCGATTCCATCCATCGCTTGTGTGGGTGGCTTGCGATGGCGCGGCGCCCGGTGATCGTTATGTTGACGGCAGCTTTGAGCCGGCCCCCGGTGAAGACATGGCCGCCCTGGAGCGGGCTTGGCGCGACAGTGCGATCAATCCCACTGAGTGGCTGGTGGGGCGTCATCGCGACGAGCAAGACATGGAATTGACCACCACGCTGCAGGCCTCGCAGTTCGCCGAGCTGCTGCAGTACCGCCAGGCCCTGCGCGACTGGCCACAGTCCGGGGCGTTCCCTGCCGTCGAACACCGACCGGCACCGCCGGCCTGGTTGGCCGACTTGACCTCATAGAGCCCCGCGCTGTCGGGGCTTTTTCTTTACTGCTGCACCCACGCCTCGCATTGCGGGGCCTTTTCGTTTCTGGAGATTTTATGAGCGGCTTCTTTCACGGCGTTACCGTAACGAACGTCGACACCGGTGCGCGCACTATCGCACTGCCGTCGTCCTCGATCATTGGCCTGGTGGACACGTTCACTGAGGGTCCGACCGCTACGGCGAAGGCGAACGACCTGGTGCTGATTACCAGCGAGCGTGAGGCGGTCGCCGCGTTTGGCCCCGACTCGGCAATCACCCGCGCATGCAAGGCGATCTACATGCGTGCCAAGGCGGTGATCGTAGCGTGCGGGGTGGGCAAGGTTGCTGATCCGGCGCAGCAGACCTCGGCCATCATCGGCGGCGTCCTGGTCGACGGCAAGCGGACGGGCATGCAAGCGCTGCTCGATGGCAAAAGCCGCTTCAACGCGCAGCCGCGGCTACTGGTGACGCCCGGGCACAGCGCGACGATGCCGGTCGGTACCGCGCTGGTCGCCCTGGCCGACAAGCTGCGCGGCATCGCCATCATCGACGGCCCGAACACCACCGATGAGGCGGTGCTGGCCTACGCCGAGAACTACGGCGCCAAGCGTGCATTCCTGGTCGACCCCGGCGTGCAGCAGTGGGACACCGTGACCAGCGCCACGATCGACAGCCCGGCCTCGGCCTGGGTCGCTGGCCTGTTCGCCTGGACCGACAACGAGTACGGCTTCTGGGCCTCGCCGTCGAACAAGGAGTTCGTCGGCATCACCGGCACGACCCGCCCGATCGAGTTTCTCGACGGCGATGAGACCTGCCGGGCCAACCTGCTCAACAACGCCAACATCACCACCATCATCCGTGATGACGGCTACCGCCTGTGGGGCAACCGCACCCTGAGTAGCGACCCGAAATGGGCGTTCGTCACCCGCGTGCGCACCATGGATATCGTGATGGACGCGATCCTGTACGGGCACAAATGGGCGGTCGACCGTTCGATCACCGCCACCTACGTCAAGGACGTGACCGAGGGCCTGCAGGCGTTCATGCGCGACCTCAAGAACCAGGGCGCGATCATCAATTTCGAGGTGTTCGCGGATACCGAACTGAACACTGCCAGCCAGCTGGAGCAGGGCAAGGTGTACTGGAACATCCGCTTCACCGACGTACCCCCGGCCGAAAACCCCAACTTCCGCGTCGAGGTCACCAAGCAGTGGCTGACCGAAGTCCTCGACGGCGCAGCTTAAGGAGCACTCGCAATGCCAGCAATGATTCCCGAAACCCTGGCGAACATGAACCTGTTCGTCGACGGCACCAGCTTCCAGGGCGATGTGCCCAGCCTGACCCTGCCCAAGCTCACCCTGAAGATGGAAGAGCACCGCGCTGGCGGCATGGATGCGCCCATCGAAATGGACATGGGCATGGAGAAACAGGAGGCCGGCTTTACCACGACCGGCGTTCGCCGCGAGTCGCTGAAGTTCTTTGGCCTGGTCGATGGCACCGGGTTCAACGGCACGTTCCGGGGGGCCTTCAAGGGCCTCAAGGGCAAGATTGTCCCCGTCATTGTGACCCTGCGCGGCGCACTCAAAGAGGTCGATATGGGCGACTGGAAGGCCGGTGACAAGGCCGAGATCAAGCACAACGTCGCGGTCACGTACTACAAGCTGGAAGTCGAAGGTCGGTTGATCTACGAGATCGATCCGCTCGGCATGAAGCGCGTCATCGATGGCGTCGACCAGCTCGCCGCCCAACGTTCGGCCCTGGGCCTTTAATTTCAAGGAGTACACCGCATGATCAAGAAAACCCCGAGCTGGATGAGCCTTCAAGCCGACCGCGTTACCGTAACGCTGACCGCTCCAGCCCAGGCCAATGGCCTGCAGGTTGATCGCCTGAGCCTGCGCGCGCCGACCGTGCGTGACATCCGCAACGCCCAGGCCGGCGCCGGCGACGAAGAGCAGCGCGAACTGAACCTGTTCGCCAGCCTCGCCGAGGTTGGCGTGCAGGATCTGGAGGGTATGGCCCTGAAGGATTACACCCGCTTGCAGGCCGGCTATTTTCGCCTGGTGCGCGACGACGAGCTTTGACCCGGCGCTGCAGAAACTGGCGGCCAGGCGGCTTGCCAGCGAGCTGAATTTTTCCGCCGCCGAGATCATGACCATGTCGTTTGCCGACATGGTCTGGTGGCTCACGGACTGAGCCCTTCGCGCACGTACAGGGGCAGCAGATGGCAGGCAAGTTTGCGTTAGGGCTGGTGATCGGCGGGGCTGTCAGTGCGACGGTGGGCTCGTCGTTCAAGGCAGTTGAGAACCGTATCAAGCAGTTGGAGGAGAAGGGCAACCGCGCCAAGGTGCTCCAGAGCACAATCGGCGAAACGATCCGCCTGCGCGAGGAGTGGAACAAGGCGCATCAGAGCGGTGCGGCTGGGGCCGACAAGCTGCTGCAAAGGCTGGAGAACAACTACAAGAGCTTGAAAGAGCAGGGCGTGCAGTTGCACAAGCTGCGGTCTGAGTACCAGGCCCTCGGGCGTGTAGCCCAGGGCGTGGACTTGCGCATGAAGGGGCGCAAGCAGATCGGCGAAGGCGCCGAGGGCCTGAAAAGCACCGTGGGTTCGGCGGTCAAGTTCTCGGCCTCGCTCGCGATCCCGACGAAAATCTCAGGCGACTATCAAGCGCAGATCCGGCAAATGGCGCTGTGGGCCCACGTCGCCGGTGAGAACGGCGAGCAGCAGATGGCGGACAAGATTGCCGACGTTGCGGCCAAGGTCGGCATGAGTCAGCAGGCGCTGGCCGGTGCGGTGGGCGGGCTGATCGAGAAGGGCATCGACTGGGAAGAGTCGGTGGACTATGCGCCACTGATCGCCGACCTGGTCGACGGCCAAGGCATGGAAGCCGACACCATTGCCACCTTGTTCAGTGCGTTCAAGGAAGCCGGGGTCAAGAAAGAAGACATGGGCGCGATGCTGGGGCAGGTCGCGGCCGCTGGTGACATCGGCGCGTTTGGTCCAAAGGATATGGCGCGCTACATGCCCAGCCTGCTGGGCACGATCAAGAAACTGGGCATGGAAGGCCCCGAGGCTGTGCGTTTCCTCGGTGCCAGCCTGCAGTCGCAGTACAAGCAGACTCAGGACTCTGCTGCTGCAGCGACGAACATGAACAACCTACTCAACGCGGTGATCAGTGGCACGAGCCAGGAGCGTTTTGCGAAAGAAGGTATCGATCTGGCGGGCTCCATCGCCAGCGCTGTCAAAAGCGGAAAGGCCGACAACCCGGTCGATGCGTTCATCAAGCTGAGTGACGTGTTGCTCAAGCGGCAGAATCCGTCGAAAGCCAAGGAAGTCGAAGCGCTCAAGAAGCGCATTCAGGAGAGTGCGGACGGCAGCGCCGAGGAAGCCCAGGCCATGGCCTCGCTGCTGGAGTCGGCGGGCCTCGCCGGCATCGTCAGCGATCAGAGCGCGAGCGCCGGCTTGCTGGCACAGATCAAGTACGGCAGCTCGATCAAGGACGATATGGCCTCGATCAAGGAGACCGACGGCCGAGTCAAGATTGAGCAGGATGCGGTCAGGGCGCGAGAGACTTCGAACGCAAAATGGTCGACCGCCACGGCAGCAATGGAGACGTCGATGGTCCGCCTTGGCGATGCCATCCGGCCGATTACCGACCGGGTTGCCGACGGGCTCGCGACAATGACCTACGCGGTCGCCGACCTTACGCAATCTTTCCCCGGTGTGGTCGCCGGTATCACCGGGGTCGGTGCCGCGCTGATCGCAGCGAAGGCGGCATTCAGTGCGTTCAAGATTGCCAAGGGTGTTGCCAACATCGCCAAGGGTTCGATGATGGGCGATCCCAAGCTGGTGCAGCGGGTGTTCGTCACCAACGCACCGGCCGCCGGTGACGCGGCAGGAGGGGGCGACGGCGGCAGCAACAGCAAAAAAGGTGGGAAGGGTAAGCGGGGTGGTGCACGCGGCAAAGGTGGCGGCATCGGGCCCGGCGCAGTGATGAAAGGCACGGCAGTACTCGCTGTAGTCGACGCCGGCATGAAGGTTGCCGACACGTATCAGAACGCGGAAACGCGCAATGAGAAAGCCGAGGGCTACGGCGAGGCCGCCGGTGGCCTGGCGGGCACCCTGGCCGGTGCTGCAGCAGGTGCCGCCCTGGGTTCGATCGTTCCCGGTATCGGCACGGCGGTCGGCGGCATCATCGGCGGCATTCTCGGATCGATGGGCGGTACCGCCGGCGGCGGCGCCCTGGGGCTCGCATTGTTCGGCGAGGACGAAAAGCCAGCCGTTGCGACCGGCAAGCCGTCCCCCTTGCTGCCGACTGCGATGCCTGGGCCGTCTGTGCCGTCACTGTCTGCGCAAGCCCAGGCGTTTCAGCCGGGCGCCGGGGTCAAGCCCACCGGCATTCTGGCGGGATCGGAGGGCGCTGGAGGCCCGCCGATGGGGCAGGTGGTGCGCTCGATGGCCGTAGCAGCGCCGGCGGCTGCAGCAGCGATCAAGCCGCCGGAGGCGCCCAAGGCCGTGCCCCCGAAGGTCGAGCAGTCGTTCACCTTTGCGCCGCACATGCCGGTGACGGTGCAGGGCGACGTCAAAGATCCCGCCCAGCTTGCCCGCGAGCTGGAGCCGCACATGCGCCGCCAGTTCGAAGAGATGAGCCGGCAGGCTGCCGCTCGCCAGCTCTACGACACGCCACACACGTAAGGAGGGCCCATGGCTTACATGGATCAGTTGCAATCGGGCATGCGGTCGCTGGTGGCCGCTGGGGAGGCTGGGCGGCGTAGTGCCGACGATATGCTGGGGCCGCTCAACGGCGCCATCAGCGATATCAGCGGGGCTGCGTCGGAGCTGGAAGGCATCCCGTTTGTCGGGCCCGCCCTGGGCGCGAAACTGCAGCGCACGATGCGCGGCATTACAGCGGCGCAGGCCAAGGTTGGCCAGGTCGCCGCGATGTACAGCCAGGCAGTCAGCGCCGCCGCCCAGGTGCAGGAGCGCCTCGGCACGCTCAAGGAGCAGGCCAGCAAGGCCAGCGCGGCGATCAATCGCATGGCCGGCAAGGTCAGCCCTTCGCTGGGCAATATCTTGCCGACTGGGGCCCTGGCGCCGGATGCCACACCGGAGCCGGAGGCGGTGAAGCCGTTCCCGCACCTGCTGATCATCCAGCCCCTGCGCCCGGAGGCGCAGCCGTATTACTTCAACCTCGACACCGCCGCGTTCGACGAGCTGCGCCGGCAGACGGGTTTTCGCTGGGCTGGCCAGGAACGCCTCACGCGCAGCATTGCGCAGCAGGCGGTGGGCCTGGGCGACGACAAGATCACGCTCAAGGGCGCGATCTTTCCGACGTTCCGAGGCGGGCTCGGCCAGTTGCAGGCGCTGCGCAGCATTGGCCGCCAGTTGCAGCCGCTGAACCTGACCACCGGCTACGGCGAGGTGCTGGGCACCTGGTGCTTGACCAGTATCGATGAAGACCAGAGCAACCTGCTCGCCGGTGGCATCCCACGCAAACAAGGCTTTTCACTGGAGTTTGTGAGCTATGGCAACGACCTGCAGAACGTCTGACGGGGATCTGCTCGACACCCTGTGCCAGCACTACTACGGCCACCTGAGCGGCAGCGTCGAGGCCGTTCTGGATGCCAATCAGGGCCTGGCCGATGAGCCTCAACCGTTTCGCGCGGGCGTGCTGATCCGCTTGCCCGAGCTGCCGGCGCCGGCCGAGGCCGTGGTGCAGCTTTGGGATTGACCCGGCTGCGTTACGCGTAACGAACCACACCCCGCCGTGCGCGGGGTTTTTCTTTTCTGGAGGGCAGGCATGCAACCGATGTTTCGCATCGTCGCGGACGGCAAGGACATCACCGCGCTGATCAATGATCGACTGACCACCTTGCGCACGTCGGACAAGCCGGGCATGGAGTCGGACGAATTCGAACTGCGCATCGATGACCGTGATAGTGCAGTGGCGCTACCCAGTCGCGGTGCCCATATCGAGGTGTACATGGGCTATGCGGGCCAGGCGCTGGCACGCCTGGGGCGGTACACGGTCGATGAAGTGGCGTTCGGCGGCCCGCCGGACTCTATCGAGATTCGCGGCAAGGCCAGCGACATGCGCGGCACGGGCAAGACCACGCGCAGCGGCAGTTGGGAAAACGTCCCGCTGCAGCAGATCGTGCGCGATATCGCTGCGCGTAACGGCTGGCAGCCGGTGTGCCCGGTCACGACCAAGGTGCCCCGTGTCGACCAACTCAACGAATCCGACTTCAACTTCATCACGCGCCTGGCCAAGCAGTACGACTGCACGGCCAAGGTGGGCGACGGCAAGCTGCTGGTGCTTCCGCGCCAGGCAGGTCAGAGCGCGAGCGGCAAGCCCCTGGGGGTGGTCACGATCAGCCGCGCCGACGTGAGTCGCTTCCAGTTCCGCCTCGGTGACAAGGGCACGCAGAAGGCGGTGCAGACCAAGCATCAGGACAAGAAGACCGGAAAGCTGCAGGTGGTCGAACTGGGCAACGATGAAGCCCCGCCCGGCCTGCCTCCCGTGCATACCGACCGGCATATCTACCCCAACAAATCGGCCGCCCAGCAGGCCGCCAAGGCGCGGCTCGCAGCGTTCAACCGCAGCACTGCGGGCGTGCGGCTGGAAATGGTCGGCCGCACGGATCTGCTCGCTGAGGTCACGATCAACGCCCAGGGCTTCAAGGCGGGCCTCGATGGTGAGTACCTGGTCGAGTCGGTCGAGCAGACGTTTACCCAGTCCGGGTGGACCACCTCCGTCGAGTGCAACGGCGGCAAGAAGGGCAAGGCCAAGGCCAAAGGCAAGAAGACCAAGAAAGCAGCGAAGCCCGTGAAAGTGGTGGAGCTGTAACCCCATCGGCCGCTGAGCGGCCACTGCTGGAGAAACCTGCATGTCCATTACAGCGCAGCAACTGCTGCAGATCCTCCCCAACGCCGGCCAGAAAGCCGGCGTTTTTGTTCCTCCACTCAATGCGGCCATGGGCAAGTACGCCGTGGTCACGCGCCTGCGCATCGCGGCGTTCATCGCGCAGATCGGGCACGAGTCTGGCCAACTGCGCTACGTGCGCGAGCTTGGCGGCGATGCGTACCTGTCGAAGTACGACACCGGCAGGCTGGCCAAGGCGTTGGGAAACACGCCCGAGGCAGACGGCGACGGTCAGAAGTACCGGGGCAGGGGGCTGATTCAAATCACCGGCCGGGCAAACTACCGCGACTGTAGCGAGGCCATGTTCGGCGATAGCCGATTGCTTGTGACGCCAGAGATGCTCGAGCATCCGGTGTATGCGGCTATGTCGGCTGCCTGGTTCTGGCATCGAGCTGGGCTGAACACGCTAGCCGACCAAGGCGACTTCGAAAAAATCACTCGTCGCATCAATGGAGGCCTGAATGGTTTTGCTGACCGGCTGGCACTGTATGAGCGTGCTCTAAAGGTGTTGCCGTGAAAGCCATGGATTGGCGCCTGCTGGTCCTTGTAGCGCTGCTCGGTTTTGGCTTGGGCAGTTGGCTTACCTGGGGCTGGCAGGCCAACAGCTACGACAAACAGCTCGCCGATCAAGCCGCTGCGCATGCTACCGATCGCGAGACTGCTGCGGCTGTGGCGATCGATCGATTGGAGTTTGAACAGACCGAGCGCCGGGCGCTGGAGGATCGCCTGCAGGCGATCGATGAAACCCATTACAAGGAGCTACGTGATGCACAACAGGCCCAGGCTCGCCTGCGCGACCGCCTTGCTACTGCTGATGTGCGGCTGTCAGTCCTACTCGCCAACCCCGCCCAGGGTCGTGACTTTGGGGTGTCAGCCACCACCGGCGCCGCAGGCGTGGTTCATGGAAGCCAGAGAGCCAAACTTGACCCAGCGCATGCTCGAAGAATTGTCAGCATTACCCAGGACGGCGATCAAGGACTGATTGCCCTGAAGGCCTGTCAGGCCTACGTGCGCGAGATCACACGGTGAACTGAAAAGGAGCGGGCCGGGCGGATGCGTCAACATCCGCCTGACCCACTCAACCCGCAGTCTAGACCTGCAAGTCAAGCCAAGGCTCCTGCTCTGTGCACAAAGCGCGGCGAGCCTACCACTGAAACTCCCTTCATAAAAGACTTGCTAATAATGACCTCTCCCATCATCCCCTGGATGGGCGGCAAACGCCGCCTGGCCGACCGCTTGATCCCGCTCTTTCCCCCGCACGAATGCTACGTCGAAGTCTTCGCGGGTGGCGCCGCGCTGTTCTTCATGCGCCCGCAGCCCGCACCGGTCGAGGTGCTCAACGACCTGAACGGCGACCTGGTGACGCTCTACCGGGTGGTGCAGAATCACCTTGAGGAGTTCGTTCGCCAGTTCAAATGGGCGCTCAGCTCGCGGCAGATCTTCGAGTGGCAGAAGATGACCCGGCCTGAAACGCTGACGGACATCCAGCGCGCCGCCCGGTTCTTCTACCTGCAGCAACATGCTTTCGGTGGCAAGGTCTCAGGGCAGACCTTCGGTACCGCGACGACCGGCCCGGCCATCAACCTGCTGCGCATCGAGGAGAACCTCTCTGCAGCATGGCAGCGTCTCGCCGGCACGTATGTCGAAAACCTGTCCTGGCAAGACTGCGCCGAGCGCTATGATCGCGCGCACACGTTCCGCTACATGGACCCGCCGTACTGGCAGACCGCCGGCTACGGCGTAGACTTCCCGTTCGAGGAGTACGAGTGCATGGCCGCGTTCATGCGGCGTTGCAAGGGCAGGTGATGGTCAGCATCAACGACCACCCGGACATCCGACGTGTGTTCGAGGGCTTCCACTTCGAAACGCTGGATATCCGCTACACCACGGCCAACCAGCGGCACGGCAAGACGGAGGTCACCGGCGAACTGGTGATCATGAACTGGCAGCCAGATGGGCTCGGTCAGCTATTCTGAGTTTGTACCGCCGTTCACTTCAGATGGCGCTCGCAGGTTGCAGAAGGCTTTTATGCCTTGGCTCGGTCAGGGGGGGATTTGTGAAACGAACAGTTCAGGGCATGGTTGAGGCGGATGAGCCTTTGATGCGTGAAGCAATCTCTGCACTTCGCAAGTATCACCAGGCTCAAGAAGCAGGTGTGGTGCCAGAAGAAGTCGAGCACCTACGCTTGATGGCTGAGTCGGCTTTTCAGGCCGTGAGCGACTATCAGTTGTATGCGCTGGGCCATCAGCCGCTCACGCGTCACTGAGCGGGCTGCATAAGCTCAGGCCCCTGGTTCCGCACGTTCCCCACGGCAGTGCCAACGCGGTACCACTCGAAAGCCTCGGCAGGCTCTCCCCAATTGAGCGCCATCTGCTCTGCATGCTCTTTGGTAGTGCCTGGTGCAATCCATTCCATCGCCAACTCTGGTGCTAAGACAATGGGTCGCCGGTCGTGCACGTCCACCATCCCGCCGGCGCTGTCGGCAGTGATGATGACAAACCCGTCATGCTCGTTGGGTTCGGTGCTGAACTGACCGATACCAGCGCACAGGGAAGGTTGCCCGTCGCTGCGCCTGATCAGGTACGGCTGTTTCTTCGGTCCACCTTCATCCACCCATTCAAACCAGTTGTCGATCGGCACAATGGCTCGATAAGGCCAGATCGCCCGAAAGAAGGGGCCGTGCGCAACCTTCTCTACCCTGGCATTGATCGGTGCCGCTCGATCCTTGGCCCAGTGCGGCCGCCATCCCCAGCGCACGAGATCCGCGTGCAGCTTCTCATCTTCCAGCCGTAGCACTGCAACGCGCGTTGTCGGCGCGACGTTGTAGCGTTCAAGCGGCTGGTCGCCAACGCTATTCAGCAGCGGGTAGGGCATGCTCAGGGCGTCCACGAAGTCGTGGATGCGTGGTACTGGCTCAATCTTCCGCACATTTTGACTCCCGCCTATCAGAAATCCCCTAAGTAGAAATTGACCGCAAGGCTCGCAGAACGTTAACTGTATGTTCGTACAGTATTTTCGGAAGTCGTGCGTCATGAGCTATTCAATCATAGGCCCAATCGCCGAGGGCGGCCTGAAGCTGCCTCTCTGCCTGTTCCACGTGCCGGCCGGGTTCCCATCGCCTGCGGCCGATCACATCGAGGCGCACATCTCCCTGGACGAGGTGCTCAACATCCGGGCGCCCCACGTCTACCTGGTCTCCATCACCGGCGAGAGCATGCAGGGCGCCGGCATCTTCGACGGTGACCTCGCTGTAGTCGATCGCTCGCTCGAGCCGGTGCACGGGCACATCGTCGTGGCCCTGTTGAACAATGACCCGGTGTGCAAGCGCCTGTGCATTCGTGGCAAGGACGTGATCCTGCTGTCGGAGAACCCCAAGTACCCGCCGCGTTACGTGCTGGAAGGGGACGAGCTGTCAATCTGGGGCGTGATCATCGGCAGCGTGCGCAGCCATGTCTAACGCGCCCGTCTTCGCCCTGGTCGATTGCAACTCGTTCTATGCATCGTGCGAGCGCGTCTTCCGGCCGGACTTGGCCAAGGTCCCCATCGTCGTGCTGAGCAACAACGACGGCTGCGTGATTGCACGCAGCTACGATGCAAAGCCGTTCGTGAAGATGGGCGAGCCGTACTTCCAGATCAAGCACAAGCTCAAGCAGCAGGGCATCGTGGCGTTCTCGTCCAACTACGCGCTGTATGGCGACATGAGTGAGCGGGTCATGACGCTGATCGAGTCGATGGTGCCGGCGGTGGAGGTGTACAGCATCGACGAAGCCTTCGCCGATCTGACGGGGATGGCCGACCTGGACCAGCTCGGCCGGCGCATCCGCGCCCAGGTGCTGCGCTGCACCGGCATACCGGTCGGTGTTGGCATCGCCGGCACCAAGACTCTGGCCAAGCTGGCCAACCACACGGCCAAGCGCCTGCAGGTGCAGACCGGTGGCGTGGTCAACATCTGCGATCCGTTCAAGCGTGACTGGGTGCTCAGGAATACGGCGGTAAGCGAGGTGTGGGGCGTTGGCCGGCGGATGAATGCTCATTTCGAAGGGATGGGTATCAAGTCCGCGATGGACCTGGCCAAGGCCGATCCGTGGATGCTGCGCAAGAAGTTCAGTGTGATCGTTGAGAAGACCGCCCGTGAGCTGGCCGGGACCCCTTGCTTGGAGCTGGATGAGCTAGATCCCCCGAAGCAGGAGATCTGCTGCAGCCGGATGTTCGGCAAGCGCCTGCAGGAGCTGCCGCCAATCAAGGAAGCGGTGGCCACCTACATGATGCGTGCCTCGGAGAAGCTGCGGGCCCAGGGTTCGGTGTGCAAAAAGGTGAGGGTGAGCATACGCACCGGCATGTTCAATCCTGACGAAGCCAAGTACGTAAGCGGGGTGATCGTTGATCTGCCGTACCCAACGGATGATGTGCGCTTACTTACAAAGGCGGCAGTTGCAGCGCTCGATCGAGTGTTTCGACCTGGCTTCAAGTACAGCAAGGGCGAGGTGCTGTTGATGGGGCTCTGTCAGCGTGGGGAGTACACCGATGATCTCTTCGTCGCTGCCCAGCCGGCTGAGGCTGCCCTGGTAATGACGGTAATGGATGAGATCAATAGTCGATGGGGGAAGGGTACACTGCGAGCGGCAAGTGTGCCCTTAAGCCCTGACTGGGGGATGCGACGCGAGATGATGAGTCAGAGCTTCACGACCCGGCTTGATCAGCTTTGGCGAGTCAATTCATAGCTCTGCCACAGTTATTAATTCGCTTTTTAAGCGTGTGATCAATCCTCTAGAATTTTGTGCGCCAGTGCACTTACTTTTGTTTTAAATAATTCAGATTCTTGCTCGAAATTTATTTGATACTTTTCAAAGTCTTGAGCGCTAAGCCCGCTTTCTAAAGGGTCTGATAGGAATGGGGCAATCAATTGTCGTGCTTTTTCGATTCGCTCATAATCTTTTAGAAGAGAGTGGAAGTGAACGGTCATTATCATTTGGTATTTTTGATATTCACCTGGTGCTAGTAGGTCTAGTTTAGTTATGCCTTCTAAGGCTTGGCTGTATGTTAGTTTTCCTTTATAACATCTATAGTGGAAGAGGTAAGCATTAGAGAAATTTTATCTGCCATTTGTCAAATAGCAGATAAAGTTCTTCTATTCGCTCAAGCTTTAGTTCCTTTGTCTTTTGTCTGTTTTGGGTTTGATTGTTAAGTTTCGCGGTTTTAAAGTTGAATAAACTGGTGAGTAGCACCGCTATTAACGTCGCGCCTGCTGCGACTGCGGCAGCGATGAGGGTGGAAATTTCTTTAATGTCAGCAATTGTCAATTGATTAATCCTTCAGGTGATGTTGTATAGAGGTGCACCAAAGTATTTATCCTGTATGATCTAGATCTATCAAGAGGTGAAAAAGCTCATCCTGGTGCGATGCCTGAGAGTGAGCGAAAAAGAATAATTAAAAATTAAGATAATTGGTTGGGTGGCGTTAGTGTCAATAAAGCGCAAGGTTTGAATGGCTTGCGCTTTATTGGTTTTGTGCTGTTTATTTTTTGTAGATCAAAGATGCTTTCCGAATTTCCTCATCTTTATTCTTACCTTTCAGGTCAACAATCGAAAACTGATGAACTTTACGTGCGGCTGAGTATTGGCTTAAGTCAAGCATGTAGGCTTCGAATAGCGCGCCTTTGGCGCCTGTTTTCAAAGTGACACGAGACTTTACTGGGTGAACAAGTCGTAAATCGATAAGCTGGTCAAGCGCGTCTCTTACCACACCTTGAAGATCTTGAGAGATCAAAAAAACATTACACTTCGATTTTTCGGTGCAGAATTCAACTAGCTTGCTGAATTCAAGTAGC
>NZ_JAAHBU010000007.1 GCF_010671725.1 Pseudomonas brassicae | reverse complement strand
ATCTCCGTTGTCAGCCTTGTCTGCTCGGCTTTGGAGCTGTGGGGCCATCCCCCCCCCTGGCGGCCACAATCAAACAATCTGGCAGCCAGATCAAAGACACCCCACTCCCTCCCTCCCCTAAATGGCAACCACTTGACCATCACCAGGGACACTCCACCATGAAGCTTCACCCACTCCCGCTGCAAAGCCTCAGCCTCGCTCTGCTACTCGCCCTGCCAAGCGCCCACGCCATCGAACTGTACGCCGACGACGACACCCATCTGAACGCGGACATGCTCGCCGTATTCGGCACCTTCAACAGCCGCAAGAACTACGACGCCACCCCCGGCGGCTCAAGCTGGCGCGAAGGGTTCATCAAGTACGGCCTCAGCGCCGACCAGGGCCTGGCCGGCAACGGCACGGCCTACGGCACGCTGAGCTGGGTCAGCTCCGCCACCTGGGGCGACGGCGACGCCGCCGGCAACACCGATGGCAGCGAACGCACTACCAAGATCGAAGACGCCTACCTGGGCTGGCGCTCAGCCGACCTGCTCGCGGCGCTGGGCCAGGATGGCGTGGACTTTTCGGCCGGCGCCAGGTGATCAAGCTGGGCCGCGGCTTTCTGATCAACGATGACGGCCCCAACCTGGGCAACGGCCCCGCCAACGGCGCACTCAACCGCGGCGGCGCCTATTACCTGGCCGCCCGCCACGCCTTCGACCGCACCGTCATGCTGCGCCTGGGCGGCGAGCAAGGCGTGCACGGCAGCGTGCTGTGGCTCAAATCCGATAACCGCGCCCAGGCCGAAACAGCACTGGCCGCCGGCACCCTGGACTACACCGGCGCAGCCGCACCCTGGGCCTGACCTGGGTCCACGGCCTGGACGTGACCGACCAATGGGCCAGCGAGGTGCAGCAGCAACGCGACGGGATGGACACCTACAGCCTGCGCGGCGAAGGCAATGCCGGCATCGACAATGCCAGCTTCGCCTTCGAATACGCCTGGCAGGACACCCGCGCCGGGAGCGAAAGCGCCTGGTACGCCGAAGCCGGCTACACCTTTGCAGACGTGGCCTGGGCGCCGACACTGACCTACCGCTACACCCGCTACTCCGAAGGCTGGGACGCGCTGTTCACTGGCCTGAGCGGCAGCTACGGCACCTGGTTCCAAGGCGAAGTGGCGGCCAACTATGCGGGGCCGTTCAACAGCAACACCGGCATCCATCACCTGGGCCTGATGGCCAAGCCTCTGGAGAACCTCACGCTAGGCGCGTTGTACTTCGACTTCAATACGCTGCGCACGCGCAGCGCCCTGAACCTGGATGCCCGCGAACTGGACCTGTATGTAGAATGGGCGGCCACCGAACACCTGATCATCAGCCCTCTGGTCGGTCTGTACCAGCCAAAGAACGATCAAGGCAACGGCGGTAACCAAGTGGGAGGCAACGGCACCAACCTGTACAGCCAGCTGACTGTCGCTGTGCCGTTCTGATCCGCCCGGGTGCGCCATCGCCACGCGTCACGTCGGACCATGCGCCTGCTGCTTGAGGCGCTCGGTGTCGACCCGCACGAACACCGAGTCGGCCGTGACGGTGAGCACATCACCGGCCCACACTTCGCAGATCACCCGGGTCTTGCGCCCCACTTCGCCTTCGACGCGGGCCTTGAGCAGCAGCTCCACGCCCATCGGGGTCGGTTTCAGGTAGCTCAGCCCCAGGTGCCCGGTGACGCAGTCGATACGCGGCAGGCTGCCAGGCTCGCGGCCTTCGGCACGATAGTGATGGGCCATGGCAGCCCAGTTCGAATGGCAATCCACCAGCATCGCCAGCAGGCCGCCGTAGACCAGCCCGGGCCAGCCGGTAAAGGTGCTGTCGGGGCTGTGGCGGCACACCAGGTGAATGCCGTCGTCGGCCCAGTGGCTTTTCAGGTGCAGGCCACTGGGGTGCGCGGTGCCGCAGCCATAGCAGGTACCATCGGGCGCAGCCAGGTCCTGAAGAGGTAAGGCTTGGGGGTTCATAGGCTTCCTGTTGTTATGTAAAGTCAGAACGCCGATGGTAACGCCGCCAGGCCAATGCCTGAAAGCGCTGCCCGGCCAAGCCTCTGGCGCTCACGACTCGACGCGCAGCCCCGCCGCCTGCCAATCGGGAAAGCCGCTGTTGAGCCGGCGCACCTTGAAGCCGCGCTCGCGCAGCGCCGTCACCGCCGCCCCCGACAACACGCACCAGGGGCCGCGGCAATACGCGACGATTTCCTGCTCGCGCGGCAGCTCTGCCAGGCGCTGCTCCAGCTCGTCGAGCGGCAGGTTGATCGCGCCGGGCAAATGCCCGAGGGCGTATTCTTCGTGCGAACGCACATCCAGCAGCGTCACGCTCTGCGCTTGCAGGCGTTGCACCAGTTCGTCCCGCGACATCGCCTCCAGCCGCTCCTGGCGGGTCATGCTGTCGGCCATCAGTTCACGCACCGCCCCGCGGTTGTGCTCGGCGAACGCGCGCAGCGCGCCGAGTACCTCGAGGAACGGCCCGCTGCCGAGGCGATACAGCACCCGCTTGCCATCGCGACGGGTCTGCACAAACCCCGCGCGACGCAGGTGCTGCAAGTGCTGCGAAGTGTTGGCCACGGACAGGTCGCACAATTCGGCCAGGTGCTCGACGGCGCGCTCGCCCTGAGCAATGTGTTCGAGCAGGTGCAAGCGGTGCGCATGCCCCAGGGTGCGGGCCAGCTCGGCGATTTCGATGAAGTGCTGCAAAGGAAGGTCGGTCATTGACACGACGCTAGCATTCGCCAATCATTCAATCAATTCATTGAATGATTAAATAGGAGTCTACCCATGAACACCTTGCCGACATTCATCGCCTTCTCGCTGCTGCTCGGCGTATTGGCCACCGCCCTCGCCGACGCCTGGGCCGAGGTGCAAAAGCGCGTGTTCAACGTGCCATCACCCAGCTGGCCGATGGTCGGGCGCTGGGTCGGGCACCTGCGTCACGGTCAGTTCAAGCACGCCAGCATCGCCAAGCGCCCGCCATCAAGGGCGAAGCATTGCTGGGCTGGTTCACTCATTACCTGATCGGCGTGCTGTACGCGGGGCTGTTGCTGGCACTCTGCGGGGCCGAATGGGCGCGCGCTCCCACCCTGCTACCAGCGCTGCGCTGGGCCTGGCAACGCTGCTGGCACCGTTCTTCATCCTGCAGCCAGGCATGGGCGCCGGCATCCTGGCCAGCAAGACACCCAACCCGAGCGTGGCGCGCCGGCGCAGCCTGGCGGCGCACGCGGTGTTCGGCGCCAGCCTGTTCGTGGCGGCCATGGCGCTGGCAGCCGTTGGCCTGGTGCCTCAGGCCTGAGGCGCTCGGCCCCCTGGCACCACGCCTCGATCAGTGCATCGAGCAAGGCCTGGGGATCCTCGGGGTTGGCCTCGACCAGGCCGATGGCCCAGGCGCAACCGGCCAGCTCGAAATGCGTACGCCACTGCGGCCACGCCAGCAGGGCCGGCAGGTCGAAGCTGTACATGCCGCCACGTTCGCCGTGGCCACCGTGAATCGATTCGCCCAGACCGAAAGGCTCGGGACCGAAAGGTTTGAGCGAAACGTAATACACATGATGCGTGAGGTGCTCGGCGGTGGGTGCGCGGTTGCACTGCGCAAAGTCCACCGACTGCCAGCCCAGGTCCTGTGCAGTCATGGGCTGTGTGTGCGCCATCAGGTCGTCGATACCCAGCGTGCGGTCCCCCGGCCAACTGACCTGCGTAGCGCTGAATATGCGCCGGCGCGCCTTGCGCGGGTTGGCCAGGTCGGCCCAGCCCCGTTCTCGGGTCAGCACCAGGCCCTTGAGCAGGCGAAACCCTCCGTCAGACAGTTGCAGCACGAACTGCCCGTAATCGGTGGGCACCACCCGCACCAGATGAAGGGATGACGCATCACTGTGACCCATGCCTTGCCACTCCTTGAACAGGCAATCTGAAAGGAGCGCAGTATACGACGTGCAGGGCATCAGCGAGCGCGCTGGAGCCGGCCGTCAGCTCATCTGGCCGAAACGCCCATCGCGAAAATCGGCGAACGCCTGTTCTATCTCGGCATCGCTGTTCATCACGAACGGGCCGTAGCCGACGATGGGCTCTTCCAGCGGCTGGCCACTGAGCCAGAGCACTGCAGCATCGCTGTCGGCCTGCACCACCACCTGCTCACCTGCGCGCTCGAACAGCACCAGTTGCGCAGGCCCCACCGACCGTTCGCGATTGACCCTGACCTGCCCGCGCAGCACCACCAGCGCGCTGCTGTGGCCAGTACGCGCGGGCAGTTGCACGGGCACACCGGGCTTGAGTTGCAGGTCCCACACGTCCATCGGCGTGAAGGTGCGTGCCGGGCCCTGATGGCCGAGGTGCTCGCCGGCGATGACCCGCAGCGTGCCGGCACCGTCGTTCAGGTCCACGCGCGGGATGTCGTTGGCCAGCAGGGTCTGGTAGCCCGCAGGCGCGCACTTGTCCTTGGCCGGCAGGTTGACCCACAGCTGCACCATCTCCAAGGTGCCGCCCTGCTCGGCGAATGCGGGGGCGTGAAACTCTTCGTGCAGGATGCCCCCGGCAGCGGTCATCCACTGTACATCGCCCGGCCCGATCAGGCCGCCGGCGCGGTGGAGTCGCGGTGTTCCAACTCACCCTGGTAAACGATGGTCACCGTCTCGAACCCGCGATGCGGGTGCTGGCCTACGCCACGTCGGGCCTGGGTGGGCGCAAACGCGTGGGGGCCGGCGTAGTCGAGCAACAGGAACGGGCTGATGTGCTGGGCCAGGTTGTCGTAGCTGAACAGGCTGCGCACCGGAAAGCCGTCGCCGACCCAGTGCGGGTGCGGGCTGCTGTGGATGCCTTGAATCTTTTTCATGAGATGCCTCCTCTCGTGGATGGGGTCAACGATACGGATGCAACGATTGTGGCGCTAGATAGCATAAAGCGTCCGCATTGTTCTATTCATGGAACAGTGATGGACGACCCATCGCCCATGCACGGCGGGTGCAGGCACGCTACTATCACCGCCTACCCACCTTGCACACACGCCATGCAGCCGATCCTCACCCTTGCCGAAAACTACCCGCATGGCGACCGCATCGCCCCGCACTGCCACAACCGCGCACAGTTGATCCATGCCCTCAGTGGTGTGGTCACGGTCAATTCCACCCAGGGTTGCTGGGTGGTCCCGCCGGGGCGCGGGGTATGGGTACCGGCCACCGTGGAGCACGACCTCAGGTTCGCCGGGCAGGTGCGCATGCGCACCCTGTTCATCGCCCCCCAGGCACGCCCCGACCTGCCCCACAGTTGCCGCGTGATCGATGTGCCCCCACTGCTGCGCCAGTTGATCATCAGCGCCATGGCCATCCCCGTCGACTACCCCGCCGGCGGGCGCGACGAGCGGGTGATGCAGTTGATCCTCGACGAGATCCGCGTGCTGCCGATTCTGGCGCTGCATGTACCGCTGCCGGTCGACCCGCAACTTGCCGCCCTGTGCCAGGCCCTGCGCGACGACCCCGCCAGCCCCTGGAGCCTGCAACGTGCCGCCGACCTCAGCGGCCTGAACGCACGCACCCTGACCCGCGCCTTTCAGCGCGAGACCGGGCTGAGTTTCATCCAGTGGCTGCGCCGCCTGCGCCTGCTGAGCAGCCTTGACTCGCTGGCCGCCGGGCACTCGATCCTGAGCGTCGCGCTGGACCTGGGCTATGACAGCCCCAGCGCCTTCAGCGCGATGTTTCGACGTACCCTGGGCGTTTCACCCAGTGCCTATTTCGGCAAGACCCCCGCCTACGGCCAACCCGAGTTCGATTAGTCAACGCGCGCTCTGGCGCAGCAGCAGCGACGCCACCGCGCACATGGCCAGGGCCACACACGCCACATAGAAAGCGTCCGAGTACGCCATCAGGTACGCCTGCTGGCGGATGCTCTGGTCCAGCAGCGCCAGCACACCCAGGTCGTCCGGCGACTGGGCATCGACGATCCCGGTGGGCAATCGCTGCTGCAAGGCCGTGTCGAACACGCTCAGGCGCTCGCCGATCCGTTCGCTGTGAAAGCGTTCGCGCAGCGACACCAGCTGCGTCAGCAACGCCGTGCCCACCGCCCCACCGAGGTTGCGCAGCATCGAGATCAATGCCGAGGCGGAGCCGGCCTGGGCCTTGTCCAGCCCCTTTACCGCCAGCACCGAGAGCGCCACCATGATCAACGGCTGGCCCAGCCCGCGCACCACAGTGGACGGGATGATCACGTTCTTCGCCGCGTCCGCCGACAGGTGTGCGCCCAGCCAGCAGCCCAGCGCCATGATGGCGAAACCGCTGGCCACCAGCAGCTTGGCGTTCAGCCAGCGCATCAGGCGTGGCAGCAACGGCGCCAGCAGCAGTTGCACCAGCCCATAGGCAATCAGGCTGGTGCCGATCTCCCGCGCGTTGTAGCCCTGCACCTGCGACAGGTAGTTGGGCACCAGAAACACCAGGCCGAACGTGGCCGCACCAAACACCGCCATGGCCAGGCTCGCCACCCCGAAGTTGTAGCTGGCCAGCAGGCGCAGGTTGATGAAGGGCCGGTCGCCCCACAGCTGGCGCTGGATGAACAGCGCCAGCGCCACCACGGCAGTGATGCTGAACGCCACGATGAAGCCCGAATCGAACCAGTCCTCGCGCCCGCCCTCCTCCAGCACCACCTGCAAGGCGCCCAGCCCCAGCGCCATGGCGGCAATACCCAGCCAGTCGGCCTGGCGCAACTGATGGGGCTGGCTCGCCTGTGCCGGGATCGACCAGCCGACCGCCGCCAGCAATGCCACCCCCGGCAGCAGTTGCAGCAGGAAGATCCAGCGCCACGAATACAGGTCGGTCAACCAGCCGCCGATCGACGGCCCGGCCGCCTGCGCCACGCTGTTGGACAGGCTGAACAGGGCCATGCCTAGCGCAATCCGGCTGGCCGGCAGCTCGGTGATGATCAGTTGCATCGACAGCGGGATCAGCACCGCGCCGGATGCCCCCTGGATCACCCGCAGGGCGATCATCGCCGACAGGCTCGGTGCCAGCGCGCAGCTGACCGAACTGATCAGAAAGACCGTCGAGCCCACCAGCATCACCTTTCGCAGGGAAAACACCTGCACCAGCCAGGCCGTGAGCGGAATCATGGTGATCTCCGCGACCAGGTAGGCGGTCGAGATCCAGGAGCCTTCTTCGAAGGTGGCGCCCAGCGCCCCTTCGATCTCGGGCAATGCCGCGCTGGTGACGTGCACGTTCATGCCGGCCATGAAGCAGCCGAACAAACCACCGATCACCGCCACCCAGGCGCGCAGGGATACCGGTGCTTCAGTCTGCACGGCGCACCTGCGCCGATCGCGTATCCACGGTGGCAATCACCGACATGCCGGGCAGCAGCCGCGGTGCGCCCTGCTCGGGCGGGTCGAGGCGGATACGCACGGGAAAGCGCTGCACGATCTTGGTGAAGTTGCCGGTGG
>NZ_JAAHBU010000069.1 GCF_010671725.1 Pseudomonas brassicae | reverse complement strand
AGCTCCCACAGGGTAATGCAGCGCATGCCTACTCTGTGGGAGCTGGCTTGCCAGCGAAAGGGCCGGCATGCCTTACTCAGGCGCGCAACCGACGCTGCGCGGCAATCTCCGGCAAGTCGCGGCGGCGCAGGTACACCCGCAGCGGTTCACTGACGTTCAAGCGCTCATCCACATTCTGCGCCAGCAACACCTCGATCAGTTCACGGCGCAGGGTCATCACCTCGCCAGCGCCGGCCTGCCACACGAATTCATTACTGGGGATGATGCTGTCATCGGCCACATCCATGCCGAACGAATCTTCGCTGAAACGCACGATATGCCGGCCAAGCTTGTGATTGAAACCGACAAAGCCCTTGAGCTGGTCGGCCGCGGCGCAGATATCCTGGGAAGTGATGTGCATGTCAAACCTCACTGAGGCATCCCTGTGGATGCGGGGTGAACGGAATGCGCACGCGGGCGGGAAGCCTCAGGCTCCCCTCTGTCGGAGAAGCTCGGCAGGCAGAGATTACTGGAAATACACCCCCGCCTGACAAGGTTTTTTTCGCTAGACTGCCAAGCAACAACGACTTGCCGCCAGCCATGTGGACGCTCCATGAGTACTGCAATTACCGCCGACCTCGCCACGATTGCGCGGATCAACGCCGTGCCAGCCATTCTCCAGGTGATCTGCGAGACCACTGGCATGCGCTTCGCTGCCGTGGCCCGGGTCACCGACAGCAACTGGACCGCCTGCGCCGTACTCGATCGGCTGGGCTTCGGCCTGGACGTGGGCGGCGAACTGGAGCTGGCCACCACCCTGTGTCACGAAATCCGCAACAGTCATCAGACCATCGTGATCGACAAAGCCAGCGAAGACCAACGCTACTGCAACCACCACACACCGCGCATCTACCAGTTCGAAAGCTATATCTCGGTGCCGGTGTTCCGCTCCGATGGCAGTTTCTTCGGCACCATCTGCGCCCTCGACCCGGCGCCCGCCAACCTCACCGGCAGTGCCATCCAGCCGATGATGGAGTCATTCGCACGCCTGCTGACCATCCAGATCGAGAGCGAGGAGGTGGCCCAGCAAACCGAAGCGGCGCTGCAACAGGAACGGGCCAACGCCGAACTGCGCGAGCAGTTCATCGCGGTACTCGGGCATGACCTGCGCAACCCCTTGTTCGCCATCACCGCGGGGGCCGAACTGCTGGTCAAGCGCCTGGGCGACGCGCGCGCGCTGACCATTGCCCAGCACATCCTGACCTCAGGCCAGCGTGCCACGCAGCTGGTACGCGATGTGCTGGACTTCGCCAGAGGCCGCCTGGGCAACGGCATCATGGTGACGGTGCAGCCCTGCCCCGACCTGGATACGGCGTTGCGTCACGTCGCCTCGGAGCTGCAACGGGTCCACCCGCACCGCCAGATTCGCCTGCACATAGGCGACCTGAGCGGTGTTCAATGCGATCGCGAACGGGTCACGCAGCTTCTCTCCAACTTGCTGGCCAACGCCCTGCACCATGGCGATGCGCAGAGCCCGGTGGACGTTTCGGCGCGAATCGACGGGCATTCGTTCATTCTGGCCGTACACAACCAGGGCCCACCGATCGGTGCCGATGTCATGGCGCAACTTTTCCAACCCTTCTCGCGCCCACTCGCCGGTACCCCGCAAAGCGGGCTCGGCCTTGGGCTGTACATCGCCAACCAGATCGCCCTGGCCCACGGCGGGCACATGGAAGTGGTGTCCAGCCACGAAGCCGGCACCCTCTTCAGCTTTTTGTTGCCACTGGATCGAGCGGCCCTGCCAGCGCCTGCGCCAGCCAGCACATCACCGCTCCATACAGGTTGATCAACTTCAGCCGCGGCCCGGGCCGCGGCTCATTGCTCCTGCACTTGTACACTGGCGGTCATGCCGGCACTCAGATTGATGCCGGCCGGCACCTCGTCGAGCTGGATGCGAACCGGAATACGCTGGGCCAGGCGCACCCAGTTGAAGGTCGGTTCGACTTCGGCCAGCAGTTGGCTGTCGGGGGTGGCATTGCGGTCGGTGATGCCGCGGCTGATGCTCTGCACACGGCCCTGCATCGGCTCGCCGGCACTCATCAGCCAGACCTTGACTGGCGCGCCGACCTGGATGCGCGGCAGCTTGGTCTCCTCGAAATAGGCCTGGACATAAAAGGTCGAGTCATCCACCAGCGCCATCACCGCCTGCCCCGCATTGATATAGTTGCCTTCGGCCAGGCGCAGGTTGGTGATATGCCCGTCACGCGGTGCCTTGACCTGGCTGCGCGCCAGGTTGAGCGCCGCCACCTTGACCTCGGCCTGCGCCTGGCGCAGTTCGCCACGGGCCACGGCTGCGTTGATCTGGGCGTTTTCGCGCAGCTCGGCACTGATCGCCTGCGGCCCCAGTGCGGCACGCCGCGAGGCTTCGTGTTCACGCAGACGCAGTTGCTGCTGGCGGGTTTCGGCCACCGCATTGGCCTTGTCCAGGGCCGCCTCGAAGCGGTCCTTGTCGATCGACATCAACAACTCGCCGGCCTTGACCTGCTGGTTGTCATGCACCTTGAGTTCGCGCACCCACCCCGACACATCGGCGCGACGATCACCACATCGGCGCGGATCTTCGCATCACGGGTCCAGGGCGTCAGCATGTAATAGCGCCACAGCTCCAGGCCGGCGAACACCGCCACCGCCACCAGGCACAGGGTTACTGCAACACGTACGTAGGCACGCATGGTCAAGCTCCTTACAAAGGCCCCAGCACGCGGGTGATCAGGCTCAGAATACACACGAACAGGGCAGTATCGAACAAGGCTTCATGCCATACCCAGCGCCCCAGTGGCGTGAAGCGCAGCAACAGGCGCACCACACCGGTGACGGCCAGCGCCAGCAGCGCGTAGATCAGAAACGGGCTGAGCAGTACCCCGCCCAGCGCCCATTCACGCAACCCCATGAATCTCCTCCTGCCGTTGGCACCATTTGGCCCAACTGCGCTGCAGTTGCAGCACCGCGCCCACCGCCAGGCGCAGCGGGTCGCTGGACGGCAGTTGCTGCAGTGCCTGGATAAAGGTATGGCCGGCGGCATCGAGGCGCTGCCCGCGGCCAGGCCCCGGCCCCTGCGCCAGCACGCTTTCCAGCTGTTGCAGGTACTCGCGCTGGGCACGGTCGACGGGCACCTGCGCCACTTGCAGGCACATACGCAAGTGCAGCAGTTCGTCGCCGATGTCCAACCCGTGCACGCCATCGTCCCAGCGCCCGCGCTCCGCCTCCGGCAAGGCCGTGTAATGCCGCGCAAGCTGCAGCAGGCGGTCGGCCATGCGCCCGCCAAACCAGGTTTCGGCGCCGCGCAGGTCACGTCGGGTCAGGCGTACCAGGTCGCTCTGGGTCGCGGCGCGCAGGCGACGCCCGTGCCACGCCGGGTTGCGCAGCACCAGCAGCTTGAAGGCCAGCACCGCAGCCCCCACCCCCAGCAGCATGGCCTGGGCAC
The DNA here is from genome assembly GCF_010671725.1 of Pseudomonas brassicae. GTDB lineage: Bacteria > Pseudomonadota > Gammaproteobacteria > Pseudomonadales > Pseudomonadaceae > Aquipseudomonas > Aquipseudomonas brassicae. The sequence goes on along the minus strand of NZ_JAAHBU010000069.1, from coordinate 12,643 downwards.
TGTTGAGAAAGTTGGCCACATCGAAGGTCATGGTGTTGAGCGGGGCCACCAGCACGATTAAATGCAGGCAATAGGAGGTGGCGGTGGCACCGATTTTCGGGTTGGCCATGCCCAGTGCACCGAAGAACAACGGTACGCCCATGCCCAGGCACAACAGCGCGAAACCGCTCCATTGCGGCAACAGGATCTGGCCCACGAAGAAGGCCACCGGCACCGCCAGCAGGATGCCGCGCAAAAAGCTCATGCCGATCTGCGCACCGTTTTCACGGCTGGCGAACAGGCTGCAGACCACGCAGGTCAGCACCAGCCCGCCCGGTGCCGCCGACCACGCGGTGGCCAGCCAGAAGCTGGCCATGGCCAGGAACGCCAGTGCGCTGCGCGAACCGAACAGCAACGCCAGCGGCACATCGCGGTGCACCGCCAGGCGGTCGGGCAGGTCAGGCGGCGCCTTGCCCTGCTCTACCGCACGCAGGGCCAGGGTAGCGGCCATGGCGTTGTCCAGCAGCAGGGTCAGACGCGCCAGGCAGTAATGCTGTGACGCACTGTTGTGCTCTTCATGTGCGCCATCCCATACACGCTGGCGCAGTACCAGCAGCGCCGCCTGATCGGGCTCGGCCAGCGCCGCCTGCACCTCGGCCAGCCAGGGCGCCAGCGCCTGCGCTTCGCACTCGTCCAGCTGGCGCCACTGCCGGCGTACAGAGCGGGCGATGCGCAACAGGATCAGCAACTTCTGGCTCAACGCGCGAATAGCACGGGCGCGCTCGCGGCCCAGGCTGCCTTCGAACCAGGCGTGCTCGCGCTGGGCGTCGACGGCCACGATGCGCCCCAGAATCTCCAGCAGGCCTTTGCGCCCCTGCTCTTCGCCGGTCAAGGTTGCGCTGGCTGCCTGCAAGCCGCTTTGCCAGGCCTGGCGCGCCTGGCCGGCCAACTGCTGCTCGACCCGCATCGGCCAGACCAAGGCGCTGACCACGGTGGCGCAGATGATGCCGAGGCTGATTTCAGTGCACCGCGCCACCGCCTGGTCGAACACCAGCAGCGGGTGGCTGATGGCGGGCAAGGCAATGATCGCAACGGTATAGCCGGCCAGTACGAACGCGTAGGCCCAGGCGCTGCGCAGCAGGGTCGAACAGGCCGTGCACAGGGCCAGCCACAGCGCCAGCGCGAGCAGGAACAGCCAGGGGGTCTGGGCGAACAGGCCCATGAACACCACCGACATGATCGTCCCCACCAACGTGCCGAGCAGCCGCGCCAGGCCTTTTTGCAGCACCATGCCCGACAGCGGCTGGGCCACGATGAACGCGGTCATCAATGCCCAGGCCGGCTGTTCCAGACCCCAGCGCAACGCCAGCCACAGCGCCAGGCCACCGCCGAGCAGGGTCTTGAGGGCAAATTGCACCGCGAGTCGGTTGGGCGCCAGCAGGGCCTGCAAAGTGATGGGCACGGATCGAACCTTGGAAAGCGATGGAGTAAAGATAGACACAGAAAGGCAGGAAAGGTCAGGTGCAAATTATTAGCTAGCTAACTACTTATAGTCCAGAAGATTTTTCCCTGTGGTGCGCCGGGCCCGGGCAAATTCCAGGCAAAAAAAATGGGCAACCGAAGTTGCCCAAAATGCCTTGCGTGCTCGTGTAATCGGAAAGGATCAGCCTTGCTTGCGCTTGTTCGAATCCTTCCAGATGAAAAGTCCCAGGCCTGCGAAGAACAGCAGCATCAGGCCGACCGTCACAACGCCAGCGATAACCACATTATCGAAGAACATATCGGCCTCCATTTGCCTGCACCTGTCTGATGGGGTAACAGTAGCGAATGTGGCGGGAGGGAAAATTGACCGAGGTCAATGGCGCCCATCAACGGGCGCGGGAGGCGGGTACAGGATTGACCTGCATCAAGCTTCAGCGCTTCTTCGGCTTGCCCTTGGGCTTCTTCTTGCCTTTGCCCAGGGGCATGGCCTGCTCGAACGCCTGGCGTACTTCGTTCAGGCGCTTTTCATTGAGGTCGTGGACACGACGGGCGCGTTCGGCACCGAAGTCGATCAGGTTGTCGTCTTGGCTCATGCTCAGGCTCTTGGTAGGGGCAGCACAGCCTCAATGATGAAGGCTGTGGCGCGCGCTGAACAGTCCCGTTCAGACTTCGATGTCGACCAGCAGGCCCTGGCGCGGTTGCTCACCCATCAGCGGGGCTACCGGCACGGTATTGTCGGCATTCACCTCATCACCCGGCAAGGCCTGGTACAGCTCCTCGTCCGAGGTCTGGCGCCGCTTGCCCTGGCGGCGGCGCTGTTCATCGCGCAGCAATACGCCCGACTCCTGCGGGTCGCGCTTCTTGAAGTCGATGTTGCTGTCGGTGGCGCTGGGCTGAGCCGGTACCACCGGGGCAATGGTCGGCGGCTGGCGAACCGGGTCGTGTTGCGTGGTGACCGGGGCGGCACTGAGTGGAATGATGGGCGGCAGCATGGTTGTTGTTCTCCTGTCCCCACTGTGTCGGCGGCCAGCGGGCGGCCTTGAGCGGCGATGGCAAAAGTGTGGCACTGGTCACACTCAAGGGCAGGCCTGAGTATAGTACGCTGCGCCCTCAAACCTAGCCCATGGACAGGAGCGTTTTGGATGCCTCGCCCCCTCACCCTGCTAACCGGCGCCTGCCTGGCGGCTAGCTGCATCGGCGCGATGGCCGCGCCGCCACTGTTTGGCGGCTGGCGCAACCTCGCCACGACGGCCGAGGCCCCGGTACGCGAAGAAAACATGCCCTTCGCCATGCTGCCGTCGAGGTGGCCCGCGGTACTCGCCTGGCGCTGCTGGACGCGCGGCGCAAGCGCACCGTGTGCTGCCTTGAAGTGGTCAGCGTGCCACTGGAAGACCCTGTCCTCAGGCATCGCTTCGACCTGCCCGAGGTATGGATCACCGACCTGCGCAATGGCTGGGACCTGGAGGGTCGCCCGTATGCGCCATTGGTGTTTGCCCTGCAACGGCGCGATGCACTGCTCGACTACCGCTTTGCCGAGCACAGCTACGACCACCTGGGCGGCTTGCTGGTGCCTGCCCAGGCACAGATCACCCCGCTGGGCACACTGCAGCTGGGCGCGCGGCAATTCACACTGCACATCGACGAACAGGCCATGGCCAACGACAACGGCTCGCTGACCCGCTACACCCTGACCGACACCCAGGCACCGCAGCACACCTATACCGTGGACGTACCGTTCGCCACTTACTGATCGGGGTCGTCATCCTCGATCGCAGGCGCCGACTCGCTCCAGGGACGCTTGAGCACGCTGTTCCAGACCTTGTCCAGATGCTCGCGCAGCACCGCCGGTGCTTTTGCAAGCGTCGGGCCGTCTTCGCGCTCGCCGCCAAAGGCGTCCTCGCCCTCGGGCGCGATCAGTGACTGGCCGGTGATCACGTAGCTGGCCTGGCCCTCGCGCAGGTCCACCTGCAGGTCGTGCGGGTCGACACCGCCGCCGCAGAACGCGTGGCTGGCCACGGTCAGCTCGGCCACACCGTCGTTGTTCAGGTCGCTGGCGCCGCTCACGTCGGTATAGAAGCCCACGTCCAGGTCGAGCCCCGGGCAGGTGGTCTCGTTCTCGATGTTCCAGCGCGCCTTGAAAGGCTCGGCGTCGCTGCGCGGCCATACAGGGTGGCGGTGAGCACCACGCGGTCGACCTCCTGCCGGGTTTCCTCGTCGCTGACCTGATCGTCCAGACGGCTGAGCACCAGCACCGCCTCGCCGTCGCGATCACGAAAGTGCACATTCTGCACCGGGGTCTGCACGCCCAGGGCCGCCAAGGCAGATGGTTCCAGCGGCGCAAGCGGTTCGAAACCCTGCTGTTCGCAGGCACCGAGCAGCAGCAGGCCGCCCAGCAGGCAACTACGGTAAAACCACACGGGGTATTGGGGCATAGGTCGAGGCCTGTGGTGGCAAAGACGGCTTTCGTCGATGAAATCGCTAGACGCTTTGGTCTGCGCAGCCCTATCCGTTAAGATAGTCGCCTTTTGAATGGCGGGAGTCAGGCAGTATGGCGCAGCAGTATCAACCGGGGCAACGCTGGATCAGCGACAGCGAAGCCGAGCTGGGTCTGGGGACCGTTCTGGCACAGGACGGCCGCTTGTTGACCGTGCTCTACCCGGCCACTGGCGACACCCGCCAGTACTCCCTGCGCAATGCGCCCCTGACCCGCGTACGCTTCTCGCCGGGCGACCAGATCACCCACTTCGAAGGCTGGAAGCTGACCGTGCGCGAAGTCGAGGATGTCGACGGGTTGCTGGTGTATCACGGCCTCGACGGCCAGAATCAGGCCTGCACCCTGCCCGAGACCCAGCTGTCGAACTTCATCCAGTTCCGCCTGGCCAGCGACCGTCTGTTCGCCGGGCAGATCGACCCGCTGGCGTGGTTCTCGCTGCGCTACAACACCCTGGAACACACCAGCCGCCAGTTGCAATCGTCGCTGTGGGGCCTGGGCGGCACCCGTGCCCAACCTATTGCCCACCAGTTGCACATTGCCCGTGAAGTGGCCGACCGCATCGCGCCACGCGTACTGCTGGCCGACGAAGTGGGCCTGGGCAAGACCATCGAGGCAGGCCTGGTGATCCATCGCCAGCTGCTTTCGGGGCGTGCCAACCGCGTGCTGATCCTGGTGCCGGAAAACCTGCAGCACCAGTGGCTGGTGGAAATGCGCCGGCGCTTCAACCTGCAGGTCGCCCTGTTCGACGCCGAGCGCTTCATCGAAAGCGACGCCAGCAACCCGTTCGAGGACGCCCAGCTGGCGCTGGTCGCGCTGGAATGGCTGACCGAGGACGAAAAGGCCCAGGATGCGCTGTTTGCCGCCGGCTGGGACCTGCTGGTGGTCGACGAGGCGCACCACCTGGTGTGGCACGAAGACCAGGTCAGCCCCGAATACGCGCTGGTCGAGCAACTGGCCGAGGTCATCCCCGGTGTCCTGCTGCTGACCGCGACCCCGGAACAGCTGGGCCAGGACAGCCACTTTGCGCGTCTGCGCCTGCTGGACCCGAACCGCTTCCACGACCTGGCCGCCTTCCGCGCCGAGAGCGACAACTATCGCCCGGTGGCCGAAGCGGTGCAGGAACTGCTTGATGAGGGGCGCCTGTCGCCCAAGGCCCACGCCACCATCCAGGGCTTCCTCGGTGCCGAAGGCGAAGCGCTGCTGGCCGCTGTCAACGACGGTGACACCCAGGCCGGCGCCCGCCTGATCCGCGAGTTGCTCGACCGCCACGGCACCGGCCGCGTGCTGTTTCGCAACACCCGTGCCGCAGTGCAGGGTTTCCCGCAGCGCCAGCTGCATGCCTACCCGCTGCCGTGCCCCGACGAATACATGGAACTGCCGGTGGGCGAGCATGCCGACCTGTACCCGGAAGTCAGCTTCCAGGCCCAGGGCGACACCGACGACGAGCACCGCTGGTGGCGCTTCGACCCGCGCGTCGAATGGCTGATCGATACCCTCAAGATGCTCAAGCGCGTCAAGGTGCTGGTGATCTGCGCCCATGCCGAAACCGCCATGGACCTGGAAGACGCCCTGCGCGTGCGCTCCGGGATTCCGGCCACGGTGTTCCATGAGGGCATGAGCATCCTGGAGCGCGACCGCGCCGCCGCCTACTTCGCCGACGAAGAGTTTGGCGCGCAAGTGCTGATCTGCTCGGAAATCGGCAGTGAAGGCCGCAACTTCCAGTTCGCCCATCACCTGGTGCTGTTCGACCTGCCGGCGCACCCCGACCTGCTGGAGCAGCGCATCGGGCGCCTGGACCGTATCGGCCAGAAGCACACCATCGAGCTGCACGTGCCGCACCTGCAGAACAGCCCGCAAGAGCGCCTGTTCCAGTGGTACCACCAGGCGCTGAATGCGTTCCTCAACACTTGCCCTACCGGCAACGCCCTGCAACACCAGTTCGGCCCGCGCCTGCTGCCGTTGCTCGAAAGCGGCGACGACAGCGAGTGGGAAGCGCTGGTACAAGAAGCGCATGCCGAGCGCGAGCGCCTGGAGTCCGAGCTGCACAGCGGCCGCGACCGCCTGCTGGAACTCAACTCCGGCGGTGCCGGCGAAGGCCAGGAGCTGGTCGAGGCGATCCTGGAGCAGGACGACCAGTTCGCCCTGCCGATCTACATGGAAACCCTGTTCGATGCGTTCGGCATCGACAGCGAGGACCACTCGGAAAACGCCCTGATCCTCAAGCCGAGCGAGAAGATGCTCGACGCCAGCTTCCCGCTGGGCGACGACGAAGGCGTCACCATCACCTACGACCGCAACCAGGCGCTGTCGCGTGAAGACATGCAGTTCATCACCTGGGAGCACCCGATGGTGCAAGGTGGCATGGACCTGGTGCTCAGCGGCTCGATGGGCAATACCGCCGTGGCGCTGATCAAGAACAAGGCGCTCAAGCCTGGCACCGTGCTGCTCGAACTGCTCTACGTCAGCGAAGTGGTAGCACCGCGTGCCCTGCAACTGGGCCGTTACCTGCCGCCGGCGGCGCTGCGCTGCCTGCTCGACACCAATGGCAACGACCTGGCCTCACGGGTCTCGTTCGACACCCTCAACGACCAGCTCGAAAGCGTGCCCAAGGCCAGTGCCAACAAGTTCATCCAGGCCCAGCGTGACGTGCTGACCCCGCGCATCAATGCCGGTGAAGCCAAGATCATGCCGCGCCATGCCGAGCGCGTGGCCGAGGCGCAGCGCCGGCTGGCCGCCGAGACCGACGAAGAACTGGCGCGCCTGACCGCGTTGCAGGCGGTGAACCCGACGGTGCGTGACACCGAGATCGATGCCTTGCGTGCGCAACGCGAGCAGGGCCTGGCGATGCTCGACAAGGCGGCCTTGCGCCTTGAAGCCATCCGGGTACTGGTAGCCGGCTGACAAACCCCGTTGCGCCCTTCGCTGGCAAGCCAGCTCCCACAGGTACACCACTGATCTTCAGAACGGTGATTACCCTGTGGGAGCTGGCTTGCCAGCGAAGAGGGGCAACTGGTTTTAGAACCGAACGCTATGGTCTCAATCACCAATTCATTCAAGTCAAACTGCCATTAATCCCGATGGGTTAATGCTCTGTTCCTATACTCAGCCAGAACAGTCTCCACTCGCTGGGGGCCGCGTGCACACTCGACGAAGAGGCATGCTATGGAGTGGCTGGGGCTGCATGTGCTCGCCGAACTGCCGGCATCCGGGCAACTGATCCTCGATTGTCAGCATAATCCGTACCTGGTGGCGCTCGCGTACCTGGTCGCCTGCGCTGGCAGCTTCGCGACCCTGGACATGATCGAACGCATCAGCACCGCCGAACAGGCGCGGCCAGGCGCCAGTGGCGCGTACTGGGTACCTTCTGCCTGGCGTGCAGTATCTGGGGCATGCATTTCATCAGCATGCTTGCCTTCGACGCGGTGCTGGAAGTGCACTACGACGTGGCGCTCACCGGCACTTCGCTGCTGCTCATGCTACTCGCCGCCTGGGTCGCGCTGGACCTGCTCAGCCGCCCCCCGTCACGCCGCCATCACTATGTACTGGCCGCCGCGATCATCGGCCTTGGCATCGGTGCCATGCACTACACCGGCATGGCCGCCCTGCGCTCGAACGCACAGCAGTACTACCGCCCGGACCTGCTGGTGGCCTCGGTGGTCATCGCCTTCGGCGCCAGCCTGCTGGCCCTGTTGCTGGCGCGTTACCGGCGCGAGCGCAGCACGCTGTACAAGGCACTCGCCAGCCTGGTCATGGCCGGCGGCATCATCGCTACCCATTTCACCGGCATGTGGGCACTGACCCTGGTACTGCCCGAAGGCATGCCACTGCAACTGCCGATGAGCGACAACAGCCTGCAACTGAGCCTGGCCATCGCCTTCGTGGCGCTGCTGATCAGTGCCAGTTGCATCAGCGCCGCACTCTCGGACAAGAAGCTGCAGAGCAAGGAGCACGACCTGCGCCGGGTCAACATGTTGCTCAGCCAGCTCGACCAGGCTCGGGTATCGCTGCAGCAGGCCGCGCACTACGACGCCCTGACCAACCTGATCAACCGCCGCGGCTTCAACCAGGTGTTCGCCGAACGCCTCGCCGAGCAACGTGCCAATGGCGGCATGCTGGCGGTGATGTTCCTGGACATCGACCACTTCAAGCGCATCAATGACAGCCTCGGGCATGACGCGGGCGACCAGTTGCTGAAGGTCATCGCCGGGCACATCAAGGCCGCCACCCGCGGCCAGGACGTGGTGGCACGCTTTGGCGGCGACGAGTTCTGCATCCTCATCGGCCTGCAAGGCCGCGAAGAGGCCCGGCACCTGGCCCAGCGCATCATGCACAAAGTCAAGGAGCCGATCGATCTGGGCGGCCGGCGCATGGTCATGACCACCAGCATCGGCATCAGCCTGTTCCCCGACGACGGTGACAATTGCGATGAACTGCTCAAGCATGCGGACCTGGCCCTGTACCAGTCCAAGGGCAATGGTCGCAACAGCCTGAATTTCTTCAGCAGCAACCTCAAAGCCCGCGCCACCCTGGAACTGCAGCTGGAGGAAGAACTGCGCATGGCCCTGCTCGAAGAGCGTGGGCTACGCATTCACTATCAGCCGATCTTCGACCTGGACAGCGGCCAGGTGGCCAAACTCGAAGCGTTGATTCGCTGGCAACACCCGCAACATGGCCTGCTCAGCCCCGACCGCTTCCTCGGCATCGCCGAGGCCAACGGGCTGATCACCGACCTTGACCTGTGGGTACTGCGTCGTGCCTGCCTGGACCTGGCCCAGCTCAACCGCCACGGTTACGATCAGCTCAAGGTGACCGTCAACTGCTCGGCCCTGACCCTGGGCCGCGAAGAGCTTGCCAGCGAAGTTGAGGACGCCCTCAACAGCGCAGGGTTACCGGCCTGGCGCCTGGAGCTGGAAGTCACCGAGAACGCCCTGATGGGCAATATCCACAACACCATCGCCCTGCTGGAGCGCATTCGCGCCAAGGGCGTGTCGTTGTCGATCGACGACTTCGGCACCGGCTACTCGTCATTGGCCTACCTCAAGCGCCTGCCGCTGGACACCCTGAAGATCGACCGCTCGTTCATCCAGGACATCCCGCGCTCCGGCCAGGACATGGACATCGTGCAGGCAATCATCATCATGGCCCATACCCTGCACCTGAAGGTGGTGACCGAAGGCGTGGAAAGCGTCGAGCAGTACCAGTTCCTGCGCCAGCAGGGCTGCGATTTCCTGCAGGGCTACCTGCTCAGCCGCCCCGTGCCGCTGGGCGAGCTGCGCACGGTGCTCGGCGAGCTGAACCAGCGCAGCGAGGTGCCTAGGCCTTGTGGCGAAACAGTTCGACCAGGGTCGCTGGATCTTTTTCCAGATAGCCCTGGCTACCGTGCAGGCGCATCAGTTGCGCCGCCAGGCCGCTGATCGGCACCGCCGAACCCTGCTCGCGAGAAAACGTCACGGCAGTGTCCAGGTCCTTGAGCAAGGTTCTCACGTGCCACTTCACCGGCTCGAAGCGGCTCTCGGCCATTTGCGGCGCGAGTATCTGCAGGGGTCTTGAATCGGCGAAACCGCCTGCCAGCGCCTCGGCGATGAGGCCGGCATCGACACCGGACTGTTCGGCCAAGGCCACCACTTCGGCGATCACCAGCGCGTTGCAGGCCACGATCATCTGGTTGCAGGCCTTGGTCACCTGCCCTGCCCCGACTGCGCCCATGTGCGTGACACGTTGCCCCAGCACCTCGAGTACCGGGCGAACCCGTGCCAGGTCCGTCGCGTGGCCACCCACCATGATTGCCAGGCTGCCGGCCTCGGCGCCCGGCGTGCCACCGGACACCGGCGTATCCAGCCAGCGCATGCCACAGGCCTGCTCCAGCCGTGCGGCCATCTGCCGGGTGGCGGCAGGCTCGAGACTGGAAAAATCCACCAGCAACTGCCCGGCCGCCGCGCCTTCGGCAATACCGTCGGCCCCGAACACCACCTCTTGCACCACGCGGGTATCGGCCAGGCACAACATCACCACGTCCGCCGCCGCACACAGCTCGGCGGGGCTGCCAGCCTGGCGTGCACCTAGCGCCACCAGCGGCGCGCACTTGTCGGGCGAGCGGTTCCACACGGTCAACGGGTAACCCGCCGCCAGCAAGCGCCGACACATCGGCAAACCCATCAGGCCGATGCCGGCGAACCCCAGGGAAGGTAGTGCAGTGCTCATGACGACTCCAGGCTGAATTAAAGAAGTTGACGAAGCGGGCGATATTTATTGATCAGGCGTAGCAGGAAAACCCTTAGAGGGTTCTAGGGCAAGACCCTATCGCTCACGCCAAAGGCGCACTGATACAGTCGCGAAACTTATCCAGTGATGGCTCGATGATATCGACTTTTACCAGCCGTCCACCCAGGCAAATGGCGCAAAATGACCTCGAAGAACACTTCTGCCACCGCGGTTTCCGAACTGATGTCATCCTCCACCGCGCTGACCGCTCCGGCGCCTCGAGAATACTACACCCCACGTACGGCGACGCCGCAGCAGTACCTGTACTACACAGAGACCGACATCCAGCGCATTCTGGACAACCTCGATGGCCTGCGCGACCTGGTGTTTCCGCCCAGCGTACATGTCGAGGATGACACCCAGCTGCGCCTGGACCAGCAGTTTCCGTCCGTTTGCCTGATCGGCCTGGGCCTTGCGGCTCCAACATCGCCCTGGATGTAGCGGAGCTGGTATACAACGCACGCACCTTCTACCTCAACGAATTCAACAACGAAGACCGCGCTGGCAGCGAGCCGAGCTACAGCCCTGGCCGCTGGATCCGCAACAACCTGCGCCTGGTACAGAACAAGGGCGCCAAGCCGGTGTTCCTGGTCGAGCCGCTGGTGATGCTGGGCGACCTGGACAAGGACATCGCCGGGCGTATCCGGTTTTCGCGCAAGGGCGAAAAGAGCGGCTTTCTGCGCGACTACAGCAAGATGAAGATCATGGACCTGTCCGAGGTGCATGCCGGTGGCGCCGGTAACGCGCCGATCCTGGGCCAGTACCTGGCCAAGATCATCCTCAACAAGGAAACCCAGCGCTTCTCCAGCGCCGACTGGAAGCTGATCCACTCGTACCTGATCGACTCGTGCGGCATCAAGGCCAACCAGTCGCGGCTGTACTTCTACATCTTCAGCGCCGGTGGCGGTACCGGTTCGGGCATGGCCTCGGAGTTCGGCCTGGCCCAGCAGTATTCGTACATGAACAAGACCTTCGACACCAAGCCGGCCGACGAGAACGACGGCAAGAGCGGGCATTCGTTCGTGTTCGAGCCGATCTTCACCAGCGGCATCTGCGTGCTGCCGAACATTTCCGACCACCGTAGCGAGATGTCCGAGGCACTGCACATCAACGCCGGCCGCTTGCTGTGCAAGTACCTGTCGGAGGAATGGGACTTCTCGTACAACTTCGACAATGAAGACAGCAGCGAAGCCAGCGTGATGGGGCGTATCCGCCCGTGGAACGCGATGATGCTGATCTCCAACGACATCATGCGCTACGCCGAAGAGAACGATGACGGCAACATCCAGGACATTGACGTCAATGCCATGGAGAAGCACGCCAACCAGTACATCTCGCAGCAGATCTTCAACATCCTCACCGCCCAGGCAGTGACCACCGACTACGACCAGAACTACTTCCGGCGTGCCGGCATCGACATCGGCGAGACCATCCGCCTGGATGCCAACGACCTGTTCATGAGCCTGGCTGGCCCGGTGGCGATCGCCTATGCCGAATCGGTGGTACCGGAACAGCCGGCACCAGGCAGCGACAAGTTCAAGGTGTTCGAGAAGGAAAAGCCGCAGCTCAACATCGATGACCTGTTCTTCCGTTCCATCGACCTGCCGCACTTCAACAAGGTGACCCAGGCGATCGAAGGCATCAGCCTGCTGCCGATCGAGTCCAAGCGCTACCGCGCGGCGCTGGAGCAATACAAGGCGTCCGGCTATGACGCCGCGGCGCTGCACGACCTGCACTTCTTCAAGAACTGCTCGTCGGTGGTGTCGATCGTGTCGCTGCCCAAGGACTACAAGCTGTCGTACATGGACCTGAACCGGCTCAAGACCCACCTCAACAGCCTGTTCCCCAACACCACCCTCAAGCGTTACGCGCTGGTGATCGGTGCCTCGGCGAACCTCTCGCTGACCACCCTGATCGCCAAGAGCCCGTGCCTGTCGGACGACTTCCTGACGCTGATCGTGGCGTTCATCAAGCGCTGCTTTGCGCGCACCCCGTACCGCTTCGATGACACCCTGGACAACGCCATCCTCGACTTCATCACCAGCGAGGCGTTTGACGAAGACCGTATCGATGACCTGCTCAACGAGTTCGAGAACCCGGCCAAGATCCTCGATACCAACTGGTATGCGATCAAGCCGATGTACGAGAAGAAGTACCGTGAGCTGATCAACGACAAGAGCAAGTTCGTGTCGATCAACGATATCCGCCTGTCACGCGAATGCGTGAAGAAGGCGGTGAAGTACCTGCGCGAGATCTACCGTCACCGCATTGGCAAGACCCGCGTGATCTCGCTCAACAGCCACACCGGCAAGACTGACTACGAATAAGTCTCCCGGGGCGGCCGCGGTGCGGCTTTTCGCTGGCAAGCCAGCTCCCACAGGATACCCACCGGTTTTGAAAACAGTGGAGTACCTGTGGGAGCTGGCT
>NZ_JAAHBU010000068.1 GCF_010671725.1 Pseudomonas brassicae | reverse complement strand
AAGAGGCCCGCAGATGCACTACAGGCTGAAGCGCCCCACCAGCGTCTGCAAATGCCCGCCCAAGCGCGCCAGCTCCACACTCGACGCGGCGGTCTGCTCGCTTGCCGTCGAGGTCTGATTGGCAATCTCACGCACCGTCATCACATTGCGGTTGATCTCTTCAGCCACCGAACTCTGCTCCTCGCTGGCGGTGGCAATCTGCTGGTTCATGCCCTGGATGCTCGACACCGTCGCGGTGATCTCGCCCAGTGCAGTACCCGCCCGCCGGCTCAGGTCCACACTGTCACGCGTCAGCGCCCGGCTGCTGTCCAGCAGCGACACCACCTGCGCCGTGCCGCGGTGCAGGTTCTGGATCAGCGCCTCGATCTCCTCGGTGGACTGCTGGGTCCGTTGGGCCAAGCCGCGCACCTCGTCGGCCACTACCGCAAAGCCGCGCCCGGCTTCCCCGGCGCGTGCCGCCTCGATGGCGGCATTGAGCGCCAGCAGGTTGGTCTGCTCCGATACCGACTTGATCACCACCAGAATGCTGCCGATGCGCTCGCTCTCACCCGCCAGGGTGTGCATCGCCTCCATGGAGCGGTCGACCTGCTCTGCCAGTTGCTCGATCTGCCCGATGGCCTCGTTGACCACCTGATCGCCCTGGCGCGACTGGGCATCGGCCACGGTGGCCGCCTCGGAGGCGAACTCGGCATTGCGCGCCACCTCCAGCACCGTTGCAGTCATCTGGTTCATCGCCGTGGCCACCTGGTCGGTCTCGTCGCGTTGGCTGCCGACCACCGTCTGGGTCTGTTCGGCCACGCTCGACAGCTGGCCCACTGCCGCAGCCAACTGCGCGGCGCCCTGGCCAATCCCGCCGATCAGCTCGCGCAGGCTCACGCTCATGGCCTGCATGCTGTTCTGCAACTGGCCCAGTTCGTCACGCCGGCTGACCTGCAGGTTGCCACGCAAATCTCCCTGGGCGATGCGTTTGGCCGCGTCCAGGGTCACCTTCAGGGGCACGGTGATCTGTTCGGTGATCAGCCATGCCGCCAGCACCCCGATCACCAGCGCCAGCGCTGCCAGGCCACTGATCACCGTGCGTGCGGCCTGGGCCTCGCGGTCGCGCTGCTGGGTCTGGTGTTCGCTGAGCAGGCGGCTGGTGTCGCGCAGGCGGTTGCCCAGGGTCTCCAGGGTGTTTTGCAGCGCTCGACCTTCACCGCCGCTTGCGCGTAGCGGTTCAAGGCGCCGCTGTACTGCGCCAGCGCTGCGGCGGCGGCTTGCAGTTCTCGGTTGTTGCGTTGGCCCAGCCCGCTCAGGGCCTGATCGAGTTGGCCCAAGGCAGCCTGGGCCCCGCTCAGCGACGTGGCGCCGACCTGGGCGAAGGCACTCATTGGCTCGAAGGTGTAGGCCGGCAGCCGACTCTGCTGCATGGCATTGTCGATATGGCGTTCCAGGGTGGCCTGTTGCTTGAGCGCACGGCTCTGGCGATCGCCAGTCTGTTGCGGGTCGATGCTGCGCAGCAGGTGCTGCTCCAGCGCATCGGTTGTGCCCGTGAGACGTTGCTCGTCGGCCTCCAGCGCCTTGAACAGCGTCTGGCGCGCATCGACGGCCAGCAGCAGGTCGGCAAAGCCGGTCTTGTAGCTGTGCACCACCTCCAGGTTGTCGGTGACACGCTGACGGTCGTCGGGTGTGCTGAAATGCTCCAGCATCCTCTGCAGCAGGGTGTCGAGCTCGCCCAGCGCCTGGCTGATGCCATCGCGGCTCTGGCTGTCGGCCAGGACCCTGAAGGTAATCCGCTCGGCACGCAGGTCGCGGCTGATGTCGTTGATGCGGGCAATCTCGGACAGGCGCTCGGAACTGTCGATGGATTCGTTCAGCGCCTTCCAGCCGCCGAACGTGGTCGCCAGCGTAAGCAGCAGCACAATGGCAAAGCCCAGGGTCAGTTTCAGCCTGACACTCATATTGTTCAGCAAGCGTGACAAGGGTCCGAGCATGACGAATCTCCGGTGAGGTTAAGCTGTAACGCCCGCGTGAAGCCAGGCGCGCCCATGACTGCTCATCGGCCAGCGCCTGCCGAGCTGGACCTGCATGTGTCGTAGGAGAATTCCCTCATTTACGTGGGAAGTTTGAAAGCGCCGACCAGCGTCTGCAGGTGCGTGCCCAGGCGCGCCAGCTCGATGCTGGCCGCGGCGGTCTGTTCGCTGGCGGCGCTGGTCTGGTCGGAGATGTCGCGTACGTTGATGACGCTGCGGTTGATCTCTTCGGCCACCGCGCTCTGTTGTTCGGCGGCGGCGGCAATCTGCTGGTTCATGCTCTGAATCGACGACACGGTGCTGGTGATGGTGTCCAGCGAGGTGCCGGCGCGGCGGGTCAGTTCGACACTGCTGACGGTCAGCTCGCGGCTATCGTTCATGATCGCCGACACGTCCTGGGTTCCGCGGTGCAAGCCGCTGATCAGCCCTTCGATTTCCTCGGTGGACTCCTGGGTGCGCTTGGCCAGGCTGCGTACTTCGTCGCCACCACGGCGAAACCCCGCCCGGCTTCGCCTGCGCGTGCGGCCTCGATGGCGGCGTTGAGCGCCAGCAGGTTGGTTTGCTGGGCCACCGACTTGATCACGTCGAGCACGCTGCCGATCTTGTCGCTTTCGCTTTTGAGGGTGCCCATGGCCTCGCTGGAGTGCTCGACGGCGACCGCCAGGCGTTCGATCTCGGCGATCGCCTCGCCGACCACGCGTTCGCCCTCGCTGGCCTGCTGGTCGGCCATCTGCGCCGCCTCGCTGGCCTGTTCGGCGTTGCGCGCGACTTCCTGCACGGTGGCGGCCATCTGGTTCATGGCGGTGGCTACCTGGTCGGTCTCGACCTTTTGGTTGTTGACCCCGGCGCTGGTCTGTTCGGTCACCGCCGACAGTTCTTCGGCAGCGCTGGCGATCTGGGTCACACCGTCGCCGATGCCGCCGATCAGGCGGCGCAGGCTGACGGTCATGCGCTGGGTGCTGCGCTGCAGGTCGCCCAGTTCGTCGCGGCGTTGCACCTGCAGGTCATGCGCCAGGTCGCCGCTGGCGACGCGTTCGACCAAGGCCAGGGTCTCGTTGAGCGGGGTGGTGATCTGCTGGGTGATGATCCAGGCCGAGGTCACCCCCAGCAGCAGTGCGAACAGGATCGCCAGACCCAGGGTGGTGCGGGCGGCAACGGTTTCGGCGTCCACCAGTTGGCTTTGTGCCAGGGTCAGCTCGTCGCTGATGCTCAGCAGCGTGTCGCCCAGTTGCGCCAGTTGCGCGAGGGCGTTGTCACTGGCCTGGCGCGAGGTGCCGAATGCCAGTACTGCGCCACGGTAGTCGGCCAGCGCGGTGCTGGCGCCTGCAGGGCATCACGGTAGGTGGCGGGCAGCTTGTCGGGCAGTGCGCGCAAGGTGGCGGCGGCCTGATCGATGGCATCGAGTGCGGGCTGTTCGAACTCGGCGCGGCCACTGTAGGTGTAGCCACGTAAATGAAAGCGCGCCTGCTGAATCTGCTGGTTGACCGCGACCAGGCTGGCGAAGCCACTCAGGTTGCCGGCCTCGCGCAGGGGCTGTTCGATCGGCTCGAGCAGGCCGGTGGTGCGGTCGGCGCTGCTGCCCAGTCGCTCGCGGGCCTGCTGGCGGGCCAGTGCCAGTTGCTCAAGCTCGTTGAACAGGCGGCGGTACTGCCCCAGCGTGTCGCTCTGGCGCTGCAGGCGGGTGAGGTTTTCGGGCACGTTGAGGCGCTGTTGCAGCGCCTGGATACGCTGCGCCACATCGTCGAGCTCTTTTTCCATCTGTTTGCCGGTGGCCGGGTCCAGATTGCGCTCGTAGACCAGGCGCTCATTGCGTACATCCTGGATTTCCTTGTTGGCCAGGCCGATTTCGGTGAGCTTGTCGCTGCGGTCGGCGAGGTTGTTCAGGGTTACCCAGCCCACCAGGGCAATCCCCAGGGTCAGCAGCAGGACCAGGGCAAAGCCCAGGCCCAGTTTCAAGCGGATACTCAGGTTGCCCAGCATTCGGTTCAGGAACATGGTGGCTCTCCGGCACATTGGATGGTTCGCGACGCAAGGAATCGCGGTCAATCCGGTCTCATCGGCGGGAGCGCGCAGGTCTGGACCTGCAAATGCTGTAGGAAAATTCTCTAATTGATGGGTGGGCAAACGGCGCCCCGGGCGCCACGCATTGCGCGTGGTGCGGGGGCAGGCTTACAGGCTGAACCTGGCCACCAGGGTTTGCAGGTGGGTACCCAGGCGTGCCAGCTCGACGCTGGAGGCGGCGGTTTGCTCGCTGGCGGCGCTGGTCTGGTCGGACACGTCGCGCACGTTCATCACGCTGCGGTTGATCTCCTCGGCTACCGCGCTCTGCTGCTCGGCGGCGGCGGCGATCTGCTGGTTCATGGCCTGGATCGACGACACCGTGCGGGTGATGGTTTCCAGCGAGGTGCCGGCTCGGCGGGTCAGCTCGACGCTGCTGCCGGTCAGACTGCGGCTGTTGTCCATCACCGTGGCGACCTGCTGGGTGCCGTTCTGCAGGCCGGCGATCAGTGCCTCGATCTCTTCGGTGGACTGCTGGGTACGCTGGGCCAGGCTGCGCACCTCGTCGGCGACCACGGCAAAGCCGCGCCCGGCTTCACCCGCCCGGGCGGCCTCGATGGCGGCGTTGAGGGCCAGCAGGTTGGTTTGCTGGGCCACCGACTTGATCACGTCGAGTACGCTGCCGATCTTGTCGCTTTCGCTCTTGAGCTGGCTCATGGCCTCGCTGGAGTGGTCGACTTCGGCGGCCAGGCGTTCGATCTGGGCGATGGCCTCGCCGACCACACGGTCGCCCTCACGGGCTTGCTGGTCGGCCATCAGCGCCGCTTCGGATGCCTCCTCGGCGTTGCGTGCGACTTCCTGCACGGTGGCGGCCATCTGGTTCATGGCGGTGGCCACCTGGTCGGTCTCGACCTTTTGGTTGTTGACCCCGGCACTGGTCTGCTCGGTGACGGCCGAGAGTTCTTCGGCGGCGCTGGCGATCTGGGTCACGCCGTCGCCGATGCCACCGATCAGCTGGCGCAGGTTCACGGTCATGCGTTGCATGCTGTGCTGCAACTGGCCGAGTTCGTCACTGCGCTCGATCTTCAGGTCCTGGCGCAGATCGCCGCTGGCGATGCGGTCGACGGCGCCGAGGGTATAGCGCAACGGCACGACGATCTGGCGGGTAATGGCCCATGAGGCGAGGATGCCGAAGAACAGCGCCAGTACGGTGGCCAAGGCCAGCATGGACCGGGCATGGCTGGATTCCTCGTCGCGCAACTGGGTCAGGGTTTGCGTCAGTTGCTGGCTGAGGTCGAGCAGCACGCTGCCTTGTTCGCCCATGCGCCCGAGGGCCTGTTCGCTGGCGACCTGCGCCTGGCCGAACTGTTCCACGGCGCTGCGGTAGGCGGTCAGCGCCTGGCCCGTAGCCTCGAGGCTGGCGGCATGTTCGGTGGGCACCTTGGCTGGCAGCGCGAGGATCACGGCCAGGGCCTGGTCGATGGCGGTGAGCGCGGTCTGCTGGTACTCGGCTTTGCCGCTGTAGGTGTAGCCGCGGACCTGGAAGCGCGCCTGCTGCAGCAGTCTGTTGGCCTGTACGGCGTTATCGAAGGTGTTGATGTCGCCACCCTGCAGCAGGCCTTGTTCGACCTTGGCGAGCAGGGCGGCGGCCTTGTCGGCGCTGTTGCCCAGTGCTTCGCGCGCGGTTTCGCGGGCTTGGGTGGTCTGCTTCAGGTCGGCGAAGGCGCGCTGGTAGCGATCGGCGGCTTCGGCCTGTTGTTGGAGGCGGTTGCCGCCTTCACCGACGGCTACGCGTTGCTGCACGTCCTTGAGTTGGCGTTCGAGGTCGGCGAGGTTTTTTTCCACGGCCTGTGCGCTGGCGGCGTCGTGGTTGCGCTCGTAGTTCTGGCGGGTGATGCGCAGGTCCTGGGTGGCCTGATGCACCTGGGAAATCGCGCCCAGCGTGTCGCCGCGGGTGGTGATGCCATTGAGGCCTTGCCAGCCGGTCAGGGTGATGACCAGCGTCAGCAGCAGTACCACGCTGAAGCCGATGCTGAGTTTGAGCGTGACACTGACATTACCCAGGTGCTGGGCTAACCAACGGTACATGGTGTGACTCCAATGCGGGCAGGCGAGGCGGATTATGGGTCTGGTGCCATTGCATCGGCGTAGGAGCGTAAAACTGAAGGCGTGTATGAAAGGCTTCGCCGGCAAGGCCGGCTCCTACAGGGGCGGATGAGTCAGGGGTCCCCTAGAACAACCGCGCCAGCAACGCGGTCACCGCTGTCTCCACACGCAGGATGCGCTCGCCCAGTTGCACCGGGCTCAATCCGGCCTTGCCCAGCAACTCGACTTCATACGGAATCCAGCCACCCTCCGGGCCAATTGCCAGGGTCACCGGCTCATCCAGGCCGCGCGGACACGGCGGATAATTGCCCGGGTGCCCCACCAGCCCCAACGTACCCTCGACAATCGCCGGCAGGCGGTCCTCCACAAAAGGCTTGAAGCGCTTCTCGATGATCACCTCGGGCAACACGGTGTCACGTGCCTGCTCAAGGCCAAGCACCAACTGCTCGCGTATCGCCGCCGGCTCCAGGAACGGGGTCTGCCAGAAGCTCTTCTCGACCCGGTAGCTGTTGACCAGAATCAGCTTGCCCACGCCCATGGTCGCCACGGTCTGGAACACCCGGCGCAGCATTTTCGGCCGCGGCAGGGCCAGCACCAGGGTCAGCGGCAACTTGGCCGGCGGGGGCTGGGTGAATTCGACCGACAACTCGGCCTCATGCCCCTCCAGGCGCAGCACCGTGGCCTGGCCCATCAGCCCGCCCAGGCGCCCCACGCGCAGGGTGTCGCCCACCGCCACGCGGTGGATCTCCTGCATGTGGGTAAAGCGTCGGTCGCCCAGCACCACACGGTCGGCCGCGACGAAGTCGGCCTCCTCAAGCAGCAGCAGGTTCACGGCTGGGTGGCTGGCGGCTGGTCGTCAGGCTCGTCGGCCTGCGGGTGCGCACTGCGCTTGCGGATCAAGCCACCAAACAGCACGCCCACCTCGAACAGCAGCCACATCGGCACGGCCAGCAACGTTTGCGAGAAGATATCCGGCGGGGTGAGCACCATGCCCACCACGAAGCAGCCGATGATCACGTAAGGGCGGATCTTCTTCAGGTACTTCACGTCGACCACGCCGATCCACACCAGCAGCACCACCGCCACCGGGATCTCGAAGGCCACGCCGAAGGCGAAGAACAAGGTCATGACGAAGTCCAGGTAACTGGCGATGTCGGTCATCATCGACACGCCGTCCGGCGTCGCACTGGCAAAGAAACCGAAGATCAGCGGGAACACAAGGAAGTAGGCAAACGCCATCCCGGCATAGAACAGGATGATGCTGGAAATCAGCAGCGGCACCGCAATGCGCTTTTCATGACGGTACAGGCCCGGGGCGATGAAGCCCCAGATCTGGTGCAGGATCACCGGGATCGCCAGGAACAGCGAGACGATCATGGTCAACTTGAACGGCGTGAGGAACGGCGAGGCCACATCGGTGGCGATCATCGTGGCGTTGGCCGGCAGGTGCTCGCGCAGGGGCGCCGAAACCAGGGTGTAGATCTGCTGCGCGAACGAGAACAGGCCGGCGAAGATCAGGAAGATGACCGCCACACAGCGCAACAGGCGTGTACGCAACTCGGTAAGGTGCGAGACCAGCGGCATCGGCTGGTCGTGTTCCGGAATTTCGCTCATGGGGCCCGCGGCGGTTGTGTCGGTTCGGTGGACGGTGGCGCTGTTGGCGCGGCTGGCGCAGGTGCAGGCTCGGCAGCGATCACCACGCTGTGCTCGGCAGGCGCCGGCTCGCTGCCTGGGGTGGTCGTCGGGTCGGGTTGCACCGATTGCGGATTGAGGATGCGCCGGGCTTCCTGCTCCATGGAGAGGATGTGCTCGTTGTGCAGCTGGCGACGGATGTCGTCGGCGCCAATCTCGCGCTCCACCTCGTTCTTGATCGCGTTGAAGCTGCGTTTGAGCCGGCCGATCCACAGCCCGGCGGTACGCGCGGCCCCCGGCAGGCGCTCGGGGCCGAGCACCAGCAGGGCGACCAGGCCGACAAGCAACAACTCACTGAAGCTGATCCCGAACATGTGCTCACTCTTTCCTGGTCGGCTCTTCGACCTTGTGCACCTGGCCGTCGAAGGTCTGCGGCTGGTTCAGCGGCGCATTGGTCGGCGTGGGGTCGGCTGGGCAGGCTGCACCGAGGGTTGCGCCGGCTTGTCTTCGTCTTCGTTCATGGCTTTCTTGAAGCCCTTGATCGACTCGCCCAGGTCGCTGCCGAAGTTCTTCAGCTTCTTGGTGCCGAACACCAGCACCACCACCACCAGCAGGACGATCCAGTGTTTCCAGTCAAAAATACCCATGGTGCAATCCTCGATTGAATTCGGTTAGGCCGAGGGTTGGCGCGCGGCCTTCTCATCATGGCCGGACAGGCCGAAGCGGCGGTCCAGCTCATCCAGCACCGCCTGCGGGTGCTGGCCCAGTTGCGCGAGCATGACCAGGCTATGGAACCACAGGTCGGCCGTCTCGTAGATGACATCGCTGCAGTCGCCGCTGACGGCGGCGTCCTTGGCGGCAATGATGGTCTCGACCGACTCTTCGCCGACCTTCTCCAGAATCTTGTTCAGGCCCTTGTGGTACAGGCTCGCCACGTAGGAGCTGTCGGGGGCCGCGCCTTTGCGCGCTTCCAGCACTTGGGCCAGGCGGGTCAGGGTGTCGCTCATGTCAGTGTCCTGCGCTGTAGATGGCATGCGGGTCTTTCAGGACCGGGTCGACGGTGTTCCACGCGCCGTTCTCGAACACGCGATAGAAGCAGCTCTCACGACCGGTATGGCAGGCGATATGACCCAGTTGCTCGACCATCAGGATGATCACGTCGGCGTCGCAGTCCAGGCGCATTTCATGCAGCTTCTGCACATGCCCGGATTCCTCGCCCTTGCGCCACAGTTTGCCACGCGAGCGTGACCAGTAGATGGCACGCTGCTCGGCGGCAGTCAGCTTCAGGGCCTCGCGGTTCATCCAGGCCATCATCAGTACGCGCCCGGTCTTGTGGTCCTGGGCGATCGCCGGTACCAGGCCATCGCTGTTCCAGTTGATCTCGTCCAGCCAGTCTTTCATGTTCGACTCCAAAATAGGCCACGGTCCCGCACCGATGCCACCTGCTAGTGTGCCAGCCATGAACCGGGCTGGCTATCGGCGCACCACCAGGTACAGGCCGGCGGCCAGCATCAGCCAGGCCGGCCAGGCGGCCGGGG
>NZ_JAAHBU010000067.1 GCF_010671725.1 Pseudomonas brassicae | reverse complement strand
GGCGTTTGCCCAGGCGCAGTTGATTGCCGCGCTGCAGATCCTGCAAAACGGCGATATCCAGCCCGATGCCATGCTGGGCTCGTGGGCCGGTGCGATGGGCCAGACCCAGTTCATCCCGACCACCTACAACACCCACGCGGTGGATTTCGACGGTGATGGTCGGCGCGATATCTGGAAGAGTTCTGCCGATGCGCTGGCCTCGACCGCGCACTACCTGCAAAGCTCCGGCTGGAAGCGCGGCGAGCCGTGGGGCTTCGAAGTCCAGGTGCCGAGTAGCTTCGACTACTGGCTGCGATGGCAGCCTGCGCAAGAGCGTAGCCGAGTGGCAGCAGCTGGGCGTGACCCTGCCGGCCGGCGCACGTGCCCCGGCCGGCACCGAGCAGCTGTCTGCAGCCCTGCTGCTGCCTGCGGGTGCGCGCGGCCCGGCCTTCCTGGTGCTGGACAACTTCCGTGCAATCCTCAAGTACAACAACTCGTCGTCGTATGCCCTGGCGGTAAGCTTGCTGGCCGAGCGCTTTGACAGCGCCGGCTTCATCCGCGGGTCGTGGCCCAAGGATGACCTGCCGCTGAGCCGCAGCGAGCGGATCGAGCTGCAGGAGCTGCTCAGCGCGCATCAGTATGATGCGGGTACGGCCGACGGGATCATCGGTGCGAACACGCGCAAGGCGATTCGCAGTGCCCAGCAGGCACAAGGCTGGCCGGCCGATGGCTACCCGACGCACAAGCTGCTGGAAAGCCTGCGCAACCGCTGACTGCGCAGCGCGACCTTCGCTGGCAAGCCAGCTCCCACAGGGATATCACCGACCTTGAGGCCCGTGCAGTACCTGTGGGTGCTGGCTTGCCAGCGAAAGGGCCCTCAAGAACAATGAAAAAAGCCCCCGCACCAGCGCTGGTACGGGGGCCTTTTTTCAGCCTGTCAGACGCGCCTCAGAGCTTGATCTTGGCCTCGTGCGCCTGCTGGTCGGCATGGTACGACGAACGCACCAGCGGGCCCGAGGCGACGTTCTTGAAGCCCATCTTGTAGCCTTCCTCGGCAAACCAGGCAAAGGTATCCGGGTGCACGAAACGCTGCACCGGCAAGTGGCTGCGCGACGGCTGCAGGTACTGGCCCAGGGTCAACATGTCGATGTTGTGCTCGCGCATGCGATGCATCACCTCGATCACTTCCTCGTCTGTCTCGCCCAGGCCCAGCATCAGGCCGGACTTGGTCGGTACGTGCGGCACCAGTTCCTTGAACTTCTGCAGCAAGGTCAGCGACCACTGGTAGTCCGACCCCGGACGCGCCGCCTTGTACAGGCGCGGCACGGTTTCGAGGTTGTGGTTGAACACATCCGGTGGCTCTTGCGCAGTAATCGCCAGCGCCACATCCATGCGCCCGCGGTAGTCCGGCACCAGGGTTTCCAGCTGCACGCCCGGCGACAGCTTGCGGATCTCGCGCAGGCAATCGGCGAAGTGCTGGGCGCCGCCGTCACGCAGGTCGTCGCGGTCCACCGAGGTGATCACCACGTACTTCAGGCGCAGGTCGGCAATCGCTACGGCAAGGTTCATCGGCTCGTCGGCGTCCAGCGCCTTCGGCCGACCATGGCCCACGTCGCAGAACGGGCAGCGCCGGGTACAGATGTCACCCATGATCATGAAGGTGGCGGTGCCCCCCGAGAAGCACTCGCCCAGGTTCGGGCAGGAGGCTTCTTCGCACACGCTGTGCAGCTTGTGCTTGCGCAGCAGTTGCTTGATACGGTCGACTTCCGGCGACACCGGAATGCGTACGCGAATCCAGTCAGGCTTTTTCGGCAGCTCATCGGTAGGGATGATCTTCACCGGAATACGTGCGACCTTTTCCGCGCCACGCAGTTTGACCCCGGCCTCGACCTTCGGCCGTGGGGCCGGGCGTGCGGTGACGTCCTGAGTGGGGATAAGGGTTTGCTGCGGTTCCTGCACAACAGTATTCATATTCAGTCGATTCCGCCCGCAAGGGTCGTCTGCTCAGCATAGTCGAGGTGCTTGACCAGCTGCCCGCGCAGCCTTGCCCTTACCTCGGTGAGTTCGATCGGGCCTGCCTGATCGCGCAGCTGGGTCATGGCCAGCCCCGCATACCCGCAGGGGTTAATCCGGCGGAATGGCGCAAGGTCCATGTCCACGTTCAAGGCAAGGCCATGGAAAGAACAGCCATTGCGAATACGCAAGCCGAGCGAGGCGATCTTCGCCCCGTCGACATATACGCCAGGCGCGTCGGGCTTGGCCGCCGCCTCGACGCCGTAGCTGCCCAGCAGCTCGATCAGGCAGCGCTCCATGCGGCTGACCAGGTCACGTACGCCAAACCCCAGGCGTCGAACATCGAGCAACAGGTAAGCCACCAACTGGCCGGGGCCATGGTAGGTCACCTGGCCACCGCGGTCGGTCTGCACCACCGGGATATCTCCTGGCAGCAACAGGTGCTCGGCCTTGCCGGCCTGGCCCTGAGTGAACACCGCAGGGTGTTCCACCAGCCACACTTCATCACCCGTCTGCGGGCCACGCTGGTCGGTGAACCGACGCATGGCCTCCAGCACGAGCGGATAAGGCAGCAGGCCGAGGTCGCGAAAGCCGAGGCTCGCCGACATCAGAGCACCATTTTCACGATTCCGGTCGCGCGCAGGGCACTGTTGATGTCGTGCAACTGGTCTTCGCCGGTGGCAATGATGTGCAGTTGCACGGTGGTGTACTTGCCTTCCTTGCTCTGACGTTCGGCCAGGGTCTTGAGATCGACCTCCGCGTACTTCTTCAGAATCTCGATCACCGTGTCCTTGAAATTGACCACGGTATCGCCGATCACCTTGATCGGGTAATCGGCGCAGGGGAATTCGATCTTGTGCGACTTGACGTCTGGTTCGGTCATGGCAGTAACGGCCTCGTAAGCCGTGGCAACAACAACGCCCCCGCATGAGTGACGGGGGCGTGGCAGGTCACGATATCAGTTGAACAACCCGAAGAAGAATAGCCGAATGCTATCCCACGCACGACGGAAGAATCCGCCTTCTTCTACAGCGTCCAGCGCGATCAGGTCGGCGCTGTGCACTACATTGTCATCCAGTTTGACTTCCACTTTACCGATCACGTCACCTTTGGCGATGGGCGCGGTCAGCTGCGGATTCATGGTCATGCTTGCAGCCAGTTTCTTCAATTGGCCTTTAGGCAAGGTCATGCTCAGGTCTTCTGCCAGGCCGGCCTTGACCTGGGCCACGTTGCCCTTCCACACCGGCGCCTGGGCCAGTTCGGTACCCTTCTGGTAGAAGGTCTGGGTTTCGAAGAAACGGAAACCGTAGGTCAGCAGCTTCTGGGTCTCGGCAGCACGCGACTGCTCGCTGTTGGTACCGAATACCACGGCGATCAGGCGCATGCCGTCGCGTACGGCCGACGACACCATGCAATAGCCGGCTTCGTCGGTGTGGCCGGTTTTCAGACCGTCGACGGTCTTGTCGCGCCACAGCAGCAGGTTGCGGTTGGGTTGCTTGATATTGTTCCAGAAGAACTCTTTCTGCGAGTAGATCGCGTAGTGAGCCGGGTCTTCGTGGATGATCGCACGGGCCAGCAGCGCCATGTCGTGGGCCGAGGAGTAGTGCTCGGGGTTCGGCAGGCCGGTGGGGTTCATGAAGTGGCTGTTGCTCATGCCCAGGTCGGTCGCGGTCTTGTTCATCATGTCGGCGAACGCATCTTCGCTACCGGCAATGTGCTCGGCCAGGGCGACGCTGGCGTCGTTGCCGGACTGGATGATGATCCCGTGCAGCAGGTCGCTGACGCTGACCTGGGTACCGACCTTGATGAACATGCGCGAACCGCCGGTACGCCAGGCGTTCTCGCTGACGGTCACCGGGTCGTTCTCGCCGATCTGCCCGCGACGGATGTCCAGGGTCGCGATGTAGGCGGTCATCAGCTTGGTCAGGCTCGCCGGAGGCAGGCGCTGGTCGCCATTGTTCTCGACCAGGATGTTGCCGCTGGAGGCTTCCATGAGCACGTAGGACTTGGCTGCCAGTTGCGGCGGCGACGGCATCATCTGCTCTGCCGCGAAGGCGGCAGGGGCAATCATCAGCGGTACAAGCAGGCAAAGGCGTTTGGCAAAGCTGGTTATGTTCATCCGTCTCTCGAAATGGCTAATGGGCTCATGCCCTTGCGGGCAAAACGTATCTCAGGCACATGGCCTGGCGAGCAAAACGGCCATTGTACATGGCCGTTGCGCCCGACTGCATGACAAACCGATCAGGCCCCCCGATCAGTCTGCCGTGACGACTTTGGGCTGCCCCAGGTTGGCCAGGCGCACGCTGTCCTGCATCTGTTGGGCCTCGCCCTGGCTGCTGATCGGCCCCAGGCGCACGCGGTGCAGCGTCTGCTGGTTGCGCACGATCGAGCTGATGAACACCGGCGCGCTGACCATGCCGCTGAGCTTGGAGCGTAGCAACTCGGCAGCGTCCGGGTTGGCGAACGCGCCGACCTGCAAGTAAAGACCATTGCTGGCCAACCCGGCATTACTGGCGACCTGCACCGGCACCACGGCCGCTGCATGCTGCTGGGGTGGCGGGGTCCACTGCTCGACGGTGCCGGTACTGGCCGACAGCGGCTGAGCCTGGGCAACCTGCGGCTGCTCGAGCACCATGGCGCCGACTGGCCACGCTGGGCCCACCACTGCTTGGGATCGATGCCCTCGACACGCACCCGCGCAGTGCCGGTTTCGGCATACCCGAGCTTTTTCGCCGCCGCGTACGACAGGTCGATGATACGGTCCGAATAGAACGGGCCACGGTCGTTGACGCGCAATATCACCGTGCGCTGGTTGTCCAGGTTGGTCACCTTGACGTAGGCCGGCAACGGCAGGGTCTTGTGCGCCGCACTCATGCCATACAGGTCATAGACCTCGCCATTGGCGGTGTTCTGGCCGTGGAACTTGGTGCCATACCACGACGCGGTGCCCTCGGCACGGTAGTTGCGTGACTCCTGGATCGGGAAGTAGGTCTTGCCCAGCACCGTGTAGGGGTTGGCCTTGTAGTTGCCGGTGTGCACGGTTGGCGTGGCGTCGGGGATCTTGGAGACGTCCACGTCCCACCATGGCGCGCCGTCCTTGTGCGCCCGGTTGATGTCCAGGCCGGGCTTGGCGCGCACCACGTTGCCGCCTTGCTGCGGCGCCGGGCGGCTCGAGGAACAGCTGACCAGCAGCAAGCCCAGGGCCGCACAGCCGATCAGTTTCACAGATGCATCAGAAAACAGTACGCGCATTACCTGGCGCCCCTTGCCTGGACCAACTGGTCCGAGAGTTGATGTACCGCCATGGCGTACATCACGCTGCGGTTATAGCGAGTGATCGCGTAGAAATTCTTCAGGCCCAGCCAGTACTCGGGGCCATTGTCACCTTCGAGCCGGAAGGCGGTGACCGGCAGATCATCGCGCAGCGCATCATGACTCGACCAACCCAGCGCCCGCAACTGTGCGACCGTCTTGACCGCCTCGATACCCGGGCTCAGGCCTTCGTCGACCCGCTCGCCGCGCACCTGGGCGCGGCTGACCACCGCGTCGCCGGCCACCCAGCCATGACGCTTGAAGTAGCTGGCGACACTGCCGATGGCATCGTCGGGGTTGTTCCAGATATTGATGTGGCCATCGCCGTCGAAATCCACCGCATAGGCGCGAAAACTGCTGGGCATGAACTGCGGCAGGCCCATGGCACCGGCGTACGAGCCCTTGAGGGTCAGCGGGTCGACCTGCTCTTCGCGGGCCAGCAACAGGAACTCGCGCAGTTCCTTGCGGAAGAACTCGGCCCGCGGCGGGTAATCGAAGCCCAGGGTCGACAGCGCGTCGATCACCCGGTAGTTGCCGGTATTGCGACCAAAGAAGGTTTCCACGCCGATGATCGCCACGATCACCTGGGCCGGCACGCCGTATTCCTGCTCGGCACGAGCCAGGGTGTCCTCATGCTGGCGCCAGAAGTCCACGCCGCGGGCAATGCGCGCGTCGGTGAGGAACATCGGGCGGTACTCTTTCCACGGTTTGACCCGCTCGGCCGGGCGCGAAATGGCGTCGAGGATCGACTGCTTGCGCTGCGCCTCACGGAACACGCCCATCAGCTGTTCGCCGGCAAAACCGTAGTCGCGGGTCATTTCGCCGACGAACTCGGCCACCTGGGGCGAGCCGTCATAGTCGGCGGCATTCGCCTGCTGCCCATGGGCCACCAGCCCCAACAGGCTGACCCAGGGCACACAGCGAGCCACCCAGCCACGCATTGCTTGCATTGAATTGTTCACCTTGTTCAAACCTGCGCGATCCATTTGCGGTGCGTGTGAATCGACATCAGAACCCCAAACGCTGACAGCAGCGTCACCAGCGAAGTTCCGCCGTAACTAATGAAGGGCAGCGGCACCCCGACCACGGGCAACAGGCCGCTGACCATACCGATATTGACAAACACATAGACGAAGAACGTCATGGTCAGGCTGCCCGCGAGCAACTTGCCGTAAAGGGTCTGCGCCTGGGCCGTGATCACCAGGCCGCGACCGATCAGCAGCAGGTAGATCAGCAGCAGCGCACAGATCCCCACCAGGCCGAACTCTTCACCGAGCACGGCGATGATGAAGTCGGTATGGCTTTCTGGCAGAAAGTCCAGATGCGACTGGGTGCCGAGCAGCCAGCCCTTGCCGAATACGCCACCCGAGCCGATCGCCGCCTTGGACTGGATGATGTTCCAGCCGGTACCCAACGGGTCGCTTTCAGGGTCGAGGAAGGTCAGCACGCGCTGCTTCTGGTAGTCGTGCATGACGAAGAACCACATCGCCACGGCTACCGGCACGGCTGCGGCGACCACGCTGAGGATCCAGCGCCAGCGCAGGCCACCCATGAACAGCACGAAAGCGCCCGAAGCGAGGATCAGCAAGGCGGTCCCCAGGTCGGGCTGGCGCACGATCAGGGCGAATGGAATGCCGATCAGGATCAGGCTGATCATCACGTGCTTGAGGTGCGGCGGCAGCGTGCGCTTGGCCAGGTACCAGGCGATGGTCGCCGGCATGATGATCTTCATGAATTCGGAGGGCTGGAAGCGGATGACCCCGGGGATGTTGATCCAGCGCGTGGCGCCCATGGCGTTGTGGCCCATCACGTCCACCACCACCAGCAGGATCACCCCGCCGATGTACGCCAGCGGCACCCAGCGCGCCATGAAGCGCGGTTCGAGCTGGGCAATGACGAACATCGACACCAGCCCCAGGCCGAACGAAGACGCCTGCTTGAGCAGCAGGTCCCAGTTCTTGCCGCTGGCCGAATACAGCACGAACAGGCTGCCGGCCGCCAGGGTCAGCAGCAGCACCAGCAACGGGCCGTCGATGTGGATGCGCTGCAGGAAGCTGGCGCGGCGGCGCATCACGTCCTCGCTGGAGAGCATGCGATCGAAGTTGTTCTTCACGGGGCCGACTCCTGAACGACGGTGGCGGGAGCGTACTCGGTCTTGAGCCGGCCACTCTCGTCGAGCAGCCAGGCGTCCATCACCTGGCGCATCACCGGCGCGGCGACGCGGCCACCGGCCTCGCCGTTCTCGATCATGACCGAAATCACGATTTTGGGGTTCTCGGCCGGGGCGAAGCCGACAAACAAGGCATGGTCACGGTGACGTTCCTGGACTTTGTTGCGGTCGTACTTCTCGCCCTGCTTGATCGCGACCACCTGGGCGGTACCGCTCTTGCCGGCAATCCGGTATTGCGCGCCCGCCGCCGCAGCGCGTGCGGTACCACGGGCGTTGTGCATCACCTGCTCCATGCCGTGGGCAACCTTGGCCCAGTCGGACTTGTCACGCAAAACGATGTCTTGCATCGGGTTGTCATCCACCGGCGGCTGGCCCTCGATGGTCTTGGCCAGGTGCGGCCGGTTCCATTTGCCCTTGCTGGCGATCAGCGCGGTGGCCTGGGCCATCTGCAGCGGTGTGGTCTGCATGTAGCCCTGGCCGATGCCCAGAATCAGCGTTTCACCCGGGAACCAGGCCTGGCGGCGCGTGGCACGCTTCCATTCGCGGGTCGGCATCAGGCCGGCAGATTCCTCGAACATGTCCAGCGAAACCTTCTGGCCAAGGCCGAACTTGTTCATGTAGCTGGACAGGCGGTCGATGCCCATCTTGTGCGCCAGGTCATAGAAGTAGGTGTCGTTGGAGCGCATGATCGCCAGGTCAAGGTCCACCCAGCCGTCACCACTGCGGTTCCAGTTGCGGTACTTGTGGTCATAGTTGGGCAGTTGATAGTAGCCGGGGTCGAACACCCGGCTGCTGGCGGTGACCACGCCGGCGTCCAGGCCCGCGACCGCCACCGCCGGTTTGATCGTCGAGCCTGGCGGATACAGGCCGCGCAGTACGCGGTTGAACAGCGGGCGATCGATCGAGTCGCGCAACTCGGCATAGGCCTTGAAGCTGATGCCGGTGACGAACGGGTTGGGGTCGAAGCTCGGCTGGCTGACCATCGCCAGCACTTCACCGGTGTTCGGGTCGAGCGCAACGATGGCGCCGCGACGACCGCCCAGCGCGACTTCGGCGGCCTCCTGCAGCTTGATGTCGAGGCTCAGCACAATGTCCTTGCCGGGGATCGGGTCGGTGCGTTTGAGCACACGCAACACGCGCCCACGGGCGTTGGTCTCGACCTCTTCGTAGCCGACCTGGCCATGCAGTTCGGGCTCGTAGAAGCGCTCGACGCCGGTCTTGCCGATATGGTGGGTGCCGCTGTAGTTGACCGGATCGAGGGTCTTGAGCTCTTTCTCGTTGATGCGCCCCACATAGCCGACCGAGTGCGCGAAGTGCGCCCCTTGCGGGTAATGGCGCACCAGTTGCGCGGCCACTTCCACCCCGGGCAGGCGGAACTGGTTGACCGCCACGCGGGCGATCTGCTCTTCGGTCAGCTCGAACAGGATCGGCACCGGCTCGAATGGCCTGCGCCCCTGGCGCATGCGCTTCTCGAACAACGCACGGTCGTCGGCGCTCAGTTCAAGCACCTCGACAATGGCGTCGAGCACCTGCTGCCAGTCACCGGAGCGCTCGCGGGTCATGGTCAGGCTGAAACTTGGCCGGTTATCGGCGACGATCACCCCGTTGCGATCGAAGATCAACCCGCGCGTCGGCGGGATCGGCTGCACATGCACCCGGTTGTTCTCCGAGAGCGTGGAGTGATAGTCATACTGGATCACCTGCAGGTAATACAGCCGGGCAATCAGCACGCAGATCAGCAGCACGATCGCCACTGCACCGACCACGACGCGGCTACGCACCAGGCGTGCGTCTTTCTCGTGGTCTTTTAGGCGAATCGGCTGCGACATTGAAAAGGCTTACGACTATTTGTGGTAAGGGTGCCCGGACAACACGGTCCAGGCGCGGTACAGCTGCTCGCCGATCAGTATCCTTACCAACGGGTGCGGCAAGGTCAGCGGCGACAGCGACCAGCGCTGCTCGGCCCGCGCGCAGACTTCCGGCGCCAGCCCTTCGGGGCCGCCGACCATAAAGTTGACGGTGCGCGAGTCAAGGCGCCAGCGGTCCAGTTCGACCGCCAACTGCTCGGTGCTCCAGGGCTTGCCATGCACTTCGAGGGTGACAATACGCTCGCCCGGCTGGACCTTGGCCAGCATGGCCTCGCCCTCCTGACGAATCAGGCGGGCGACGTCGGCATTCTTGCCACGGGTATTGAGCGGTATTTCCACCAGCTCCAGGGACAGCTCCGAAGGCAGCCGCTTGGCATATTCATGCCAGCCGTCCTCGACCCATTTGGGCATGCGCGAGCGACCGCGATCAGACGCAGACGCACGGGCGTTCCTTATTCCTGGTCTTTGTTGAGCTTGGCGGAGTACTCGTGGAAGTTTTCCGGGCTGTGGTGCTTGCCATCAGGCGCACGGCTCTGCTCGGCGCCTTTCCACAGACGCTCCAGGTCATAGAACTGGCGAGCAGCGGCAGTCATCATGTGCACGATGACGTCGTCCAGGTCCAGCAGTACCCAGTCGCTTTCGCCCTTGCCTTCTTCGCCCAGCGGGCGAACGCCCTTCTCCTTGACCATCTGGCGGACCTTGTCCAGCATCGCGCCGATCTGACGATTGGAGGTACCGGTAGCGATGATCATGTAGTCGGTGATGCTCTGCTTTTCGCGAACATCCAGGACCTGGATATCCTGGGCCTTTACATCTTCGAGGGCCGCCACGGCCACTTTGACCAGCTCTTCGCCTTTGAGAACGTCTTGCTTGATGTCTTGCTTGCTCATATAAAACTCATTCAACTCGTAGGTATGAGGCGCTTGTCGCGCACTCAGTTCGGCGCACGGTACAGGCCGTGCACATCGATGTAGGCCAGTACTGCGTCCGGCACCAGAAACCGCACCGACTTGCCGCTGGCCAGCAGCTGTCGGATCTGCGTGGCCGACACCGACAACGGTGTCTGCCAGACGAATGCTATGTGCCCGGCAGGCCCCAGCAGGGCCTGCGGGTCACTCACCGAGCGTGCGGCCAGCAGGTTGCGCAAGGCATCCGGCGACTCGACGTCGGCATCCGGGCGCTGAAGCACCAGGATATGACAGTGTTGCAACAACTCTTCCCAGCGATGCCAGCCTGGCAAACCACAGAACGCATCCCAGCCCAGCAGCAGGAACAGCTGGTCGTCGGCGGCCATTTCGGCGCGCATCAGCTCCAGCGTCTCGATGGTGTAGGACGGTTTGTCCCGGGCCAGCTCCCGCGCATCCACGCTCAGCAAGGGCACGCCCTCTACTGCACGCTCGACCATGGCCAGGCGGTCTTGTGCCGACACCTGCGGCATGTCGCGGTGCGGCGGGCGGGCATTGGGCATCAGCCGCAGCTCGTCCAGCGCCAGCACCTCGGCCACCTCCAGCGCACTGCGCAGGTGGCCGATGTGGACCGGGTCGAAAGTACCGCCGAGCACACCGATGCGCCGGGCAGGCGACGGCGTGGCAGCAACGGCGAGCGGGCTGTGCTCGGCCAAGGTCAGAGCGACTCCTGACCGCGCAGCTGGCCGTCGCCGATCACCACGTATTTCTCGCAGGTCAGGCCTTCCAGGCCAACCGGGCCGCGGGCATGCAGCTTGTCGGTGGAAATGCCAATCTCGGCGCCCAGGCCGTACTCGAAGCCGTCGGCAAAGCAGGTCGGCGTATTGATCATCACCGACGACGAGTCGACTTCGGCGGTAAAGCGCCGGGCCTGCCCCTGATGTTCGGTAACGATCGAATCGGTGTGGTGCGAGCCGTAGTGGTTGATGTGCTCGATGGCGTCATCGAGACCGTCCACCACACGGATAGACAGAATCGCGGCCAGGTACTCGGTACCCCAGTCGGCATCGGTGGCCGGCACCGCATCGATCAACTGGCAGGTACGCTCGCAGCCGCGCAGTTCGACGCCCTTTTCGCGGAACTGGCGGGCCATGCCCGGCAGGAACGCGGCAGCGACCGACTGGTCGACCAGCAGGGTTTCCATCGCGCCGCAGATACCGTAACGGTAGGTCTTGGCGTTGAAGGCGATGCGTTGCGCCTTGTCCAGCGCGGCATGCTCGGCCACGTAGACGTGGCAGATGCCGTCCAGGTGCTTGATCACCGGCACCCGCGCATCGCGGCTGACACGCTCGATCAGGCCCTTGCCGCCACGCGGCACGATCACGTCGACATACTCGGGCATGCTGATCAGCGCGCCCACCGCCTCGCGGTCGGTGACTTCCACCACCTGCACCACGGCAGCCGGCAAACCGGCCTCGGCCAGGCCACGCTGGATGCAGGCGGCGATGGCACGGTTGGAATGAATGGCTTCGGAACCGCCACGCAGGATGGTCGCGTTACCCGACTTCAGGCACAGGCTGGCAGCGTCGATGGTCACGTTGGGGCGCGATTCGTAGATGATCCCGATCACCCCCAGCGGCACGCGCATCTTGCCGACCTGGATGCCGGACGGACGGTAGCTCATGTCGCGGATCGCGCCCACCGGGTCGGGCAGGCTCGCCACCTGGCGCAGGCCGACGATCATGCCGTCGATGCGCGCCGGGGTCAGCGCCAGGCGCTCGAGCATGGCCGGCTCCAGGCCATTGGCGCGCCCGGCTGCGAGGTCCTGCGCGTTG
>NZ_JAAHBU010000066.1 GCF_010671725.1 Pseudomonas brassicae | reverse complement strand
GTCGACCCCGCGCACCAGCGCGCGGCTCATCGTCTCGCCGGGGCACGATGGGTAGTATTCCTCGACAAGGGCCTTGCCGCGCCGGGCATATACCCCCATGAACATTTGCGTGGCACCGGTACGTGACAGGCGCACCTGTACATCGATACTGGTGCCATCACTGAGCTCTTCGTCATGGCTGCGACTGTGCAGTTGAGAGTCGGCCCAATTCCAATAAGTCTCTTCCCTGATGCGCATTGCACTGCTCCGTGGTCAATCCAGCCGACAGTAAGGCATACAACCGCTCCTGCAGCCAGCGACAGCCGTCGCAGGGTTGAGCGAGGTCAACAAAGCGGCATAAAACGGCAGGTTCAGCGTACCGCCCATCCCTTTTCGACAGGCCTGCAGCACACATGAAAAAGCCCCGGCACAGCAGCATGCTGTTACCAGGGCTCGTGTCGGGCGCACGCTATTTCTTGCGCAGCCCCGGCAAGAACCGGCGCCGCTCGCTGCGCGCTGGCACCTTGGTGTGCACGCGTGCTGGCGCGTCATCGAGGGTCATGTTGGCAAACCCCAGTTGAAACGCCGCCTGGCCGCACCGCACCTGGCTGTTGATGGGAAATTCGTCACCATCGTCTTCGAAATACGATTCCTTCATACCCGGCTCCCCTGCAAGCGATCACTACCGGCAAGCAGACGATTGCCCAGGAAATAGTGACCTTGTTGCCCTCAGAGACTAGCCGGACATTTGAAGACTGCCCGGTCACCTTTTGTCGCACCCGACCAATGGCCAAAGGCTACTTGAGCTTCACTGCGGTCCCGGTGACGAACACCACCACCATGCCGCCGCGCGCCGACGGCATGCTGATTTCATAGTCAAGGCCGATGACGGCGTCTGCCTGGAGGCTGCGGGCGCGCTGACGGATCTCGTCGGTGGCCTGAATGCGCGCCTCTTTCAGTGCACTTTCGAGGGTTTGCGAGCGGCCGCCAAAAAAGTCGCGAAAGCTGGTGAAAATATCACGGACCACGTTGATGCCCTGCACCGACTCGGCGCTGACCACGTCCAGGTAGGCTGCAACTTCGCGCCCCTCCACGGTGCCGGTGGTGGTGATGATCATGCTGTTCTCCTTTGGCGCTGCCGACGTGCGCGCCGGCAAAAAGACGCGATGGTAGCAGATGCCTCGTATACACCCGCTTGGAACCTTGACGGTGGCGCACGCTCAAACCGACGCCATTGTTTTGCCCACTCGCCAGCGTTCCAATTCGAGCAGGCGCGTCGCGGTTTTGGAACTAGAGTTAGCTGCACCAGACTTTGTCCTATGACCTCATGCTTCAAGGAGCACGCGTACATGGCTGCACTTCAACCGGCAACACTCACTGCGATCAGAACCCACCAGGCCTCGCTGGTAGCAGAGTGGCTGGCGGGCCTGGAAGCCTCGGGCGCCTCACGCAACCTGAAAGCCAACGACCTCAAGCTGCAGACCGAAGAGTTCCTTCAACTGCTGCACAACGGCCTGCAGGACGGCGATGCAAAGCACCTCAATGCCCAGGCCTGGGACGCCGCACGCCTGTTCCTCGAAAAGCTCTCGCATAGCCGCGCCCTGCTCGGCCAGGACTCACAACAGACCGCCACCTTCATCTTTGCCCTCAAGGGCCCGCTGTTCGCCTTGCTGCAACGCGAGTACAGCGAGCAGCCCGGGCAACTGGCCGGGCAGTTGCTGGAAGTCTCCGAGCTGCTCGATGCACTGGGCCTGCACACCATCCGCACCTTCCAGAAATCCCGCGAGTCGGTGATCAAGCGCCAGCAGGAAGAACTGCTGGAACTGTCGACCCCGGTGGTCAAGCTGTGGGACGGCGTGCTCGCACTGCCCATGATCGGCACGCTGGACTCGCAACGCACCCAGGTGGTGATGGAGTCGCTGCTGCAGCGCATCGTCGATACCGGCTCGGAAATCGCCATCATCGACATCACCGGTGTGCCCACCGTCGACACCCTGGTGGCCCAGCACCTGCTCAAGACCGTTACCGCCATCCGCCTGATGGGCGCCGACTGCATCATCAGTGGCGTACGCCCACAGATTGCCCAGACCATCGTGTACCTGGGCCTGGACCTGCAGGGGGTCGTGACCAAAGCCAACCTGGCCGATGCACTCAAACTGGCGCTACAACGCCTGGGTATCAACGTCAGCAAGGCGGTATGAGCCCATGGAGCGCATTCCGATCCTGCAGATGGGCGACTTTCTGCTAGTGACCATTCAGGTCGACATGCACGACCAGTTGGCCCTGACCCTCCAGGACGACCTGTCCGAGCGTATCAGCCGTACATCGGCGCGCGGTGTGCTGATCGACATCTCGGCACTGGACATGGTCGACTCGTTCATCGGCCGGATGATCGGCAACATCTCCGGCCTGTCGAAAATCATGGACGCCGAGACCGTGCTGGTCGGCATGCAGCCGGCCGTGGCCATCACCCTTGTGGAGCTGGGCCTGACCCTGCCCGGGGTGAGCACCGCCTTGAATGTCGAACGCGGCATGCAGCTGCTTCAGGCACGGGTCAAGTCGGCATGAGCGCCGAGGACAGCGGTACTCAACCGATCCAGCTGGAACAGGACGTGGTGCTGGCGCGCCAGCTGGCACGCAAGCTGGCCCAGGGCTGCGGCATGAGCCTGATCAACCTGACCAAGCTGGTCACCGCCGTCAGCGAGCTGGCGCGCAATGCCGTGGTGTATGGCGGCGGCGGCCACATGGACTGGCAGATAGTGGAAAAGGACCACCGCAAGGGGTTGCGCCTGACCTTTCGCGACGAAGGCCCCGGCATCCCCGATATCAAGCTGGCAATGACCGATGGCTGGACCAGCGGCAGCGGCCTGGGGCTGGGCCTGACCGGCGCCAGGCGGCTGGTGGACGAATTCGAACTGGACACCGCCCCCGGTGCCGGCACCCGCGTGACGATCCTGCGATGGGCGTGAACCTGGCCAGTAGCACCACAGAGGTTGTGAGCATTGAAGACGCGACCCAGATCGGCGATGCGCGCCGACGTGCACGCAGGCTCGCCGAACACCTGCGCCTGGACGACAGCGATGCCGGTCGGGTAGCGCTGGTGGCCACGGAGCTGGCGAGCAACCTGCTCAAGCACGCCGGTAGCGGCGAACTGCACCTGCGCGCCCTGCCCCGCGAGGGCGCACCGGGTGTAGAGCTGCTGGCAGTGGACCGCGGGCAAGGCTTCGACCTGCACCAGTGCCTGGCCGACGGTTTTTCCACGGGTGGCACCCAGGGCATCGGCCTGGGTGCGTGGTGCGCCAGGCAGACGTATTCGACGTGTACGCCGACACGCGCGGCGCCGCCGTGCTGGCGCGGGTATACCGCGCGGCGGCAGCACGGCCGACCTGCGCTACGGTGTCAGCCAGCACGCGCTGCACCACGACCCGGCCTGCGGCGATGCCTGGCACCTGGCGTATGACGGCCTGCGCATCAGCGCGCTGATGATCGATGGCCTGGGCCACGGCGAACTCGCGCAGCAGGCCGCACGCGCCGGCGAACAGGCCTTTGCCCAGGCACCGTTCGGTGCTGCCATGCCCTTGCTCGAAGACATGCATGCGGCCATGTGCGGCACCCGCGGCGTGCCGTGGCATTCGCCCAGTACGACAACGGCACGCTGAGTTTCATCGGCATCGGCAACATCGGCGCCAGCCTGCTGGCACCCGGCGCCTCACGCGGGCTGGCCTCGCATCCGGGGATTGTCGGCGGGCAGTTTCGACGGCCCCGCCCGTTCGACTACGCGGGTGTGCACGCCAACCTGCTGGTACTGTACAGCGATGGCCTGCAATCGCGCTGGAACCTGCAGGACTACCCTGGTCTTGCGCAACGGCACCCGGCGCTGATCGCGGCAGTGCTGCACCGTGATTTCTACCGGGGGCGCGACGATGTCAGCGTACTCGTGGTTGCCCTGGAGGCCCCTCGTGACTGAACCCGACAAGCTTGCCGACCCGCACGCCCTGATCCTGCACCTGCGCAGCGAGGCCGACGCGCTGCGCGCCGAGCTGGAAGAAACCAACCAGGGCGTCCTGGCGCTGTACGCCGAGCTCGATATACAGGCGGAGCAACTGCGTCAGGCGTCAGACCTGAAAAGCCGCTTCCTGTCCTACATGAGCCATGAGTTCCGTACTCCGCTGGGCTCGATCCTGAGCATTGCCAGCCTGCTCAGCGACGAGCTGGACGGGCCCCTGAGCGCCGAGCAGCATCGCCAGGTGGCCTTCGTCAGCAACTCGGCGCGCGAACTCAGCGACATGGTCGACGACCTGCTTGACCTGGCCAAGATCGAGGCCGGGCGCATCACCATTTCGCCGGCATGGTTCGACATGCTCGACCTGTTCGCCGCCTTGCGCGGCATGTTCCGACCGATCGTCGACGCCACCGCCGTGGACCTCATTTTCGAAGAACCGCACGGCCTGCCGCGCCTGTACAGCGACGACAAGAAGCTGGCGCAGATACTGCGCAATTTCATTTCCAACTCGCTGAAGTTCACCCAGCGCGGCGAGGTTCGCGTCTCGGCGCAGCTGGAGAACGACGGCAAGATTCGCTTTGCCGTACGCGATACCGGCATCGGCATCCCCAGCGAGCTGCACGACACCCTGTTCGAAGACTTCGCGCAGATCGACTCGCCCCTGCAAAAGCGCCTGCGTGGCACCGGCCTGGGGCTGTCGCTGTGCAAGCGCTTCGCCGCGTTGCTCGGTGGCAGGGTCGGGGTCGAAAGCGAACCGGGAGTAGGCTCCACGTTCTACGTGGTGATCCCGTTGGCGCTGGAGCAGGAGGCTGTCGATGAAGCCTGATAGCTGCCTGCTGATCGTCGACGACAACGCCGCTACCCGCTATGCCTTGCGCCGGCGCCTGGAATGCCATGGCTACCTGGTGGATGAAGCCGGCACCGGTGGCGACGGACTGGCGCTGATCAACAGCCGGCTGTACGACGCACTGATCCTGGACGTGCACCTGCCGGACATGAGCGGCTTCGATATCGTGCGCACCCTGCGCGCCACGCCGGCCACGGCGCTGCTGCCGGTGATCCATGTGTCGGCGGCGGCCATCGGTACAGGCGACATCATCACCGGCCTGAACGCCGGTGCCGACGCCTACCTGATCCACCCTGTCGACCCGGAAGTGCTGCTGGCCACCCTACGCACGCTGCTGCGGGTGCGCGATACCGAGCAGGCATTGCGCGAAAGCGAAGCGCGCTTTCGCGAGATTTTCGTCAATACTGCCGCGCCGATCGCGCTGCTCGGCATCGGGCTCAAGGTGCATGAGTGCAACCACGCGTTCGCCCAGTTGATCCAGAGCAACCTGAGCCCGGACACCTTGCTCGAATGCTTCGCTGACGACCAGCAACCGGTGCTCGACGAATTGCGCCGCCGCCTGGGCACGCGCGACCGCTGGAAGGGCCTGCTGCACATGCACGTCAATGGCCAACTGCGCGAAACCGAGTGGCAGCTGTCACCCTATCGCAACGGCCAGTTGAGCCTGATCTTCGTCGAGGACGTGACCGAGCAGCGCCACCGCGAGCGCACCCAACGTGCCGAGCTCGACAGCGCGACCAGCCTGCTGGCCCAGGAAGTGGCCGAGCGTGCGCGCACCGAGGCGCAGTTGCTGCAGGTGCAGAAAATGGACGCACTGGGCAAGCTTACCGGCGGCATCGCCCACGACTTCAACAACATGCTCACCGGCATCATCACCAGCCTTGAACTGATCAAGAAACGCATCGAGCAGGGCCGCACCGACAAGGTCCAGGGCTACGCCGACGCCGCACTGAGCGCGGCAATGGGAGCCGCCACGCTGACCCACCGCCTGCTGGCGTTCGCCCGCCAGCAGCCGCTGGACACGCGGCCTACCGACATCAACCAGCACATCCGCTCGCTTGAAGACCTGCTGCGGCGCACCATCGGCGAGCACATCGGCCTGCACCTCAACCTCAGCGAACAGGCCAGCGTGGCCCTGGTAGACCCGATCCAGCTGGAAAACGCCGTGCTCAACCTGGTAATCAATGCGCGCGATGCCCTGCCCCAGGGGGGCAACATCTGGATCAGCACCTACGCCGCGCATACCCAGGACGACCTCAAGCTGGCCGATGGCGCCTATGTTGCCGTGTCGGTGCGCGATGATGGCAGTGGCATCGCGCCCGAAGTGATCGGCAAGGTGTTCGACCCGTTCTTCACCACCAAGCCCATCGGCCAAGGCACCGGGCTGGGCCTCTCGACCATCTACGGGTTCGCTCGCCAGTCGGCCGGCGACGTGCAGATCCGCAGCACGAACGGGCGCGGCACCGAAGTGACATTGCTGTTGCCCGCCAGCCAGCGCCCGCTGATGAGTATCAGCGAACCGATACCACAACCCGCCGCCACCGCCGGCGAGCACGTACTGGTGGTCGAGGACATGGCGGTGGTACGCAACTTTGTCTGCGAAGTGCTGGTGGATGCCGGCTACCGCTGCACCCCGGTGGCCGACGTCGAAAGCGCCCTGGTGCTGCTGCGCGATGACCCGAGCATCGCCCTGCTGCTGACCGACGTCGGCCTGCCGCACATCAATGGCCGCGAACTGGCGAACATCGCCCGTGGGTTGCGCGACGCACTACCGGTGCTGTTCATGACCGGCTACGCCGAGAACGCCATCGACCGGCAGAACTTTCTCGGCGTGCGCATGGACATCGTCACCAAGCCGTTCCAGATCCACGACCTGCTGGACAAGGTGCGGCGCAGCCTGGACGCCGTGTAGGCCGCCTCAGCCCAGCGCGCGGGCAAGGAACGGCGCAGTACGACTGGCGACGCAGGTGGCGACCTGCTGCGGCGTACCGCACGCCACCAGGCTGCCACCCTGGTCCCCTGCGCCCGGCCCGATGTCGATGACCCAGTCGCTTTGCGCCACCACCCGCATGTCGTGCTCGACCACAATCACGCTATGCCCCGCGTCCACCAGGCGGTTGAGCTGCAGCATCAGCCGGTCGATGTCCTGGGGATGCAGGCCGTTGGTGGGCTCGTCGAGCACGTAGAGGGTGCGCCGCGCGCCATGCGTTGCAGCTCGGTGGCCAGCTTGATGCGCTGCGCTTCGCCACCGGACAGCTCGGTGGCCGGCTGGCCCAGACGCAGATAGCCCAGGCCGATCTCGTGCAGCACCGCCAGGGCACGTTGCACCGCAGGCTGTTGCGCAAACACCGGCAGTGCCTGGGCGACCGTCAATTGCAGCACTTGGGCAATGTTCAGCCCCTGCCAGGTCACCGCCAGGGTCTGCGGGTTGTAGCGCGCGCCATGGCAGGTGGAGCATGGCGCGTAGACGCTAGGCATGAACAGCAGCTCGACGCTGACAAAGCCTTCGCCTTCGCAGGTTTCGCAACGGCCCTTGGCCACGTTGAACGAAAAGCGCCCGGCATCGAAACCCTGCTCACGTGCCGCATCGGTGGCGGCAAACAGCTTGCGCACGTGGTCGAACAGCCCAGTGTAGGTGGCCAGGTTGGAGCGCGGCGTGCGCCCGATGGGTTTCTGGTCGACCTGCACCAGCCGGCGGATATGCTCGAGCCCGGCCGTGACCTGGCCACCACTGGCCTGTAGCGCATCGTCCTCCAGGCTCTGCTCCTGGGGCTCGGCCGGGCTCGCAACCAGCCCCAGGTGTGCCCCCACCAGCTCCAGCAAGGCCTGGCTGACCAGGCTGGACTTGCCCGAACCGGAAATACCGGTCACGGCGCTAAAGCAACCCAGCGCAAACTCCACATCGAGGTTGTGCAGGTTGTTACGCGTCACCCCTTGCAGGCGCAACCAGGCACTTGGCGCGCGCAACGGACGCGCTGTGGCAGCCTGCTGGCCAAACAGGTAAGCACGGGTTTGCGAAGCATCGACCTCGGCCAGACCGGCAGGCGGCCCGCTGTACAGCACCCGACCGCCCTGCTCGCCGGCGGCCGGGCCGACGTCCACCAGCCAGTCGGCGCGGCGCATGGTGTCGAGGTCATGCTCGACCACAAATACCGAGTTGCCGGCCGCCTTCAAGCGCAGCAAGGCCTGATACAGCGCCTCGCCATCGGCCGGGTGCAAGCCGGCGCAGGGCTCGTCCAGCACGTAGATAACCCCGAACAGTTGCGAGTTGAGCTGGGTAGCCAGGCGCAGG
Organism: Pseudomonas brassicae; assembly: GCF_010671725.1. Lineage (GTDB taxonomy): Bacteria > Pseudomonadota > Gammaproteobacteria > Pseudomonadales > Pseudomonadaceae > Aquipseudomonas > Aquipseudomonas brassicae. Next base: position 2,436 of record NZ_JAAHBU010000066.1, on the reverse strand, counting down.
CGCTGCAGCTCACCCGAAGACAGCGTGGGGGTGCTGCGCTCCAGCGCCAGATAGCCCAGGCCCAGATCGACCAGGGTCGCGACACGTTCGAGCAGGTCCTGAGCGATGCGCTGCGCGGCCAGGCGCTTTTCCAGCGAGAGGTTGGGCGTGTGGCGCACGTCCGGCCCGCCGGCGTGGGCATTGCCGCCGCTGGCCACGCGCTGCTCGCGGGCATCGCGGGTTTGCGCGTGGGTCAGCACCGCCCCTTGTGCTTCACCGTGCTCGACATACCTGGCACTGGCCACCGGCCTGAGCACGTCGGCCAGTTGCAGCAGCGGCAGTTGTGCAAGTTCGGCGATATCCAGGCCGGCGAAGGTGACCGACAGCGACTCGCGCTTGAGGCGTTTGCCCGCGCACAGGGGGCACTCGCTGGCACGCATGAACTGGCTGACACGCTTGCGCATCAGCGCACTTTGCGAGTGGCTGAAGGTGTGCAGCACGTAACGCCGTGCACCACTGAAGGTGCCCTGGTAACTGGGCTCGCGCTTGTGCTCAAGCGCCTCACGGGTCTGCGCCGGGGTCAGGCCGGCATACACCGGCACGGTCGGCGTCTGCTCGGTGAACAGAATCCAGTCACGCTGCGCCTGCGGCAGATCGCGCCAGGGCACATCGACGTCATAGCCCAGGGTCACGAGGATATCGCGCTGGTTCTGGCCCTGCCACGCCAGCGGCCACGACGCTACCGCGCGCTGGCGGATGGTCAGCGACGGGTCAGGCACCATCGAGGCCTCGTCCACTTCATACACCCGGCCCAGGCCGTGGCACTCGGGGCACGCGCCCTGTGGGGTATTGGGTGAAAAGTCCTCGGCATACAACATCGGCTGCCCGGCCGGATAACTGCCGGCGCGCGAGTACAGCATGCGGATCAGGCTCGACAGCGTGGTCACGCTGCCCACCGACGAGCGCGCACTCGGCGTGCCACGCTGCTGTTGCAAGGCCACGGCCGGTGGCAGGCCTTCGATGGCATCCACGTCAGGCACCCCGACCTGGTCGATCAGGCGTCGCGCATACGGCGCCACCGATTCGAAATAGCGGCGCTGGGCTTCGGCGTAAATCGTCGAAAACGCCAGCGAGGACTTACCCGAGCCAGAGATACCGGTGAACACCACCAGCGCATCGCGGGGGATATCGACGTCGACGTTTTTCAAGTTGTGTTCGCGGGCGCCGCGTACCTTGACCATGGCGCTACTGCCGGCATGGGGTGCAGCGGATCGAGGTGAGTGCATGGAAGGGCCTTGATTCGACAGGGGGCTGAAATTGGAGCGAGTGGCGCAGCGTATCGTTCAACCCTCAGCCCAGGGCCGCCAGCAAGCGCTGGCGCAGGCGCGGGCCGAACACATTGATCAACAGGCCGACCATCACCAGCACGCCGCCCCAGCATTGCAGGGTGCTCAGGCGTTCGTCGAGCAACAAGGCCGACGAACTCAGGCCCACCACCGGCACCAGCAGCGAGAACGGTGCGACCTTGCCCGCCGGGTAACGCGACAGCAGCCCGCTCCACAGGCTGTAGCCGAGCATGGTAGCGATGAACGCAAGGTAGGCCAGCGCCAGAATCGAATTCAGGCCGATCCCACGTAGCGAACGCTCGATCAATGCCGGCCCTTCGAGCCACCACGACAGCGCGAAGAACGGCAGCGGTGGGATCAGCGCACCCCAGATCACCAGGGCGACCAGGTCGATATTGCCGAAGCGGCGCGTAATGATATTGCCCATGGCCCAGCAAGCGGCGGCGCACAGCGTCAGCATCAGCGCGAAAAACGGCACATGGCTGCCGTTTTCACTGCCGATCAGCGCCAGCCCCCCGGCGGCCACCAGCAGCCCCAGCAGGCTCGCGGCGCGCAGCCGTTCACCGAGAAACAGCGCGGCGAAAAACAGGGTGAAAAACGCCTGCGACTGCAGCACCAGCGAGGCCAGGCCCGGCGGCATGCCATTCCCCATGGCCTCGAACAGAAAGGCGAACTGGCCCAGTGAGATGGTCATGCCGTAGGCCAGCAGCCAGCGCCACGGCAACTGCGGCCGCTTGATCAAGAAGATCGCCGGGAACGCCACCAGCACAAAGCGCAAGGCCCCCAGCAACATGGGCGGCAGGCCGTCGAGGCCAACCTTGATCACCACGAAATTCAGGCCCCAGGCGATGATCACCACCAGTGCGAGCAGCAGGTCCCGTAACGGCATCGTTTCCTCACCAGACTGTAATATTTCGAAACAGCATATCCTTATTCCGACACGGATTTGTACCCGTCAGCGGCAGGGAGTGAGCAGTGAGCGCCATCGGGTGCGTTTACAGAACTTTCCCACGTTTTTCTCGGAAACAAGCGAACAGACCCTGCAAGCATTTCCCCCTATGTTTATGCCTTGCACGCAAAGGATAGGGAGTCCCATGCCACGCCAGTCAGA
>NZ_JAAHBU010000655.1 GCF_010671725.1 Pseudomonas brassicae | reverse complement strand
CGGCACCCTCCAGTAACAAGATAAGCACCTCGCATGGTGCGGCGAAGTACGAGAAGGTAGTGCGGGAGCAGTGCGAAGTACACGTTGAATATGACCGCCTCTGCAATCATCTTCATACACGATCAGGCATACCGAGATGGACCCTGAAAATTATCCTAACGATAGGGTGCCAGCTAGCTGCGAGGAGTGTTTGACACCCTCGCAGTCCCTTTAGTGGCTCTATACCACCGTTCAAAACAAAAGCCCATGTCTTTCGGATAGAGGCCTGTCTTCTTTTCAAGGCCGTAGATTTGGCCTAATTTTCACTGTAGGTAAATTTGATCCACAACAGGAATCTGCATGCTGATTGCTACACTTCTAGTATCCTTATACTTTGCCATACCAATGCTGCTTGGCTACATCTGCCATATTACGGCCTCCCCAACCAAAAAAGACTGGTGTGAAAAAAACGCAAGAAAAATGATGAAATGGCGGCATCTAGAATATGCAACTGCGATCTTCGCTCTAACTACGGCCGCATTTTACATTATGGGTTTGTTTTTAGTTTTA
>NZ_JAAHBU010000654.1 GCF_010671725.1 Pseudomonas brassicae | reverse complement strand
CAGGTACTCAAGCGCCAGCGAGGCGCAGGACGAACACACCCTGCGGCTGCGTCAGCTCGATCAGTTGCAAGGGGCCATGGCGCAGTGGCTGCAGGCCCGGCCCGGTTGGCGCCTGCGCCTGGCGCGGTTTGACGGGGTGCGCTGGCGCCTGCATTTGCACGGCCTGCCGATGCCGGCGGATACGCCGTGGGCGGCGATGGCCGCGAATGCGGGGGGCACAGGTAACGGTTGAGCCGGCGACGGATGAACTGCGGTTGGTGTTTGAACTGGGAGCAGGCGCATGAACGTAGACAGGCAGCGGCGCTGGCTGATGCCGGCAGCCTGGGGCACCGTTGCGCTGCTGGTATTGAGCCTGGCGCTGCGCGAAGGGCTGGCGCAGTGGCGTGAACACATGCAGTGGCAGGCGCTGGCCGCCTCGGCGGCGCAGTTGCAGGCCGGGGGTGGCACTCGGCGTCGAGCCGTTGCAGCAGTCGGCCGCGGCGCGCCAGATCGTGGTGCGCGAGGTACAGCCAGCCGAGCGGCTGGCTGGTGCAGGGGCGGGTAGCTGACGAGCGCGTGCTGCAGGACTGGTTGCAGGCCTTGCAGCGGGACGGTGCACGGCCATTGCAATGGGGATTGGAGCAGGCCGAGGGTGGCTTGAACTTCGACCTGGTGCTGGCGCGATGAGCGCCCGGGGCGTGGCCTGGATGGCGCTGGTGTTCGGCCTGACGTTGCTGGTGGGGTTGCCCGCGCGCTGGGTGTCCAAGGCGGTGCCGTGGTCGGTCGAAGGCGTGTCGGGCAGCGTGTGGCGAGGCCAGGCCGT
>NZ_JAAHBU010000653.1 GCF_010671725.1 Pseudomonas brassicae | reverse complement strand
CTGGCACGGCGGGGCCGGCATTGCCGCGTGCTGTACGGCGCCGCCGAAGCGCTGGCCGACTCTCTGCGCGAGCACTGCCGCCAGCCACGGCCGACCCGCACGCCGAAGCCCACCTGGGAGCGGTGGATGCTGCCTTGTACGGCGCCGCTGCGGCCTTGCGCGAATGCGCTGCACTGATCGATGCACACCCCCTGGCCGATGCCGAATTGGCCGTACGCCGGGTGCGCGCCCAGGTAGAAGAAGCCGCCGCGCAGGTGCTGACCCACGTGGGGCGGGCCCTGGGGGCGACCCCCTTCTGTCGCGACAGCCACTTCGCCCGGCTCAGTGCCGACCTGCCGGTGTTCCTGCGCCAGAGCCACGCCGAGCGCGACCTGGCGCAGTTGGGCCGGCAACTGGCCGCGCGCGAAGCCGGCGATTGGCAGCTATGAGCGTCGATAACCCGATCCAGGCGGCAGGCAACGGCACGCCCTTGTCGCTGTGGCAGGCTTGCACCGAGCTTGCCCAGCTAGCCACCATCACACGCGACGCGCTGGTACCACCCGGCAACCGCCTGGTGGTGGTGGCGCCGCATCCGGACGATGAGGTGCTGGGGTGCGGCGGCCTGTTGTCGACCTTCAGGGGGTGCGAGCATGCCTTGATGCTGATCTCGGTCACGGACGGTGAAGGCAGCCACCCCGGCTCGCACACCTGGCCCAGCGAGCGCCTGCGCGCCCAGCGTCCGCTGGAGAGCCAGGCCGCCTTGGCCGCGCTGGGGCTGACGCCGGCACGGGTCGCCTGGCAAC
>NZ_JAAHBU010000652.1 GCF_010671725.1 Pseudomonas brassicae | reverse complement strand
AAGAGGCCCTACCAGCCGCCGCCCAGGGCCAGGAACAGGCCGATCTGCCCCACCGCCACCTGGGTGTTGGCCGCCGCCAGTTGCGCACGCATATCGGTGTAGCTTCGCGTGGCCTGCAGGTCCGCCAGGAACGATTCGCGCCCGGCCTTGAAGAACCGGTGCGTCTGGTCGGCCGCCAACTGCGCCGAACGCTCGGCCTCGGCCAGTGCATCGCGCCGCTCGAGCAGCGCGCTGTACTGGGCCAGGCTGGTCTGGGTCTCGCGGATGGCGTTGAGCACCACCCCGTCGAACTGCGCCAGCGCCGCCTGGGTCGATGCCTCGGCCTGGCGAATGCGCGCCCGTGAGCCGTTGGTCGGCACGCTCCAGCTCAACAGCGGGCCAAAGCCCCAGCGGTTGGTGGCCGGTTGGCCGAGGTTGTCCAGGATACCGATGGTGCCCACCTGCGCACCGATACTGATGTCCGGGTACAACTGCCCGGTGGCCACGCCGATGCTCGCGGTGGCCGCCGCCAGGCT
>NZ_JAAHBU010000651.1 GCF_010671725.1 Pseudomonas brassicae | reverse complement strand
TCCTGGAACGGGCCGTATTTGTTCTGAGCGGGGTTTCAAGCCCTCCGCCATTGCTGCAGCAGGTGCCAGGGCAGATACCATCGGGGTTGATTGTCCAAACCCCGTCACCCAGCATAAGGGCATCAATGCCTGCCCCTGTACCAGCCCCTGCTGGCGTCAACAGGAACGGAGCCAGCTCCATCAGAGCTTCGGTAAACAACTCAGAACCTACAAAATCTTGATTGTTAATCATCTGATCATGGGCAGCCTCAAGGTACTGTCTGAGTTTTGCTGGGCTATACTTGAGATAGTGCAGGGTGGTGACAAGAACTTGATGGTCAGCCACAAACATTTGTACAACTTCGAGAGGGACGCCTGCTTCAATTAGGTTTGTGATCCCACTGACTCTGAGCGAGTGTAAGTCCACAATCCATTTAAGGCCGCCACGTGCATTCTTAGTAATTAGCTTGAGTTTCTGTCCATACTTTTTGAAAATTCTTTCTTCGGTTACGCCCAAGAGCTTGGTGTAGAATCTAGCGAGCTTCTGATAGTCAATGGGTAAGCGGGGGTCAGGCTTGGTGGGATCCCGGAATAAGGGGCACACCGTAGGCCCGTCAACAACGTTGGGACGCTTCAAATCTCTTACGTCGTCTTGATAATACCGGTACTCTAATGGGGCTTTAAGG
>NZ_JAAHBU010000650.1 GCF_010671725.1 Pseudomonas brassicae | reverse complement strand
CGCGCGCTCGAGGACCCCGCGTGCGAGGCAGTGCGGGTGCATGCCTGCCACCAGGATTGGGTCGACGGCCTGGTGGCGGCGCTGGAGCTGGCCGGGCTGCGTGCACGGGTGGTGGACACCGACAGCTTTGCGTTGCAGCGTGCTGCCGGGTTCGAGTGCGGTGCCGTGTTGCAGGTGGAGGCCGGGCATCTGGTGCTGCATGTGTTGTCGGCAGACGGTATGGGGTGGCGAGGCGAGGCTGCCACGGCGACCGACTTGCCGCACGCGCTGGCCGAATGCGTCGACCGCTGGTGCTGGCGCTCGACGGCGCCATGCCATCCTGTCTGGTGCTGGCCGGGGCAGCGGCCACGGCGCGCAGGCCGCGTACCTGCAGCGTCAGCTGGGCCTGGACACCCGCCTGTTCGGCCCGCCCCAGCCCGCGTTGGCACTGGCCTACGGGCTGGCCGCGCGGTGTGCACCCTGATGTACGCACTCAACCTGCTGCCTTGGCGTGAGTGGCGGCGTCAGCGTGGGGTGCGCCAGTTGCAGGGGATGCTGCTGGGCACTGCGCTGCTGGCGCTTGTCGGCGTCGTACTGCTCGATCGTCAGGCCAACCACCGGCTTGTGTCGCAGGGGGCGGCCAATGCGCAGTGGCGCGAGGCGATCGATCAGCTCGAAGCGCCGGTCGCCCGAATGCACAGCCTGGCGGCGCAAGGCGATGCGCTGTTGCAGCAGGCGCAGGTACTGGAGGCCTTGCAACATGCCCCATCGCCCGGGGCGCAGGTGCTGGGCTGCTGGCCCGGCGTGTGCCCCCCTGGCGTACAACTGACCCGCCTGGTGCTTGAGGGGCGCCCTGCGTCTTGAAGGCGTGGCACAGGGCGGGCGCCGGTCACCCGCTTGATGAGCCACCTGGGGCAGTCGCCGGGGTTGGGTGATATCCGCCTGCAGGAGGTCAAGGCCACGGCGGATGGCGAGGTGTTCCAGATGAGTGCGCAGGTGCGGCCGTGAACCTCGGGCTGAGCTGGGCGGCGCTCGCGGCAGCGGCATGGCCGCGCAAGCTGTTGTTGCTGGCAGGCTGCGGATTGCTGGTGCTAGGGCTTGGGCATGGCGTGCACTTGCGTGCTGGCGACGCGGCGCTG
>NZ_JAAHBU010000065.1 GCF_010671725.1 Pseudomonas brassicae | reverse complement strand
GTGCCGGTGGCGTGTCGGGTATCGACACGTTGTTCTCGGGCGACTTCATCGGCGCCGACGCCGGGCAGTCGCAGGCACGCGCCAAGACGTTCACCGGCCTCGAGGCACCACCGCCGATCACCTATGGCGAGCCTGGCCGGCGCTTCAACCTGCATGCCTCCGACCTTGGCTCGCTGGGCATCGGCTCGCCGGTCTACTACCGCAAGATCCCGGTCGGGCAGGTGGTGTCGTATGCCCTGGATGCCGATGGCAAGGGGGTCAATGTCGAAGTGTTCATCCACGCGCCCAACGATGCCTTTGTCACCGACAATACGCGCTTCTGGAATGCCAGCGGCGTGGACGTGGAGGTCAGTGCCAATGGCTTCGCGCTGCGCACCGAGTCGTTGTCGTCACTGATGGTGGGGGGAGTGGCGTTCCGGGCGCCGGACTACAGCCCCGACGACAGTGCCGCCGCCGAAGACAAGACCTTCGAGCTGTTCGACGACCGCGCCGCCGCCCTCGCCCCGCCCAACGGCAAGGCGCAATACCTGGCACTGCGCTTCGACCAGGCCCTGCGCGGGCTGCGGGTGGGCGCGCCAGTGGAGTTTCTGGGCATGGAGTTCGGCCGCGTGGTGGGCATCAACCTGGACTTCGATGCCAAGACCCGTACCTTCCCGGTCAACGTCGGCATTGTCATCTACCCGCAACGCCTGGGCCAGGCGCATACCAAGATGCTCAAGGCGTTGGACCACAACCCCAACGACGAACAGGCCGCCATCCGCCTGATGGGCACCTTCATCGACAACGGGTTGCGCGCCCAGGCCCGCAGCGGCAACCTGCTGACCGGCCAGTTGTACATCGCCCTGGACTTCTATCCGAAGGCGCCCAAGGTGGTCTTCGACCCCAGTGTTCGGCCAGTCACCATCCCTACCCTGCCCAGCAGCCTGGAACAGTTGCAGGAGCAGTTCCAGGCGATGGTCGAGAAAATCAACAAATTGCCCATCGAACGCATCGCCGGCAACCTGGACGGCAACCTGGTAGAGCTGCGCAAGGCGCTCAAGCAGTTCAACGGCAAGACCCTGCCCACTCTCGACAGCACCTTGCAGGACATGAGCAGCACGCTCAAAAGCGCAAACGCGACCTTGGCAGAAGACTCGCCACAGCGTGAGCAACTGGCGCAGACCCTGGATGACCTGGGGCGCATGACCCGCTCGATGCGTGAGCTGGCCGACTACCTCAAGCGCAACCCCGAATCGCTGTTGCGCGGCCGGCCAGACAATGCGCCGGCCGACGCCTTGCCACCTTCTTCACGCCAATGAGCGCAGGAGCCCGCACCATGAACCCTTTGCTCAAGCCCGCGATACTAGGCCTGGCGCTACTGCTGGCAGCCTGCCGCGGTGACCCGGTGCACTACCACACCCTGGTGCCGGCGCAACCCGCCTCAGCTGACGTGCGTACGGTCGACGTCAGGATCGAGTTCCTCAGCGTGCCGCCCCAGGTCGACCGCGCGCAGCTCGTCGTGCGCCAGGGTGACAGCGGCCTGGTGGTGCTGGAGAGCGAATGGTGGGGTTCCACCCTGGTGGATGAAGTGCGCAGTGCCTTGAGCGGGCTGCTCAACAGTAATGCTGCGCAGGTGACGGGGCTGCGCCTGGAGGTGCAGCGGTTCGACTCCGTACCTGGGCAGTACGCGCTGCTGGAGGCGCGCTGGCGCCTGCGCGCGATCAGCCACGACAACGCCGGCCCGCCCTTGCGCTGCCACAGCGTGATACGCAGCACCGCCGGGGCAAGCCTGCCCGAGCTGGTGGCGGCACAGCAACGCAACCTTGCGCAACTGGCGGGCGTGATTGCACGCACTGCGGCCGCCGGACGGGTCAGTTGCGCGGCGCTTGCGCCCTGACCCGCTGCTCGGTCTCTTCACCGTGCAGGCTCGCCTGCACCGGCGCCCCCGGTGGTTACTTGAGCACGGAAAACGCGATAGCCGACAGGGTGAACAGGCCGATCAGCACCACAAACACGTTGGAGGCACGCCCCGAGTACTGGCGCAGCGACGGTACCTTACGGATGGCGTACATCGGCATCAGGAACAACAGGCACGCCAGCACCGGGCCGCCCATGGTTTCGATAATTGCCAGGATGCTCGGGTTGAGCGTGGCAATGGCCCAGCAGGTCAGCAGCATGAACACGGCAGTAATGCGTTCCAGGCGCTTGGCCGACAGGGATGACTTGCGCCCGCGCATGCCCTTGACGATCAGGCCCTGGAAGCCTTCGCTGGCACCGATGTAGTGCCCCAGGAACGACTTGGTGATCGCCACCAGCGCGATCAACGGTGCAACAAAGCCGATCACCGGGGTCTGGAAATGGTTGGCCAGGTACGACAGGATCGAGATGTTCTGTTCCTTGGCCTGCACCAGGTCGGCGGGCGACAGCGCCAGTACGCAGCTGAAGCAGAAGAACATCACGGTCAGCACCATCATCACGTGGGCCACCGCCAGGGTGCGACCGCTCTTCTGGTCGGCCTGGGCGCCGTAACGGTGCTTCTGGTCGACGGCAAAGGCCGAGATGATCGGTGAGTGGTTGAACGAGAACACCATCACCGGAATCGCCAGCCACAGTGTCTTGAAGAACAGGCCAGGCGCCATGCCTTCAGCCGCCTGGGCGAAAAACGCACCGTTCCAGTTCGGGATCAGGCTGGCCGCCAGCAGCAACAGCGCCGCCACAAAGGGATACACCAGCACGCTCATGACCTTGACGATGATGTCCTGGCCGCTGCGCACCACCACCATCAGCCCGCACACCAGCACCAGCGCGAGCAAGGCGCGCGGCGGCGGTGCCATGTGCAACTGGTGGGTCATGAAGCTGGTCAGGGTATTGGTCAGGGCGACGCTGTACACCAGCAGGATCGGGAAGATCGCGAAGAAGTACAGCAGCGTGATCAGCTTGCCGGCCCCCACGCCAAAGTGTTCTTCGACGACTTCGTGATGTCTTCCTTGCCGCTGCTGCGCCCGGAGAGCACAAAACGCGTCAGGGCGCGGTGGGCGAAGAAGGTCATCGGGAAGGCCAGCAATGCCAGCACCAGCAACGGCCAGAAGCCGCCCAGCCCGGCGTTGATGGGCAGGAACAGGGTGCCAGCACCGATAGCGGTGCCGTACAGGCCCAGGGCCCAGGTGGTGTCGGTACGGTTCCAGGCAGTGCTGGAAACGGGTGCAGCAGTGTCTACACCCGAGTGGGTGCTGGTGTTTGCATCAGTCATCGATTTCGCCTTGTAATTATTTTTGTTGCCTATGAACAACCATCAGTCAATCGGGCGGCTGTGCGCCGCCCCGTTCAACACTCGACGAAGCTGACCGCCAGCCCGCCGCGGGACGTCTCCTTGTAGTTCTCGTGCATGTCGGCCCCGGTGTCGCGCATGGTGCGGATCACCCGGTCCAGGGAAATGAAATGTTCGCCGTCGCCACGCAGTGCCATCTGCACCGCGTTGATCGCCTTGACCGCCGCAATCGCGTTGCGCTCGATGCACGGCACCTGCACCAGCCCGCCGACCGGGTCACAGGTCAGCCCGAGGTTATGCTCCAGGGCAATTTCCGCTGCGTTTTCCAGCTGCATCGGCGTGGCCCCCAGCACATCGGCAAGGCCCGCCGCAGCCATCGCGCAGGCCGAACCGACCTCGCCCTGGCAACCGACTTCGGCCCCGGAAATCGATGCGTTCTTCTTGCACAGGATGCCGACCGAGGCCGCTGCCAGCAGGAAGTCGACCACATCGTTGTCGCAGGCTTCGGGGTTGAATTTGACGAAGTAGTGCAGCACCGCCGGGATGATCCCCGCCGCGCCATTGGTGGGTGCGGTGACCATGCGTCCGCCGGCGGCGTTCTCTTCGTTCACCGCCAGGGCGAACAGGTTGACCCACTCCATGGCACTCAGGGTCGAGCCGATCACGTTGGGTTTGCCCAGTTCCTGCAGGCTGCGGTGCAGCTTGGCCGCACGCCGCTTGACCTTGAGCCCGCCAGGCAGGATGCCCTCGTTGCGCAGGCCATTGTCGACACACTCGCGCATCACCGCCCAGAGGTGCAGCAGGCCACTGCGCACTTCGGCCTCCTCGCGCCAGGCCAACTCGTTGGCCATCATCAGTTGGCTGACCCGCAGACCATGCTGCTTGCACAGCGCCAGCAGCTCTTGCGCGCTGGAGAATTCATAGGGCAGCACGACCTGTTCGGCGGCACTGCCGGCGCCACCGACCTGCGCGGCCTCGACAATGAAGCCACCGCCCACCGAGTAGTAGGTCTGCTGCAACAACAGGCCCGCCTCGCCACTGGCTTCGAGGGTCATGGCATTGGGATGGTAGGGCAGGCTTTCATCCAGCAGCAGCAGGTCCTGCGCACCGTTGAACGGGATGGCATGCTCACCCCCCAACAGCAACAGGCCACTGTCGTGCAACTGCTGGATGCGCGGCTCGATGCTGTGCGGGTCGATCTGGTCGGGCCACTCGCCCATCAGCCCGAGCAGGCAGGCACGATCACTGGCGTGGCCGACGCCGGTCGCCGACAGCGAGCCGTACAAGCGCACTTGCACACGGCCTACCCTGGCCAGCACGCCCTCGTCGCGCAATGTCGCGACAAAGCTGGCCGCTGCCCGCATGGGGCCGACGGTATGCGAGCTGGAAGGCCCGATACCAATTTTGAACAGATCGAAAACACTGATAGCCATGCTAATGCCTGCACACACAGACGAAACAGGTCGAATGGTGGCGTTGTGAAAAAATTGAAGGGTGTTACGAAGTTGCGCGATACTGCCGCGCTCACTTGGTGATGACCAACGAAACTTTCTAAGCAAGGCTTTAGCAGGACTAAACGATGAGGCGTCAAATGAATGGCCAGATGTATGTCTGGCTGCACGTGTTTTCATGTGCCGCGCGGCACCTGTCGTTCACGCGCTGCGCCGAAGAGCTGCACATCACACCCGGTGCGGTGAGCCAGCAGATCCGCCAGCTGGAGGAGCGCCTGGGCTTTCGGCTGTTTCTGCGCCGCGCGCGAGGGGTGGAGCTGACGGCGCAGGGGCAGCGCCTTGCACTGACGGTGAACGAGGCCTACGGCAGCATCGAGGCCGAACTGCTGCGCCTGGATGCCGGTGACATTCGCGGCACCTTGCGGCTACGTTCGATCCCCTCGTTTCTGGCCAAATGGCTGACGCCGCGCCTGCCGCGCCTGCAGCAGCGTTTTCCCGATATCCAGTTGCGCCTGGTGGCCGAGGACAGCAACCAGGCGCTGCATGAAGGTGATTTCGACCTGGCAATCGACCTCAATGACGGCAGCTACCCTGGCATGCACTCGACACCGTTGCTTGATGAGCAGATCTTTCCCGTGTGCTCACCCGCCCTGCTGCGCGGCCGCCCACCGCTGCACGGGCCGGCGGACCTGGTGCACTACCCGTTGCTGCACGACATCACCGCCTGGCGTGGCAGCTCGGAATATGCCGAGTGGGAGTTCTACCTCGAAGCGATTGGTGCACAGGAACAGGATGTGCGCCGTGGCCACACCTTCAATCGCAACCATTTGACCATCGAAGCGGCGATCGCCGGGATCGGCGTAGCGATTGCGCGGCGCACATTGCTCAACGACGAGCTGGAGCGCGGCACGCTGATCGTGCCGTTCGGCTTGCCCATCGCCAACCACAAGCGTTACGTGCTGCTGTACCCGGCGGGCGCGCTGGCGCACCCGAGTGCGCGAGCGGTGCACGACTGGTTGGTTGAAGAAGCGCAGAGCTTTCGCGCACTGCATGCGATCTAGCCGCCAGCACGCGCGACGCCTTGGGTGCCAGGCGTATCAATCAGCCGCGCCGACCGGCATCCCCTCGGGCCCTGGCGTCACCACCACGCCCAAATCGATGTGTTTGAACGCGGGCTTGGCCCCCAGCCGCGCATTGAACCGGTAGTTGAAGCTGAACGGATCCTCGGTCGGCACATTCAACGCACGCCCGTAGACCGGCTCGACCGCCGCTGCGTCATAGCCCAGCAACTGCAACACGGTCGGAAAGATGTTGTAGTGGCTGGAGCGGTCCTTGTTGGTCGACAACTGCGCCTGCCAATCCAGCGCCTTCACGCCCTGCCCCTGAATCACCACCAGCGGCACCAGCCCCTCCTCCTCCACCGGGTCGCCGCCACAGTGGGTGTTGAGCCCGGGATTGCCGCGCTCGTGCAGGTCCTGACCGTGGTCGGAGGTGTAGATCACTACCGCCTGGCTCAGGTCAGCCTGGGCAAACAGCCGATTGAAGAACTCGCCAACACTCCACAGCAAGCTGTTCTTGTACGAATTGCGGTACAGCACCCAGTCTTGCGGCGTACCGCTGAAACCGTCACGTTCACCGGTATCGGCGATGTCCGCGTACTGGCCGCGCGGCAATGCCGGCCGGTAGCTCATGAATGCATCCGGGTACTTGTCATGCACCGGAAAATGTACCCCGACCTTGTTCATCACGATCAGTTGCGGCTTGCCGTCGTCCAGCAGTTCGACCAGCCTTTGCAGCGCCGCCATGTCGCGGTCGCGCACCGGGGTGGCATCGAACTGGATGAACTGGTCGATATCGCGCTTTTCGTTGGCGTCCATCAGGTTCTGCAGGTGCCCACCGGTACGCTGGCCATCGATGTACACCGTGCTCAGCCCCGCCTGTTTGGCGTACTGCCAGATCGACGGCAAGGTCGAGTTGATCCGCAGGTAGTCCTCGCGCGTGCCGCCATAGCGCAGGGTGACATTGGTATCGGCACTGCAGTTGGCGATCGAGGCCGCATAGCCATAGTTGAAAATGCTCACCCCCGGCCGTGCCTGCGCAAGGTTGCTGCGTACGCCGTTGGGCGTATTGAGGTCCAGATAGTTGCCCGACACGCTCTCGTCGATGATCAGCACGATATCGCGCGCCAGCACCGGGCCGCTGCGCGTCAGGCTCACCGGCTGACGCGGGCCGACGCTGGCATTGAGCGATTCGTAGATGAACAGGTTCAGGTAGGCCAGCGGGGTATACATCACCGGCAGGCCGCGCGCGCCCTCGCCGGCGCGCACGAACAGAATGCCGGTCAGTAGCGCCAGCCCCAGCAGCGGCGCCGCCCACGGCAGCGCCGACGGCCAACGCCACGCCGGCCCAGGACGCAAGCCCAGGCCCAGCAACAACAGCACCCCCCTTGGCCAGCGCCACCACGATCACGCTGTGGTACTGCTGCAGCGCCTCGCCGATGAAGCCACCCGAATACACCATCGAGACGAACGCGCTGTACGTGAGGTAGTCGGCCATGATGCGGGTGTACGCATCGAAAAACACCGCACTGGCAAAGAACCCCAACGCAAACACCCAGCGCACCAGGCCCTGGCGAATGTTCGCGCTCAACCACAAGGCAACCAGCAGCACCCCGAATACCCCGGCATACAGCACCAGTGCCACGCCCAGCCCGATCGCTTCGAGACGTTCGATGTACGTAGCCGCTGAAGCTCAAAAGGTAAACGACCAGCAACAGTCCCTTTGACTGTAACCGC
>NZ_JAAHBU010000649.1 GCF_010671725.1 Pseudomonas brassicae | reverse complement strand
ACCACTGCCCGGGTCACGACGCAAATCGATGTACTAAATCGACTAGGGGACTTTCTCTTAACACTCGATTCCCCTCCCTTGTGTCCTTGGGAGGTGCAGAGACGAGCGCATATGTATGATGCTCGCCTTATAAATAAGATACGTACTTTGACTTCCTTATCGGCAACTTGAAAGACCCTCGAACTCGAAACGCTAACTTGGCCACGGCGCGCCAATTTTTCACATGGACACGCGACTACCTCGACAGTATCAATCGACACGAGCTAAGCCTATTCCCTGAGCCTATACTCAGCACTGACTCGTTCGGCAAGACCGCAACAACTGCCCGAACTTATCGCGACTCCCTGCCGCCCTATATTATCAATGAGATGAAAGCAGCATTAACCGAAGACGATTACGCATTCCCTAGGTCTTACGCAAGGGCAGAGGTGCTGGTCGTAGATAATAACACAGCTGAACATACTCGGGTTTTTTACCCAGGATTGGCGCATTGCTTATATACCATTCTTGAACTACCCATACGCAGTCATCAAGGCCGCTGGCTGGACTCCGGTGATCTTGACGAATTCATCTACGACCCTACCACAAATAGTTATCGAACTAACCTATCGGAATACGCAATAGGGGGGCGCGAACAGGGCGCAATGAGACTTCATCAAGATGGCTTTCGGGGGACTGAGAACCTTGTTGCTTGGATCAATACTAGCAAGGCGGGACTTTATCACCCTAAGAACACAGGCTATGAGATACCATATGTATCACCTAAGCTGAAGGAAATTTGGACAGCACAAAAAACTTGGCAAGATCGGTATCTCCCACCCCT
>NZ_JAAHBU010000648.1 GCF_010671725.1 Pseudomonas brassicae | reverse complement strand
CTTGCAGCGAAGAGGCCGGCACTGACACACACCACCGCGTGGGAAAACACCGCCCAAAGAGGCGCCCCACTCCACCCACCCCTGACCTACTGCCATGTACACCAAAAATTTCGTCAACCCATGCCCCGACTGGGCCACCGCCTTGCTCAACGGTTTCAGTCAGGTGCTGCTGCAGCGCAACCCGCTGTGCGGCCTGTGCTGCCTGCTGGCCATTGTGCTGACCGCCCCCGAATTGATCGGCGGCGCGCTGCTGGGCGCCCTCGCCGGGCTGCTCACCGCGCAACGCCGCGGCTACGACCGCGCCGACCGCCAGGCCGGCCTGTACAGCTACAACGGTGTACTGCTGGGCCTGCTGCTCAGCCACGCGCTGCCCTGGTCGGCCCTGCTGCCCCCGCTGATCATCGCCGCCGCGGGCCTGAGCAGCATGCTCGTGCACCAGTGGCTCAAACGTGCGCGCCCCGGCCTGCTGCCGGCCTACACCGCACCGTTCGTGCTGATCGGCTGGGTGGTACTGGCCTTGAGCGAGCCCACCAGCGCCGTCTACACCCC
>NZ_JAAHBU010000647.1 GCF_010671725.1 Pseudomonas brassicae | reverse complement strand
CCGCTGCTTTCAATCCCTCTTTCGTGCGCTTGTTTGCTCCTGGTCTGTTTCCGCTCATGTCGCTCGATCGCTTTCGATTGCCTTCACACGAAGCTTATTCAGGGTATCGAACCCACCAGTGAGCGTTTCGTCACTGTACTTCTTGAGCGTGTTCAGGCTAGTAGGGGCGGTCTTGAGCTCATGGCCGTCATCAGTCTTTACGGTGCGATCAAGGCTTGCCAGGCGCCCTGGTCTTCAGGGCACCGATCAACGCCTCATCGCTAACGAACGCGTGAGGAGTCGTAATGATCTGGCTCAGCAGGCGTTGTAGGGCTAGCGCACCCGATCTGGCACTTTCAGCCCTTGAGGGTTTCTTGTCAGTCATGCTGCTCCTGGTATTTCAGGCGAGAGACGATCTTCATGTGGGTGCCATCGGCGTCCGTGAAGAAGTCAGGCTCGATCTCAATCATACCTTCCTTCATCAGGTCACTGATGTAATCTTCAAGTTCGGAGGCTGGAATCAATGTGTAGTTATCAGTCTTGTAATGATCTTTGATAAGTTCTACAAGTTCTTTGAAGTTTTCAGTATTGCCAATGTGAATGTTTTCCGCTGCATGTTGTGCAGCGGCGGAAGCGAGAATTGCACCGTCCGTGCTCTCGGTGATGTAATTCCAAACGTGCTTCATATCGGTGTGCCCTAGCATCCATCTCAGCGTATCGATATTGGAGAAGCTTCCGCAGTAAAAGAACAACATGGCGAAGAAGCGGCGCATCTGATGTTGTCGCAGGTACCAACGTTGCCGCGCTCGTTGAGTGGCATCTCAAAGTAGTCGCAAAAAATATCAAGGTTTCGGTTGTAGGCTGTATTGCCAGTATCA
>NZ_JAAHBU010000646.1 GCF_010671725.1 Pseudomonas brassicae | reverse complement strand
CTCGTCCAGGTCCAGGCCCAACTGGTGCGCCTTGAATTCCCGCGCCAGCAGGTCAAGCGCGCCGGCCAGCTCGGCAATCGGCACCACGCCGGCCATCGCCGCACTGCCCTTGAGGGTGTGAAAACCACGGCGCATCTCCACCAACCGCTCACGCGAGGTGGTCGAGACCCGCCACTGCTGCCAATCGGCCTGCAGTTGCTGCAGCACCTGCTCGGCCTCTTCGAGAAAGATCTCGCGTAGCTCGTCATCCAGCGGCGCCTCTGCGGCCTCGGCCTGGGCGGGACTCACCGCCAGGGCCGGCGGCACGCTCGGGAAGCCGAGGGCGGCCAGGGCGGCCTGGGCCCGTTCGAGCAAGGCGTCAAGGCCGGCCTGCGGGTCGATGCTCAGCCATTGCAGATAGAACTCAAGGCTGCACAGCGCATCGGCCAGGTGATCCAGCGCGGCGCTGTCGGGCAGTTGCTCGGCCTGCAGCAGGTGCGTCTCTACATAATCGTTGCAACAGCGTACCAGCGCCGCCGCACGCGGCAGCATCAACATGGCCAGGGCCCCGCGAATCTGCGTGAACAGCCCAGGCAAGGGCTGCAGGCGCAGCCGCTCCCAGCCCGCCTCCAGGCAATCGGCGATCAGGTCCTTGGCCTGCAGCAGCACACCGTGGGCCTCGTCGAGCACGCGCTGGCGAATGTCGTCCAGGTCGGTGCCGGGCACGCTCGCCTGGCTCACCGACTCGATCGAGCCGACCATGCCGCCCAGCGTCGCCTCGACGTACAACAGCGCACCGGCGACGTCCATCAGCAAGGCGTCTTCAGGCACCCGCTGGCCCAGTGCCAGGGCCTGCAGCACCGCCACCTGATCGACGACACCCGACGCGGCTGGCCAAAGCCGAGCACCGCCAGGGTGTCGGCGATCTGGCGCAACGGTGCCAGCAGCGGCTCCAGCGCCTCCAACTGCTGACGGTCACCGCGCACGAACACGTCCAGGCGCTCCTTGATGCGTACCAGGTCTTCGCGCACAGCCAGCACCACCGAGCGCATCGCGTCGCGGCCCGGTACGGCGGTGAGCTGGTCGCGCAGGGCGCCAAGCGAGGAATCGAGGTTGGCCAGCTCGGCGGCGCCCTGCGAACCCTGGCCGCTGCCGGGAGTGGCCAGCGGCTCGGCGCCACGCGCGCCGCGCAACTGGTTGAGCAGTGGCAGCACCACCAGCGGCAGGTCACGCCGCGCACTGCGCAGGCGTTCCAGGTAGATCGGCAGTTGCTCCAGCGCGCGAAACAGTGCGCCCAGGGCGTCGCCGCGCGAGGTTACCCGGCCCTGCCCGAGCATCGACGCCAGGGCCTGCATTTCGTCGGCGAGCAGGCTCGCGCCTTCGAGTTCG
>NZ_JAAHBU010000645.1 GCF_010671725.1 Pseudomonas brassicae | reverse complement strand
CCCCCCGCACAATTCCATCAAGACGCACCCCACCACCACGCGCCACCCTTGCAGTCACTCACCCCCATCGGACGCGACCCATGAAACGCATCACCGTGATCGACTCCCACACCGGCGGCGAACCCACCCGGCTGGTGACCGCAGGCTTCCCCGACCTGGGCAACGGCAGCATGGCCGAACGCCGTCAACAACTGGCCGAACACCACGATCAATGGCGCGCCGCCTGTATGCTCGAACCGCGCGGCAGCGATGTGCTGGTCGGCGCACTGCTGTGCGAACCCGTCGACCCCAACGCCTGCGCCGGGGTGATCTTCTTCAATAACACTGGCTACCTGGGCATGTGCGGCCACGGCACTATCGGCCTGGTGGTATCACTCGCACACTTGGGCAAGATCGGCCCCGGCACCCACAGCATCGAAACCCCGGTCGGCACTGTCCAGGCCACCCTGCACGAAGACCGCTCGGTCAGCGTGCGCAACGTGCCTGCCTACCGCTACCGTCACGCCGTGGCCATACAGGTACCCGGCATCGGCGAAGTGATCGGCGATATCGCCTGGGGCGGCAACTGGTTCTTCCTGATCGCCAACCACGGCCTGCACATCGGCGGCGATAACCTCGACGCCCTCACCACCTACACCGTGGCCGTGCAACAAGCCCTCGAAAACCAGGGCCTGCGCGGCGAGGACGGCGGCCTGATCGACCACATCGAGCTGTTCGCCGACGACCCGCACGCCGACAGCCGCAACTTCGTGCTGTGCCCCGGCAAAGCCTACGACCGCTCGCCCTGCGGTACCGGCACCAGCGCCAAGCTGGCCTGCCTGGCCGCCGACGGCAAGCTGCAACCCGGACAGGTGTGGCGCCAGGCCAGCGTGATCGGCAGCCAGTTCGAAGGCGTGTACGAAACCGCCGGCGAACGCATCGTGCCAACCATCCGCGGGCGCGCCCATATCAGCGCCGAAGCCACGCTGATCATCGAACCGGACGACCCGTTCGCCTGGGGCATCCGCCTGTGAACACCGCCCAGGCCGCCGATGTGATCGTGGTCGGCGCCGGCATCA
>NZ_JAAHBU010000644.1 GCF_010671725.1 Pseudomonas brassicae | reverse complement strand
GGCCGACAGCGCGTAGGCGCCAACCATGATGCGCCGCTGCACCTCGGCACCGAAGCCTTCACCGCGCGAACGCTTGTACAGGTCGGTGAGGTCCTTGGGGTCTGCGCAGCGGTAGCCGTAGCGCACGCCATCGAAGCGCGACAGGTTGGACGAGGCTTCGGCCGGGGCGATCACGTAGTACGCGGGGATCGCGTGCTGCATGTTCGGCAGGCTGATTTCCTTGACCACCGCGCCGAGTTTTTCCAACGCCTTGACGCTGGCGTGGATCAGGTCGGCGATGCGCGGGTCCAGGCCGGCGCCGAAGTATTCCTTCGGCAGGCCGATGCGCAGGCCCTGCAGCGAGGCATTGAGCGGCGCGCTGTAGTCGGGCACCGGCTCGTCGATGCTGGTGGAGTCCTTGGCGTCGAAACCGGCCATGGCCTGCAGCAGCAAGGCGCAGTCTTCGGCGGTACGTGCCAGCGGGCCACCCTGGTCGAGGCTGGAGGCGTAGGCGATCATGCCCCAGCGCGAAACACGACCGTAGGTCGGCTTGAGGCCGGTGAGGTTGGTCAGCGCTGCCGGCTGTCGGATAGAGCCGCCGGTGTCGGTGCCGGTGGTCGCCGGCAGCAGGCGCGCCGCCACGGCCGCGGCA
>NZ_JAAHBU010000643.1 GCF_010671725.1 Pseudomonas brassicae | reverse complement strand
GCATGCCAGGCGTGCTCGGGGCGTGGTCGGCAAAGGCCTGGACGGGGCGCACGCGGTCATCACCCAGGCGTGCGCGCAAGCGCTCGCGCAACTGCTCCCAGCCCTGCTGTTGCTGAGGCCGGGCATTGAACAGCTCGCCAGGCTGGGGCACAAACGTCGGCAGGTCTTCGGCCAGCAGGCGCAGGCTGCGCACGGGCGCGGGCAAGCTCAGCTGCTCCAGCCGGCCGCGGGCCAGTTCGAACAGCATGCCGCTCGCGCTCGGCCGCCAGCAAGCCGACCACCACCGGTGTTTCGAAGGCCTGGGCATGCTCCAGGAACAGGGTGAAACGCTGCACACCCCCATCGCGGCTGGCCAGAAATGCCGCCAGGTCGGCGATCAGTCGACGCAGCGGGAACAGCAGCGCCTGATGCGATTCGACATCGAAGTTGAGCTCCAGCCGCGCCTCGAAACGATCAGGTGGCACATAGCACGCCAGCGCCATGGGGCGCAGGCCGAGCAGGTGGTCAAGGTGCAACTGCACCGCCGCAGCGAAGCGCCTGGCCAGGGTTTCACGCGGTAACCCCAGCACCTGACCGAGGTGGCGCAGGCCCATGCGCGTGAAGGCCGTGGCGGCCTCGGCAGGCAGGCCGATGCGTTCGACAGGCATCTGCGCCAGGGCGGCCCGGGTCGCGTCGCGATCGCTCACGGCCAACCCGTCATGCGCGTTGGCCAGCATGCG
>NZ_JAAHBU010000642.1 GCF_010671725.1 Pseudomonas brassicae | reverse complement strand
TTTGGGTTGAAAGGTGGTAAGTAACTTGGTCTGCACTTCGAAAGGAATTTTAGCCATTTCGGAGAGAAGCTCTGCACCCCGTGATTGAGTTGAGAGCATCCTTGGAAAAACTCAGTTTTAAGGTGTCTAGGGCCACAAGAATGACCCAGTTTTTGAATTTCTAAAAACTGGACTGAAACCCGCTGTTGTTCCAGTAGACTCATCGATCTGCAAAATGCTATCACGCCAGTAAACTGCAATTCGTTCAGCCTCGTACGATGTTATGAGACCTCTCAACTCATCTAGGCTAAGTTCTTCTGCCAGCGCTACTTCCTTGAGGCTTGTGTTTAGTTTAACGAGTTTTCCACTGATCGGGGCCTTGAATGAGAGTATAGTCATGCTATTTCCCACCAGTGATTTTCTTCACGGACTTGCAGAAGTCTGGAATGCTTTCGGCCAAACGCTTTTGGCCCGCCTTCCAACTCCTGACGTGCAACTTCGATATCTAGTCTGTAGTAGACTTCAGTGAGGAGATGTACGCGTGCCGCATGAATATTTGAGTTACCTCCTTGCTGAGCCTTAGGTGGGATGCGCAGAAGTAACCAAAAAAAATGTCGCGCGCCATGCGGATTAACCCCCTTTCTGCTTCCTTTGAGTCCTATCTTGGAGGCGCAGCGATAAAATGACTTGTCCATGTTGGCTATTTTCAACGGGGTGCCGAATTCTTCTCCGTCTTTAATGTTAACAAAATAGTACGGGTGCTCATCTCGTACATGGTTCCTGTATTGTTGCATATATTCAGTGTGTAAGTGCGCGCAGTACTCGCCCATTTCAGGAATTAGCCACTGTAGTGTCGCTTCCTGATTGTCATTTTCAAAAGTCATTCCCTTCCAACCTGCGTGAAGGGGATGACTAGGGTCAAGCTTGTTGCGAGGCCCCAAATTGTATCGCTGTTGAAGGAACTCAAGTCGAGTGCCTTTCTGTTTACCGACGTACTTTTCGTCCCATTCGTGCACGCCCTCAACTGGATCCGCTAAACGTACAACCGCTACACCATTTCTGATTCTTATATCTGTGACGTACAGATGGAATGGCTCAGACTTCCTTAGTCCGCCAAAGAATAGCAGTAACAGAAAAAGTTTATCTCTTGTGGACGATGCGGCCCTTATAAGCTCCAACACCTTGTCCGCAGGGAAGTGTTTTGGGATTCTGTTCTTTTTGTTCTTCTTTCGTGGTGTCCGATTGGTTCTGGTTGGCGACTATGTCCTCGGGCTTCCTGAGTGAATTGCTGAAGTTGGAAGTTTCTATCCATGTTTTTTGATGCCATCTTAGAGTTGAGA
>NZ_JAAHBU010000641.1 GCF_010671725.1 Pseudomonas brassicae | reverse complement strand
CTTTGCCGCGCTCCAGCACTATCCAAAAGGCGGAAAAATCCAGACTGTAATCTCTGACAGTGGAGTCGGTATCGTGGGCAGTCTCCAGCCGATACTGGCAGAAAATCCGGCTATTTTTGGAACGCTCGACTTTTCCCAGCCCGAAGCGGGTCCCGAGCTTGTGCTACAGGTGTTCCAACAGGGTCAGATCTCCAGCTCAAGTGATGATGGTCGTGGCCTTGGCCTTAAGCGCAGTGGCGATGTGGCAGCGAACTACAACGCGACGGTCTCTATCCGACAACAGAATTTCGAGCTAATCATGGTTTATACGGAAGGCAAGCTGACGAGTAGCTATCGCGTAGGTATGCCCTCCTTGCTCGGAACGCATATCTGCTTTGAATTCTTGATTGACAGTCAGGCGACTCTGGTTAAACTGAAAAAATGAATCAGAAATCTTATATCGTCAATCTCGGTGGACTCACCGACGATGACCATCCCTTTGGCAACGTCCAAGGGAAAGCCACCTTTCGTAAGCTCCTTGACGTCGTTGAGGCTCATCCTCAGTACGCCTTGTTTGGTATCTCTCTGGCTGACATAGAGGCGACGGATGCATCCTTTCCCAGGGAAAGTGTGGTTGCTGTTGCCAAGCATTTTTAAAGGGGAGCGCGGTTTTTTTTTCTAAAAGATGTAAAAAATCGGGATTTACTCGATAACTGGAGCTATGCGGCCCACGCAAA
>NZ_JAAHBU010000640.1 GCF_010671725.1 Pseudomonas brassicae | reverse complement strand
GGCCTGGGCAATGCCCAGCTACGCCCCCACATGAACCTGACCCTGCGCATCACCCGCGACAACGGCGCGCAGGAGCAGATCCAGGTACTGTGCCGTATCGACACGCTCAACGAAGTGGAGTATTTCAAGGCAGGCGGTATCCTGCATTACGTGCTGCGCCAACTGATCGCGGGCTAGCACGTGCCCTGGAGCAGGGTTGGCCAGTCGTAGTGCCGACCCTGCTTTGTGCCTTGAAGGATTCACCATGCTGTTGTCCCAATGGATCGGGCTGTTCCTGCTGGCCTGCGGTTATGCCCTGGCCCTCGCCTACGGCCGCCTCGCCCCTGCGGCCGCCTGCACCTTCATCGCACTGCTCGGCGCCGGCTGGCTGGTGCGGCGTAGCGCCGCGCGCTGGCTCAATGTGCTGGGCCACGGCCTGTTCACCGCCCTGGCGGTCGGCCTGGCCATGCACGCCTTGCCTGGCTTTCACAATGCCCGAGTCATCCATGCACTGCGCCTGACGACGGATGCCGCGCCGTTCTCGATGCACCTCAACCTCGACAAACCGCTGATTGCCCTGTGGCTGCTGCTGGCCTGC